>REEM01000143.1 GCA_007695055.1 Spirochaetaceae bacterium | reverse complement strand
ATTCGCCAAAAGTGTATGCACAAGGATATACGCGAGCGGAAGGTATTCTTTTCCTACCGCATTACGCCTGATCGTTCGTATTTTACTATTCGGGATCAGGGAGATGGCTTCAACTGGCGCCAACGGAAAGATGCGAGCGACGAGCTGAACCTTGCCCTTCATGGACATGGAATAAAGATGGTCGGCCATTACGTGGAAAACCTTGGCTACAACGAGCGCGGTAATGAAGTCGCCTTTGAGTTCCCCCATGCTAACCATGAGAGCAACGCAGTACCAGGGGTGTTTGCAAACCAGGAGGAACTCCTTTGCAATAACGGTGATGTTGTGTTCACTGAAGGGGAAGAGTCAAATCACCTCTACTACATTGTTTCCGGAAAGCTTGAGATTTTCTCCGGTAACAACCTGGTGTCAACTTTGTCACCTGACGATATATTCCTGGGCGAGATGTCATTTCTGCTCAACAATCGCCGATCGGCGACAGTCGTTTCTCGTGGGCATTCCTCTCTCATACGAGTTTCAAAGAACGACTTTGTTGATGTAATTAAGCGTCACCCACATTACGGGTTATTTTTAGCCAGGTTACTCGCACAGCGTCTTTCAAAACTCAACACAATGGTTTCGCGTTTGCAGGCAGGCGAGGAAACCACCGATGCCCAACGGCGGCTCTAAGCCAGCAGCGGCGGCTCTAAGCCACCGATGGTCCAGCGTTGAACCTATGGCTCGGTAGTTCCCGTGTCGGTGCTCACGCTCTCTTCTTCCCTAATGGTTGCTTCATACCCTATGCGACGTATGAACTCTTGAATTTTTTCCAGACTCTGACGATTTCCATCATACTCAATTTGTATTGATTTCGTCTGTCGGTCGACGTATATGTCGCTGATACCCTTTATGCGTTTGCCCAAATGTTCAATGGCTATGACGCAAGAAGTGCAGGTTGCCCCAGTTAAGTCGAGTGCGGCGTGTTGTTGTGTGCTCTGTTCCATGACTCTAAGATACCTTTGAATCCATTTTGGGTAAAGCTACAGCGACTCAAAAGTGAAAACGAACCCCGAGAACCGCGTCAAGATCCGGGCTGGTATCCGGCACCAGCGATATTCCTGGCGCAAGCTCCAGGAACAGCTCCAGTTGTTCTAATGGAAAAAAGCGTAGCCCTAATGGTACGCGAGCGCCAATGCCCACCGGGAAGTCGTCCTTGCGACGGCTATCCGAGAATGCGCGAAACTTTGCACCAATGCCGACATACCAGTCAATGGGCTCGACGAGTGGCCCGTGATAGACCCATAGATCTCCATGCACATGGATATAGTCTCGAAAACTCCAGGCGGCTCCCAGTGCTACTCGATCCCTCAGGAGTATCGAGATGCCGGTGGGGCTTCCGAGCATAATACCTGCGGCGACTCCTTGCTCTTGGGCGCTGACGCTGGTAGCGCCGCCCAAGCCAAGGCCCAGACAAAGTAAGGCTGTAATAATGCGTCTCACCTAAGGCTCCTTGTTCGGCCGCTCATTTGAGTCTCATAGGTACCTTGAGTAACCTATAATATGCACATGAGAGGAAAAAAGATCCAGTTTGAGCAGCAGCAATTCCACTGCAAGGATGTAGATGTTGTGGAGCTTCCGGTTGCAATGCCGCGAAATATCAACGATACTATTCAATAAGAAAAATACTCAATTGATGCAAGGTTTCTCACTCGTGAGGAGTCTTGCAGTCTCTGCGCGGAAGGTGGACACATGGCAAAGAAGGTTCTGGTAGTAGACGACTCCAGCGCAATCCGGGAAAGCGTTTCATACGTGCTTGATCAGGCTGGCTACGGCGTAGTTCAGGCCGGTGATGGCTTAGAAGGACTTGAGAAACTCAAGGAAGGTGGCTTTGACCTTATTGTGACCGATGTGAACATGCCAAACCTTGACGGTATTGGATTGGTTCGCAAGGTGCGGGAGCAGGGGCAACACAAGTTTCTTCCCATTGTGGTTCTTACAACCGAGTCTCAGCAGAGTAAGATGCAGGAAGGCAAGGAGGCCGGAGCAACTGGCTGGATTGTGAAGCCTTTTGATTCCGAAAAGTTGCTTGCTGTGGTGAAGAAGCTTATTGGTGCGGCCTGAAGCGCTCGCCGGGTCCGCTTAAGGGGAGTTCCGCTATGCCTGTGCCTGTTATCGTTTACGCCCTCTTACTTGTTTTTGAGGCACTCCTGCCGCTTGAACAAAGTATAGATCGATACTTGCAGGACCAGGCTGCTCCGGTCTCGACCGAGGTGCTTGTATTACGTGACGGACAGATTGCCGAGCGCTACTACCTGACTGCCGAAGGGCGACGACAGGGGTTCGCTGGTGATCTGGACAGCAATCGGCTATTTGCATTTGAGACCTTGCAGCGTTCGGCACACATGTACGTAGTTTATCCTATGCCTCTTGATGAAGGGCCAAAGATCTTTGATTTGGGGCCGGTGCTCGAGCAGTTTCGTGATCCTCGGGCCGTTTCCCGACAGGTGCTGCGTGGGGCACTGCATCCCGAGGCTGGCGAGCTTGGCACTATCGGTATTGAACGAATAGGTTCGGAATATTATGTTGAACTTCATGAACATGGGAAGGTGCTTGTTGTGCGGCCTGCGGCCATGCAGTGAGTAGCGGCACATCCTGACAATGAGTCCCGAGCGTGACAGCGGAGGAGAATACACGTGAACAAAATGAAGATTATGTTTGTATGCACCGGCAATATTTGCCGCAGTCCATTGGCGCATGCGGTTTTGGAGCACAAGGCTCGTGAGCGTGAGAAATCGGACTCGCTTGAGGTTGAGTCGTCTGGAATACATAGTTATCACATTGGCGACAACGCTGACTCGCGCATGCGACAGACGGCAAGGGACCGGGGCGTAACACTTGACCACAAAGCCCGACATCTCAGCAGACAGGATCTCAACGACTACGACCTTCTTCTTGCCATGGATCGTTCGCATTACCGCGAGATGGAACGAATGGCGGCTGGTGATCCGAGTTTGGTGTCAAAGATAAAGCTCTTTGGGGCTTACTTGGACTCTGATCGAGCTCCTGACATTCCCGACCCGTACTATGGCGGGCAGTCCGGCTTTGATCTCGTTTTTGAGATGGTTTCAGAGGGGTGCGACGCTCTTCTTGAAGGTCTGGCAGACGAACTGAGCTAGGGTAACTGTATGGTGACCGGAATAGCTGAACCTGCAGAAGCCCTGAAAAAAGTCTTTGGAAACGTGCTCACGGCTTCCGCCGCGCAAAGTGTATCTGGTGGGAGCATCAGCCGTACCGGCCTCATTGAGCTCAGTGACGGGCGCAAGGTCTTTATCAAACAAAACGGTGCCGCTCCGCGCGGAATCTTTAGCGCCGAGGCCCAAGGGCTAGATGCCCTAAGGGCTGCCGCCGGGCCGCGAGTGCCCGAGCCCTTGGCGCTGTATGAGGGTGAGCGTCATTCGTACTTACTTATGGAGTACATCGAGTCAGGGAGACAGACCTCGGAGTTCTGGGACAAATTTGGTTTTGAGATGGCGGAACTGCATCGTTCAGCGCGTGGGCAGTCCTACGGTTTTTCCTCGGACAACTTCATAGGCTCCACCCCTCAAGCGAATGCGCCCTCAGACTCATGGATAGAGTTCTTTGGTGAACGCCGGTTACGCTTCCAAATTGAGCTGGCGGAAGAGAAGGGGCGATCGGATCGGGAAATGCGGAACGGAGTCGAGCAGATAATTGCCCGTTTACCAGAACTGCTGCCGGAGCCCGAACATCCTGCTCTACTCCATGGCGACTTCTGGGGTGGCAACTTTCTATGTGATACCAATGGAGCGCCGGTAATTTTAGATCCAGCCGTCTATTACGGACACCGAGAGGCAGACCTCGCAATGGCCAAATGCTTTGGCGGTTTCTCTCCTCGCTTCTTTGACGCCTACAATGAGGCTTACCCTTTGGTGCCGGGGTATAGGGAGCGAGTTGACCTCTATAACCTCTACCACATGCTGAACCATCTCAATATCTTTGGTTCTGGTTATGCGGGCGCGGTAAGGGGCATTATTCGCCGCTACCGCAGTACTTAGTGTATGCCTGGTGGCATTAGCTGAGGAGGCGCGCTGGCTCCACGGCTGCACCGGGTACTACGCTCCGCCAGTCGCTGGTTTCAAAGCGGAGCACCGCCAGCGCCGCTGTTTTCATTGCTAGTTCTCTGCCACTTGCTTGACCCAAAAACACCTCGACTGTCGGGTTATGAGCAACAATCAGCACCCGATTGATCTCAGGCGGACACTTCTGGAGTAACTCAAAGTAATCATGGGAGTCGGCGGTGTAGAGCTCTGCGAAGAGTTCAATGCTGGGCGGAGAAGGCATTTCCGAGCTGCTCATCTCTGCGGTTCGGCGGGCCCTTACTGCATCTGAACAGAGGATTCGCTCCGGGAGTAGGCCTAGTTCAACCAACCGCTTGCCGACCTCCCGTGCGGCTGAAATACCGGATGGCGCCAGGTCGCGCTCATGATCTTCTAATGGGCCGTGTGCGGGTTCGGCTTTTGCGTGGCGTAGTACGAGAACTTCCTTCATGCTGTTTTCACTCCTGTAAATTCAATCATGGCGAACCGGTGCTTGGAATCTCTGTCGCGGTAGCGGGGAAGCGTAGGTTTTCTGCTTCTTGAAGCCACAGTTTCCGTGTGCCAGCACTCGACCCGTGTACCGGGCCGTATATGTGGACATCGATATTGGGAACTCCGCAGAAGCCAAACACGTTCCGACTCCAGTAGCGTCTTAAGCTTTGGTGATCGTCATGTGTATCCGAGTCAGTGGTAAGCAGCACCAGCACCTGTTTGTGTTGCAGTAATCCTACACGACTCTTGGGGCCTATCTCCTGCCCCCTATACTCGTAGGTTATTCCGGCTCGGAAAACCCGTTCAACCCACCCCTTGAGAATTGCCGGAGGCCCTCCCCACCAATCGGGGTGGGTAATGATAATCAGCTGCGCTTCCTGCATGTCGTTCACGGCTGCTTGTACAGCGGTGTCGAGGCTAAAACCGCGCCGATACTCCTCAACCGACAGTACCGGTTCAAATCCGTCACGGTACAGGTCGTGGCGCCGCAGATCAAAGCCTGAGCTTGCCGCCGCCCGTGCTGCACGGTCGCCGAGGGCAGTGCAGAAACTGCGGGGTTCCGGATGAGCCAGGATGGTCATGGCAACCGGCCGCGAGGGCGCATTCATTGTAGATGAGATCTGCATAGTCACATTGTACTCGAAATTGTTAGCCGAGACTACTTGCACGATAGTACATTCCTGAGTAAGTTAATCATGTATAGGAGAGCACTATGGTAACAAAGGGAGAGATACTAGACGCCTTGAGCGGGGTAATAGACCCCGAGATAGGACTGAACATAGTTGACGTTGGTTTGGTGTATAGGGTGGAACCCAGTGAGGACTCGGTAGAGATTGACTTCACGCTCACCTCTCCGGGCTGCCCCCTGGCGGACGTCATTGTTGAAGACATGAAGAAGCAGGTCGCAGAGAAGACAGGAATAACAGAGGTAAAAACCAACCTGGTGTGGAACCCACCCTGGAGCATTGATTTCATGAGTGAGGAAGCCCGACTTGAGTTGGGATACCCAGTCTGAAAGACCGGCAGCCCGGCCGAACATATTCACGGAAGCTAAGCGTACTCAGCATGAGTACGTGTGCCTACTCAAACATATTTGACGCAAGGAGAAGATAATGGAGATTAAGATTGAAGGGCTTGAGGCCAAAATAGGAGATACACCAATCCTACGTGGCGTCGACCTCACTATGAATAGCGGCGAGGTGCACGCCCTAATGGGCCCTAATGGTTCAGGAAAGAGCACCTTGTCAAACGTGGTGTTTGGGCACCCCTCATACGAGGTCACCGGTGGCCGCGTTCTTGTGGACGGCGAAGATATTCTGGAGATGGAGCCGCATGAGCGCGCTCGGTTGGGACTTTTCCTGGCATTTCAGTACCCGGTCGAGATCTCCGGCGTGACGGTAGGAAGATTCCTCCGGCGCGCGGTGGAGATTCGCTTTGAAGGGCAAAAAGAGGTGCGTACTAAAGGTTTTCTGAAAGACCTGCGTGAAGCCATGGATTTCATGGAGATTGATCAGCAGTTCATTAATCGCTACCTGAACGAAGGTTTTTCTGGTGGTGAGAAAAAGCGCATGGAGATTCTCCAGATGCTCATGCTCCAACCACAGTTCTCCATACTGGATGAGACTGATTCAGGGCTCGATATAGACGCTCTTGCAGTGGTTGCTCGTGGTGTAAACAAGATGCGCGAGCATGACTTTGGTGCGCTGATCATTACCCATTACCAGCGGATTCTGGATCACATTAAGCCGGATTTTGTACACATAATGTACCAGGGGCGCATTGTGACCTCTGGTGGAGGAGAGATTGTGACCGAACTTGAGAAACGCGGCTACGACTGGGTTCGCGCACAGTACGGCCAAGAGGAGGAAGTCCATGAGTAACGAGGCTCAAGCAGTTCATATAGATGATTATAAGTTCGGGTTTCACTATCCGGATAACAGTGTGTTCAAGACCCGCAAAGGCCTTGATGAAGATGTAGTGAAGGCAATCTCAAGCCACAAGCAGGAACCGGACTGGATGTTGCAGTACCGGCTCCAAGCGCTCAAGGTCTTCCGCGAGAAGCAAATGCCAAACTGGGGCGGTGACCTCAGCGATATCGATTTCGACGAGATCTACTACTACGCTAAGCCTTCTGAGGAACAGAGTCGGACTTGGGACGACGTTCCCGACGATATCAAAACAACCTTTGATCGCATAGGTATTCCCGAGGCTGAGCGTAAGTACCTGGCCGGTGTAGGTGCGCAGTACGACTCGGAGATGGTCTACCACAACATTCAAGAGAGTGTTGCCAAACTTGGAGTGTTGTTTACCGACCCCGAGACCGCGGTGCGGGAGCATCCTGAGATTGTAAAGAAGTATTTTGGCACGGTGATCCCTTACAGTGACAATAAGTTTGCGGCACTTAACTCAGCAGTATGGTCTGGTGGGAGCTTTGTCTATATTCCCCCAGGTGTGAAGGTTGAGGTGCCGCTGCAGGCTTACTTCCGCATAAACAGTGAGAACTTTGGACAGTTTGAGCGAACGCTCATTATTGCGGACGAAGGCAGCTTTGTGCATTACGTTGAGGGCTGCACCGCTCCGGTCTATGCAACCGACTCGTTGCACTCGGCGGTGGTAGAGATTATTGCCTTACCTGGAAGTCGTGTGCGATATACAACCATCCAGAACTGGTCAAGCGATGTTTACAACCTGGTCACCAAGCGGGCATTTGCGTATGAAAACGCAACTGTTGAGTGGGTTGACGGGAATATCGGCAGCAAGCGGACAATGAAGTATCCATCGATCTGGCTGATGGGAGAGGGTGCTCACGGAGAGGTTCTTTCCATTGCCTTTGCTGGCAAAGGGCAGGAACAGGATACCGGTGGTAAGGCAGTGCACTGCGCAAGTAACACGAGCTCGGTCATTACATCTAAGTCAATTAGTAAGGACGGCGGAACCTCAAGTTACCGCGGACAGATCAAGATAGAGCCGGATCTGCACGACGTGAAGAGCCATGTTGTGTGTGATGCGCTGCTCATTGATGAGCACTCAATCAGCAACACCTACCCGTATATGGACATTCAGTCCGATGATGTCTCAATGGAGCATGAGGCGCGAGTCTCCAAAATTAGCGAGGAGCAGCTCTTCTACCTCATGTCGCGTGGAATGGACGAGGCAGAGGCATCAATGACCATTGTTAATGGCTTTCTGGATCCGTTGGTGAAACAGTTGCCAATGGAGTACGCGGTAGAGTTGAACCGCCTCATTGAACTGGAAATGGAAGGTTCGGTCGGCTGAATCATGGTCGGTTGCCCGCAATGCGGGCAGCTCGCCGACCGCACAAGAGGTAGATAACATATGAAGAACAACACAGTGGGCGAGGTTTTTACCGGCGTAGATGGGCTTGGCGACTATATAGGGAGTCTACCGGAGCCGGACTGGATGCGCGAGACACGATTAGCGGCGCTCGAACGCTTTAGTACAATGGACTGGCCCGATACCGCGGTGGAAGAATGGCGCCGCTCGGATATATCGAGCTATGACTTCAATGCGTACAACATGCGCGGCGCACAGCAGTCGGCGGCGGCAGACTCTGCTGACCCTCAGGCGGAGCCGGATGTTGCAGGGCGTATCAGCTTTGAGGGGCCGGATGCGGTGGCTACATCGCTCGACCCTGATCTTGCGTCACAAGGCGTGATATTTGAGCCCTTGTCCGAGTTCGTACTCCAGAATAGCGCTAACCACGGTGGCAACATGAGCAAGGCCACGAGGGCGGTGCGAGACCTGATCATGGACTCGGTGCACAAGGCAGACAACAAGCTTAAGCTCTGGCATTACGCAGGATGGACGCACGGAGTCGTACTGTACGTGCCTCGGTTCATGGAGATTAAAAACTGTTTTGTACTGGATTTCCAGGAAAGTGGAGACTCAGTCATTAGTGCCCCTCAGGTTTTTGTGGTGCTGGAGGAGGGCGCACGGGTTGAGGTGATCCAAAGGGTGCACGGAGCTGACGAAGGAGTGGTACTCCTGAATGAGTCGGTTGATATACACATTGGTGATGGCGCGGCATGTAAATATGTAGCGCTGCACAACCTGAACATTGACTCAAGTAGCTTTGGAACGACGCTAGCTCGGATATCGCGTGACGGACATCTGCATCACGGCATAGCCGCATTTGGTTCCATGTTCACTAAATTTCGTGTAGATGCCGAACTCAATGGCCCGGGTTCGGATGTGTTGCTCGACGGGATCTACTACCCGGCCGAGGATCAGCATGTCGATCTCCGAACGGTACAGACCCATTTTGCTCCTAAGTGTGCCAGTCACGCGCTGTATCGTGGAGCAATTCGAGATGAGGCGCATGGCGTATATCAGGGCTTGATCTACGTAGGAGATGAAGGTAGCGAGACCGATGCGTACCTGACCAATAACAACTTGCTGCTCAACGACGGAGCTCAGGCAGACTCAATTCCCTGTTTGCAGATCCACACCAACGACGTTAAGTGTAGTCACGGCTCGACAACTGGAAAGCTCAACCGTAACGAGGTCTTTTATCTTGCTTCACGCGGTTTTTCGCCGGAGGAAGCGGAAGAAATCCTGCTGCAAGGCTTTTTTGAGCCGATAGTCGCTCGGTTGCCGGGAGCGCTCCAGGAAGAAATACGAGATCTCATTGCGGCACGCTTCGTTCCGGTGGATATTCTCTAAACGTCGCTTTTATGACATGAAACTTAGGTGGACGCCGGGCGATAGTCGGCGTCCACACCTCACGACGGAGTTGAATATGGCAAAGTGGATGCCGGTGGTAGAAGAGACCGCCTTCCGTAAGACCTACAAGTACGTACATCGCCGTAAAGAAATTGCGCTCTTCCGTCTTGAGGACGGGCTGTATGCTATTGATAACTCATGCTCGCATGAGTACTCACCGCTGGTGGAGGGAATGATTGTCAATGGTGATGTGTACTGTCCAAAACACGGCTCACGATTTGACATTCGCAGTGGCGCGGTGAAGGATTTCCCGGCAACACGTCCGGTCAAGACCTATCCGGTGAAGATTGAGGACGGGATGGTATACGTTAAGATGTAGCCTGGCGGAGTTGTGGGCACAGTGATTCCCACAGCGCTTTGACAATTTTGACCGGGCTGTACCTTGGCGCAGGCTTTCCTATACAATTATTGCATGCTGCATAGAGAACCATCTTCCTCAGGATTTGTGACTCCAGTTTATACTTCGGGGAATCTGGGTGCTGCCGCCAAGGTCTTAGCTGCCGGTGGGATAGTGGTGTTCCCAACCGAGACGGTCTACGGTATAGGTGCCTCTGCACTTCTGGAGCATGCGGTCGCCAAGATATTTGAAGCAAAAGGTCGACCCCAGGACAATCCTCTTATACTTCACATCCACTCAACCGCGCTGCTATCTGAAGCGGTGGCCTCTGTACCCCGTTCGGCTGAGCTGCTGTTTGAGGCCTTTTCCCCGGGGCCGCTCACCATCGTACTGCCCAAGGCGGAACGCGTCTCACCCTTGGTGACGGCTGGACTCCCCACGGTTGGAATACGAATTCCATCACATCCGGTTGCTCGTGAGTTTCTTGAGATGTGTAATGTTCCGGTTGCAGCCCCCAGCGCCAATATCTCGGGCCAACCAAGTCCGACAAGTCTGGAAATGGCGCTCTCGGGCTTGGATGGCAAGGTAGACTGTGCGGTGGACGGTGGATTCTGCCAGCATGGGATAGAGTCCACCATTGTGCGCTGTAGCGATGGTGAGGTGGTGCTCTTGCGGCCTGGAGCAATTACAGTTGAGATGATTGCGCGGTGCCTTGGAGAAGAGCTGCCAGGCGTGCGCGTTCGAGCGCCGGATGCTGAGGGGGGCGCGGTTGTCATGCCAGCACAGCCGGAAGCGCCCGGCATGAGCTACCGCCATTACCAACCGCGTGCCGAGGTATTTGTTACCGAACGGATTGATGGGGCCCGGACGCGCAAGCGCTTCCACGGACGTCGATTTGGGGTCATGGCCATGAATAGACCACCGGTTGGGGTGGGGCCAGCGACGCCGGTATATGTCATGAACTCTGCCGAGGAATACGCCCACCTGCTGTATCGGAAACTTGTATGGTTTGACGGTCAGGGGTGTGAAGTTATTGTTGCAGAGTTACCTCCGCCACAAGGGGTAGGCCTGGCCGTTCGTGACCGGCTTCGCCGCGCTGCAGGCGGACAAGAACTATAGAGCGCTGCAGGCGGACAGGAACTCTAGATAGGTCGCTCTGCTCAATGCCCGTAATGATATCTCTACCCGTAATGAAACCGGACAGCTACAACAGGCGCCCGTGAAAGACCGGCTCATCGTCTATCTCAAGTTCACTCAGTACGACCTTGCAGAGCTCGTTCACCTTGAGTTCCTTCTTACTGTCCCTCAGGGTAATTGGGACATAGCGCCTGCCATAGCCGCTGGCAGAACCGCCGGGCACAACTCGTTCTATGAGGACTTCCTCCTCTCGGCCAAGGAGCGAGCGGCGATACTGCAACTTCCCGGCAGCGCTGGCTCTCCGCATAGCGTTGGCTCGTTCGGCTTTCACCGACTCAGGAATGTGCCCGGCCATGCGTGCCGCACGTGTGCGACTCCGTGATGAGTACGGGAAGGTGTGAACATGGCCAAACTCCAGCTCCCGCACCGCCTCAAGGCTCTCTTGAAAGTCCGCCTCGGTCTCTCCCGGGAATCCGACAATTATATCGGTAGTGAAATGAAAGTCCGGCACCTTGGCTCTCATAGCCTCAAGCGCATGTGTGAACTCGCCCCGGGTGTATCCCCGGTTCATGAGAGAGAGAATTCTATCCGAGCCACTCTGCAGGCAGAGATGCAGGTGGGGCATAAATCTTGGGTGGCGTATCATTTCCAGCAGTGGCTCGGTAAGCAGTTCAGGTTCAAGTGAGGACAGGCGTAGGCGGAACTGGCCCGGCAGCTCAAGGAGTTGGCGCAACAAGCTCGGGAAGTCGGTGTCGGCATCATGATAGCGGCTCATATTGATACCGGTCAGGACAATCTCGCGGTATCCACGCTCAATATTGCTACGCACAGCTTCACGTACCTCGGCAGCAGGTCGGCTGAGGGCTCGGCCACGCACAACCGGAATAATGCAGTAGCTGCAACCGGTATTGCAGCCGTCCTGTATCTTCACGGTTCCGCGAGTGCGGAAGACTGGTGACGGTGTGTCAAAGTTAAAGGGAGCCGGTGCATGGCGCTCAGGTATGACAATTTCCCCGCGTAGATGGGCTTCAACAATTTCCAGTGCTGCGCTCTTGCGTCGATTATCCAACATGTAGAGGCCGGGGACGTCGCGGTAGACCTGAGGTGAGGCTTCTACAAAGCAGCCGGTGACCACTACAACCGAGGTTGGCAGAGTCTCTACATTCAGCCCGGGAACATCGGGAGCCGCGATAGCTGGTGAGGAGTCTGGGCTGCTGGCGGTCTCGCTGCTGCGGCTGCGGAGTGCTCGGTTTACGGTGTTGCGTGACTTGCGGTCGGCTTTGGCTGTGACGGTACAGGTGTTTATGATGTAGGCGTCGGCCGTTTCACCAAAGGGAACAATTGTGTACCCGGCGCGACGAAAATCTGCCGCAATTGACTCGGTCTCGTGCTGGTTGAGCTTGCACCCCAGTGTGTGGAACGCGACCCGCTTCGTGGTGGTGTGAGCATCAGGAGTCATACTGCTCTGCGGCTGCCCACCCATAGGGCAGCCCCTCCACCAACTCACCCTCAATTGACAGCGGCCGGGCAGCCGTGATTCGCACCGGTACGACCTTGCCTATGAGCTCGGCCGAGGCACCCCGAATTCGCACCGGCAGTAGACCCTCGCTGCGCCCAGAGAAATATAGGTTTTTGCGGTCGGGGGACTCTACCAGCACCGGTACGGTACGACCGACGCGTGCCTCGGTATGCTTCTGTCCCAAGGCGTTGAGCTCATCGTTGAGGGCGTGCAGACGGCGGCGCTTTTCTTCGTGGGCTACGTCGTCCGGCCAGTCGGCGCTACGCGCGCCGGGTCGCGGTGAGTACATAGCAACATAGGCCATATCAAAACCAATCTCTTGCATTGCTCGGTGGGTGTTATTGAACTGCGCCTCGGTCTCGCCGCTGAACCCCACAATGATATCGGTGAAGATTGTCGCGTCCGGCAGTATGCGCCGAATATCCTCAACAATCTTGAAGTAGTCACTGTAAGTGTAGTTACGGTTCATTCGTTCCAGGACTTCATCATCTCCGGACTGCAAGGGGAGGTGAATCTGCCGGGCAAGACAGCGGAACTCCGCAATGGTCTCAATCACCTCGGTACTCATGTCACGTGGATGAGGTGAGGTGAAATAGAGCCTAAATGAGTTTTCGTATTGTTTCCCTAACTCTCCAATAGCGCGCAAAAGGCCCGCAAAACTCAGTTCGCTGTGTGGCCTGTCACGGCCATAGCTGTTGACGTTCTGCCCAAGGAGCGTAATGGACTGGTACCCGGCCTTCACGAGTGTTTCAAGCTCGGCCATAATGTCTGCAGAGCTACGTGAGACCTCGCGTCCGCGCGTATACGGTACGGCGCAGAAGGTGCAGAACTTGTCACATCCGTTCTGAATAGGCACAAAGGCTTCAAAACTCGAACTATAACTTGGCCGAATATTCCAGTGCGCGGTTGGTGCGGCTTCATCTCCACCTTCGTTCGGGAAGCTCCGTAGCGAGCCCGGAGTCGTGACACCGTACTCGCGAATCATGCTTGGAAGTTCACCAACCTCGCCGATATCGAACAACAAGTCAAACCGTTCAAGAAGTTTCATTCGGTCTGCCGGTAGAATGCAGCCTGAGGCAAAGGTCAAGAGATTGCGGTTGCTTTTCCAGCTGTTCCATTTGTGAATTCGTGAGTAGACGCGATCAATGGCTTTTTGGCGTACCGAGCAGGCTACCAGCCCGAGTATATCGGCCTGAGACTCGTCCTCGACAAATGTGTAGCCTGCTTCCTCAAGTACACTTTGAATGCGTTCGCTGTCGGAGCGATTCATCTGACATCCGAGCGAAACAATGTGATATGTCAAACTCACTTAGAAATAAACCTCGGTGTGGAGTCGGTCAAGCGGTACGCCGTAGCGCTGCAGCAGCGCGTAAACCTCGTATATCATATCGCAGTTGCCGCACAGGAAACAATGGGTAGCCGGATCAAGAGGATGAGCCTCAAGCTGCTCCTTCAGGTAAGAAGTAACTCGGCCATGGTAGTCACCACCCATCTCCTGGCTGACACAAGCCAGATAGCTGTCACCATACTCAGCAGGATTTGCGCGTTCAGCCTTTGTACGGACTCCGTGTAGCAGCTGGAAGTTCAAGTGTGGGTAGGAGCGAGTAAAACAATGAAAAGGAGAGATTCCGGTGCCGGTTGCAACCAAGAGCAGATGCTCGGCGCTGTCGGGTATGGTGAAACTACCTTCTGGGCCTTCGGCCACAACGGCGTCGCCCGGTTTGAGTTCGGCCAAGCGCATGGTCAGGTAACCCTCGGGCATGCGGCGGAAGAGGATCTCAAAGAAATCATCATCGACACCGGAGTATATTGAGTACTCCCTACGGTGTGTTTCGCGAGGCAGCCCGACTGCCAGAAACTGCCCGGGTTCAAAGCTGCGGCCATCACGCTCAAAACGCAAGAGAAACAGGTCGGTGGCAATTTCGGTGTTGGACAGAACGCGCAGCGGGGCGAGCTGCTTGGCCGGTGCGGCCGGAGAGGAACTTAGCATTCCACCATTATACAAACATGAGCGCAGCGGTCAAGAAAGCCGCCCAAGCCGCTTGCAGCCGTGGTGGAATGGGCGTTACACTATAAAGCGAAGGAGTTCTTCATGCCTGATCACGTTGTCTCACGGAAGCCGGACTGGCTCAAGGTCCAACTTAATACCAACGACAACTACAAATATGTAAAGCGAGTAACATCCAGGGAACGGCTCAACACCGTGTGCGAGGAGGCTCGCTGCCCGAATATCCATGAATGCTGGGGGAAACATCGCACCGCAACCTTCATGATTCTTGGTGAGATTTGCACTCGGCGTTGCCGATTCTGCTCTGTCGAGACCGGGCTCCCCACCCCGGTGGATCCGGATGAACCGGCACGGGTCGCGCACGCAGTTGCCGAGATGCAGCTCAAACACGCCGTTGTAACCATGGTGAACAGGGACGACCTCCCGGACGGAGGTGCCTCGGTGCTGGCCGAAACGGTGCGGGCAATTCATGCCGAAGCCCCGCAGTGTTCGGTTGAGGTGCTTGCCTCGGATCTCATGGGCGACGCCACAAGCATTGGAATTGTGGCAGCAAGTAAACCTGAGATTCTCAGCCACAATCTTGAGACTGTCCGCCGTCTTACTCCCCAAATTCGTTCTCGTTCAAGCTATGATCGTTCACTGGGTTTTCTCCAGACAGCCTGCAGGCTTGATCCTGATACCGCGGTTAAGTCTAGCCTTATGCTTGGTTTGGGCGAGACCCGTGAGGAAGTGCTTGAGGCTATGGATGACTTGTTGGCGGTAGGTGTGCGGATCCTCAATATGGGTCAGTATTTGCAACCGACCAAACGTAACGCGCCGGTAGAGAAGTACTGGACGCCCGAGGAGTTTGCAGAGCTGCGAGAGCGTGCACTAGAGAAGGGGTTTGACCACTGCGAGTCTGGCCCGCTGGTGCGTTCCTCGTATCACGCTGACGACCAGTACGAGCATTATCGCAAACGTGTGCACCCGCTCTACTCGGGGGACGTGAACGGGTCTGCTGACGCATCTGACTCTACCCACACATCTGAGTCGACTGACACGCCTGACTCAACTCAGGCTCCAGCAAAGGCGTAACGCCGGAGCGCGACATGTTCCGCACCGCTGGGGTGCAGTTTACTCTCAAACAGCACCATCTCCTTGGCTGTGTGGAATCTCTGCTCCCGTGTGTGAGTTGGGGCCTGAGGAGAAGGCTGCGAAGAGGCCTGTGGTGGTCCGCGCAGTGCCTCCGCGCAGGCAGCGGTGACCGCAGGTCGGACGAGCCCCAGATGATCCAGGCCCTTAAGATACCCGAGGGTGAAGTGAGGCCGGAAACGCTCAAGAGTGCGCCCAAGTGCGTCGGCAACAGCCTCGGCCGTGTGGCATAAACTACCGTCTATATCCTCTACGCCACACCAGGCAACGCGCGGCGCACCACGGGCAGGAAAAACTCCGCCTGCGCCTGCACGGAACCGTGGTGGGGGTAGTTGCCCGGCCACCTGTGCAAGCTGCTGCTCAACAAGCGGAATCTCTGCCGTGGGCGTGTCACCCAGAAAGAACAAGGTCAGATGGATGTTCTCTGGCGGGATCAGACGGATTCGTAGCCGACCTTTGGTGGTTGGTGAGCCAGCTCGTGGGTGTGGGAGGTTCTCACGCCGGTGCTGCGTGCCCTCACGTAGCTGCTGCTCAAGCCAGCGGCCTGCATTGACCAAATCTTGCTGCATATCGTTCGGTGCAGGTAGTGCAACGAATAGTCGTGCATCGTTCATAGCGGTATATTATACAATGCATGGAATCCAAAATAAACGAACTTGTTGAACTCGTACGGTATCACCAAGACAAATACTATAATGGTGAGCCTGAAATCAGTGACGCTGAGTTTGATGCGCTGTGGGATGAACTGGTGCAACTGGCTCCGGAGCACGAACTCTTCCAGACTGTAGGGCATGATGCTAGTGAAGCCTTCTCAAAGCGCCCACACATCATGCCAATGAACAGCCAGGCCAAGGCAGCTG
This sequence comes from Spirochaetaceae bacterium, assembly GCA_007695055.1. Taxonomy (GTDB): domain Bacteria; phylum Spirochaetota; class Spirochaetia; order DSM-27196; family SLAA01; genus SLAA01. The sequence goes on along the minus strand of REEM01000143.1, from coordinate 79,561 downwards.
ACCCAGAGAGCTTCCGGCGTTGGTATGAGAAGGTCGGCCACGGCCGGGTGGTCGTGCAACACAAGCTCGACGGGGCCAGTATAGAGCTTCAGTACAGGGCTGGACGACTTGCCTACTGCGTGACCCGTGGTGATGGCCTGGTTGGGGACGACGTGACGGCCAATGTGAGCCGGATGCAGGGTGTCCCGGCCCGGCTTGGCTTGCAGTTTGAGGGGGCCTTGCGTGGTGAGGTCATGATGCGGCGCAGCGTTCATGCCGAGCACTACCCCGACAAAGCTAACTGTCGGAATGCCGCAAACGGGATCATGAAGCGCAAGGATGGGCAGGGAGCGCGGTTACTCGAGGTGGTGGTGTACGACGCACTCGCGGCTGAGGACGACGAATTCTTTCACGACGAGGCTGCTAAGCTGGCCTGGCTCCAGGAGCAGGGGCTCGATGTCGTAGAGTATTGCTTCTTTGACTCGGCTGACGAGGTCATACGGTATCGTGAGGAGGTCATGCAGCGACGCCCTGGTATGGAGTTTGACATTGACGGTCTTGTGGTCAAGGACCTTGAGATTGACCTGGATGATGTGCGTAGAGCTCGCCCCGAGCGCCAGATTGCCTTTAAGTTTGAACTTGAGGAAGCGGTCAGCACCTTGCGAGAGGTTCACTGGAGTGAGTCCGGACATCTGTATACCCCAATCGGAATCATAGACCCGGTACGACTGGCAGGAACAACGGTTAAGCGTGCAAATCTCGTGAACCCACGCATGATTGAGCAACTTGATCTGCGCATAGGCTCACGAGTGGCCGTGACCAAGCGCGGAGAGATTATTCCTAAGATTGAGCGCCTGGTTGAGAACCCTCCGGATGCACCGGCGGTGCAGCTACCGGAGAGCTGTGGTGTCTGTGGAGCGGAGTTGTATAACGCCGGGACGCGTTTGTTCTGCCCGAACTTTGACTGCCCAAAGCGGAGACTCCATCGAATTCGCAAGTGGATTGAGGTCCTTGGTGTGAAAGACTTTGGGCCAGTGATGGTGCGGAAACTCTTTGATGACGACCTGCTGCGCGATATTCCAGATCTGTATCGTTTGAAGGAAGAAGACATTGCTGGCTACGAAGGCATGGGCCTCGCGAGCGCCCGCAAGGCCTTGGAAAACCTTGGTGCGGTCGGTGAGTTAGCGCTCCCGCGCTTTGTTGCTGGTTTTGATATTGAAGGAATAGGAGAATTGATAGTTGCGCGATTGGTTTCCGCGGGATACGATACCCTGGAAACCTTAGAGAACGCCTCACCTGAGGAGTTGTCCGAGGTTGATGGAGTTGGCGAGATAACTGCCGCGACGGTGCTTGACGGTCTGCGGAAGCTTGCCCCGCAAATGAAAGAACTGCTGGAAATGGGTGTGGTCAGCATTACCGCGCCTCCCAAAGACGGAGCCTTGCGTGGCAAGAGTCTCTGTATCACCGGTACGCTGACGCAAATGAAGCGCAGTGAGGCGGAGAAGCGTATTGTTGAGGCTGGCGGACTGCTACGAAGCACCGTCACAAAAGATCTCACATATTTGGTGACGAACGAGCCGGAGTCCGGCTCGGCCAAGAACAGACGTGCACAGGAGTTGGGTGTGCCCATACTATCCGAGGCCGAGCTTGTACAGTTATTGGAGCCGCAATGAGTAACAATGGAAACGGCCAACTTGACGACATCAATTCCGATATCCGTGAAAGTGATCTGCGTCGTCAGATTGAGGAGTACTATCTACCAAAGCAGCTCGTGAGCGCGATCCTTGAAATGGGTGAAATCCCGCGCCACTCCGAACTCTCGACCATTGGCGTTGCGTTCATGGACATTGCCGACTATACCTACCTCTCCAAATTCCTGAGTCCGAACGAGAACCAGGACGTCCTCGACGGGCTGTATACTGCCTTTAACACGGTGCTCAAGCGCCATGGTGGCTACCTGAACAAGATTGAGGGCGACAGCCTCATGTTCCATTACGGGGGAACTATTGATCCACGCGTGCGTGGGTTGGATGAGGAGCAGGTCTCCCGCTACATTGCGCGTGAGCTCTTCTTCACCTGCATCGAAATGCAGCGGGTGTGCACGCTCTTCAATCAGGCTAGTGACAGATTTCTTGCGGAAAGTGCGTCTAGTGAAACGCGCGCGGTTCTAGAGAAAGCCTTTCAGATTATCTCTACCCTCCGTGGAGGCGGCGAATTATCGTCTTCTGTCAATGCACTGTTTCAAATCCGGATTCGAATTGGAGCCAATATTGGTGAAGTCACCATTGGAAACTTTGGACCTGATGGGGCTAAGCAGTGGGATGTCGTTGGGCTTCCGGTTATTGACGCAAAGCGGATGGAGAGCACCGCTCCGGTGGGGGGCTTACGCATTTCCGAGGAGTTTTACCGTATTCTTGAGGAAACCGGCATAGCAGATGCCTATCATCAGCGATTCTGTAAAGAGGCGGGAGCGCTCTTTGGGCGCTATAAGGAAATCACCAAGGCGGAGCTATTTAGTTTCAGCCGAGTGCGGCTCAATGACAAAAAGGGTGCGCGCTTTAATACCTACAGCATACAGGTGGATCCGGCCTTACCGGAACACATAGCTGATCAGGCCGAGCTGCTGTTGAACAAGGGGCGTGAAGGGGCTGCGCGCATTGTGGAGATTCTTCAGTACTACAGAGGCAACCGTTTTGTCCTGGCGGCAATTGAAGACCTTTTTGACCGGATGGGAGTCCACGTGCGTAAGGATTTTATCTTCAGAAGCATCAATCCCAAGAAGTTCGACACGCTCGAGGCACGGCTTGGACAGGACAAGACTGCGGTGGCGCAGTACATTCAACGCGAGTTTAGCCTCTTTGAGTTGTTTGCTGATCTTGGAAAGTATCAGGATGCGGTGAAACGCGAGGGTGAGTCGGAGATTTCCAAATTGGAACGCTTTGATGCCTATGAAGAATTTCTTGACCGTGAGCGTATTCGGATTAAGTCTGAGTTTGAGCGTAAGCGATCTCGCATGTTGAGAAGCGCCCACTTCTTTAACGTGGTCTATCCTATTGTGTTTTCCAGTCTTTTTGGGAGTCTCCTAGAGTACCAGTTCAGCCGTGAGCGCATTGAGGTGCTCTAAACCGAGACAGAGCTACAGAGTCGTTTGGCAGCATTGTGTATTCCTATGATATTGCCAGCAGGCGGACCCACCTCCAGTTCTGCAGCACGTCCGACCAGGAAAACCCTACTGAGCCACTCCAGTGTACTTCCGGGGATAGGTGCGCCACCAGCCTCGAATGGGGCGTTAAACTCCATTGAGATTTGACGCATCAAAGGATTGCGGTTGAACCCGGGCGTGAACCCGGTTGCCAGTCGTAGTTTGTCACACACCAGCCGCATCTCGTTCTGCGGCTTCTTGTCTCTGTATGGTGGTGTAATGAATACCGTAGTTTGTCCTGTATCCTTCTCAACTTGGCTACTGCTTTTTCCGCAGTGGGAAGGCTCTATCCGAGAAACCTCCCCGCGTATCCAGGATATGCTTCCGGACTCACGGAGGGCCTGCAGTTCCGCGTAGACGTCCGGCGGCAGAGTGCCTGGATAACGCTCCTGTTCAAGGACTCTGCGCCGTTCGCGATAGTCCTCTGAAGATAGAAAGCCGGGCAGGCAGGACGGCCCAACATAACAGGGATTGAAATCAAAGACGCTCATGGTTGGTTCGTGTCGTGCAATGATACTTACCGTGGCATGGTAGCGGCCTACCAGCATACAGGCGTGTTGCGCGGCGCCTATACCACCACCGACGATGGCTACATGTGCAGTTTTCGTGGTGGGGCTTCTGGCGCTCGCTGCGTGCCCAACCTGCCCAACCTGCCCAACCTGCCCGGCGCTGGCAAGGCTGCTCCTAAACCCGGGGTCGTATATGTGCTGCACCTCGGCAGCGGACTCTGCCCAGTCCGGCCGTACAGGTTGGGTGCCAGCTCCCAGCGACAGGATCAGGTTCTTGGCCTCCAGGGCACCCTTATCTGTCTCCAGAATCAGGTGCCCTTTTCGGCCGCGTTTGAGTGATTGAGCGGTCCCCTTGATATGGAGCTCTGGGACTCCACACTCCTGCATGATGTGTTCGCAGTGAGCCCGAAAGAGGCGCACCGAAGGCCGCCGGTAAGGTGGCGTGAAGTCGCCTTTGTCAAAGCCTGGTGAGCGGGCCGCGAAACTCCGAAGGGAGCGAAAGTCTGTATCAAGTACATGGCTGCTGGAGGAGCGCAGGTACCGCATGCCGCATGCCTCGACGTTGGCATGCCAGCGTGCAAGGAGAGTTGGGTGAGGGTCCAAAATGCGGATGCTCCGGGAAGGAACTCCCGCTCTTTTTTGCAGGTACATGGCGGTCAATACTCCGCCAATTCCGCCGCCAATGATGAGATGCTTAATCATAGTCTGCCATTCCAATCTATGGGGTTTGCCACCGTGTGCCTGCGGGAACTTGGTCTCCACAGTATACGGGTCGGTCATTTATTTGGGAAGACCGGGAAGAAACAGGTGCCGGATGGGCGGCCTCCGCGGTATACTCTCCTCAAGCCTGAATCAAAGAGAGTCAAATGGATGCTGATGTAATTGTAGTTGGAAGTGGTCATAACGGCCTTGTATGTGGTGCATATCTGGCAGAATGGGGATATCGCGTGCTGGTTCTTGAGCGACGCGACACCGTGGGGGGAGCGGTATGCACCGAGGAGATGTTTGGTGGGTTTCAGCTCGATGTCGGCGGTTCGGCCCATTTTATGATTCATCATACTCCCATTGTTGCGGAGCTTGGCTTGGCGCGGTACGGGCTAGAGTATATTCCCCTTGACCCCTTTATGGTGGCGCCGTTTGATGATGGCACAGCAGTTGCCTTCTACCAGGATCTTGACCGTACCTGCCAGAGCATAGCCAAGATATCGGAGCAAGATGCAGACAACTACCGGGCCTTTGTCGAGCGCTGGACGCCCCTCAACGAGGCGGTATTCGCGGCTTTTCAGCGGCCCCCAACCGGACTTAATCTGCTGAAGAGTCTTGTCGGTCGCAAACTTACCAAGGGCGGGCGCGACCGCGACGACATGGTGAGGGCCTTGCTCAGCAGCTACGGGCGCTTGCTGGATACCAGCTTTGAGTCACCAAAACTAAGAGCCGCGCTCGCATGGTGGGGTGCACAGAGTGGGCCGCCGCCTATTGATGCGGCCTCGGCGGAGTTTATTGGCTGGCACTCGGTTATTCACAAGCATGGGCCAGCGCGGCCTCGTGGAGGCAGCGGCGCGCTCACTCAGGCCTTGGCGCGCCATATTGAGGATCACGGTGGAACGGTACTGGCGAACTCCGAGGTGCGCCGTATTGTGGTAAAGGACGGCCGCGCCGAGGGTGTGGAGCTGCATGACGGGAGAAGCTACACGGCACGTCGGGTAGTCTCCAACGCGCACTTGTGGGTGACTTACCGGGATCTGCTTGCCGACTGGACACCGCCTGCACTGCGAAAACGCTTGGACGCGGTTCATGTCGGTAACGGCTTTGGAATGGTGTTACGATGCGCCATGGACGGTCTGCCACGCTACAATGTTTCCGGCTACGAGGATGCGGAGCTCCACCGGGGTTTGCAGTTGTTGTGTCCAAGCACGCAGTACTTGAATGACGCCTATGCCGACTATCTACGCGGCATGCCGTCGCAGGATCCGGCGGCCATTGTTATGACCTTTAGTGCCATTGATCCGTCCCTGGCGCCGGAGGGGAAGCATACCATGTTTGTCTGGGGACAGTACTATCCCTACAATCTGCGTAACGGCGGGGACTGGGATGCTATTCAGCAGCAGGAGTATGAAAAGCTTCTTGGTGTCGTGGAGCGTTATGCACCTGGCACGCGTGAGATGGTGCGGGATACCTACATTCAAACACCCAAAGTGATCTCTGAGAAGCACAATATGCCCAACGCTAACGTTATGCATGTAGAGATGCTCATTGACCAGATGTTCATGAACCGGCCCCTGCCGGAGCTATCCAAGTACGAAGGTGAACTGAAAGGGCTGTATCTGGCCTCGGCAGGAATGCATCCGGGTGGTGGAATATTTGGTGCCGCGGGATACAACTGTGCGCATGTTGTTCGCGACTCCTTTCGGCGGCGCTTGTTTCGCGGACGCTCAGTCCTTTAGGCTGCGACGAAACTCGTCCCACGCACTGTCTAGTTCTTGGCGAGTGTACCGCCGCTCCGGCCGAGCTGAGCTTGAGCCAGCTTTGTGGGGTGCTCGTGTTCTGCTTGAGCCGCGGGAACTGGAGCTTGTGCCGTATTCTTTTCTGTCGGCACCAGCATCTGTGAGCCGCGAGAGCTTTTGGTTCTGGCTTGGATCCGGGCGTGAGAAGCCAAGTAACTGCAGCAGTCCTCCAGGCTTTTGCGCTTCCGAATTCTTCTTGGCAGCTCCGGATCTTGTTTTTCCGGAGCTTAAGCGAATGCCAGACGCTGTTCCATTGCGGGCTATAGCCGAACGTGCTATGTAGATATTGCGGAGGTCGGTACCTTTACCGCTCAATCGCAACCACAGTCTAAGCAGTCGAGGAAGCCTTGGACTTACGGCGTCGTACACTTCATATAACACTACCTCGAATATTACGGCCAGTTCCTGGAGCCGCATTGTTCCGGGTAGGAAGTAGGCGTTCATGATTGTGCGAACGCGTTCAAGGTCCAGCTGTTTCCCGGTGCTTTTCACAAAGTGGGCAATTGCCTCGGCTAGAAACTCCGGGTTGCTGAGAACAGAGGAACAGTATGGATCGATACCCCGTAGCCGCGCTGCAATATCGACCTCCAAATTCTCTCTGCCAAGAAACGGCGAGTAGTCGCCTCGTTTGCCCTGCAGGTGTGCGGTCATGAGCCGTTGATAATCCTGGAGTAGGTGTTCCTTGACGGCCGGGATGCGGTCGCGAAAGGCTTCGTATGCACGATCCCGATGTACGTAGAACCCGGCAATAAGGTTAATGCGAGCTACGTTTTTTCCTTCCGGAGGCGTGCAGTAGTTCTGTTCCAGCCCGTTTTTGAACTCGTTGAAGGTCTCGGGATAGTCGCTCTGGTATCCAGTTACCATAGTTTCGAACTCAGGAATACTGCTGAGCGCCTCATCCCTATCTCGAAGAGACTGCGCAAGTGCCTTCCAGTCGCTTGTGCGGCGTTCACGCTCGTGCCGTTCCTCGTCTTCCTTCACGGTTGACGCCTTTAGGTAGTGCTCAATGAGCTCGCAGCAGTGGAAGAAGTCGTCGTCGGTCGACAATCCCGTTAGATCTTTCAGTTTTTCAATGTTCGTCAGAACTGTGCTGCAGAAACCCAACCAGAATATGGCCCCGGTTCCTGTGCTGCGTCGGTGGAGCTCATTCAAAGAGATTCCGGCAACTCGTGATACGGCCACAGCGAAGTCTGATGACTCAAGCCGCCTGGCAATCTTGCGCATTAAAAAGCGATCAAAAGCTTCTGCCCGGGCACGAGGGATAGGCAAGGCATCTCCCGAACCAAAGCGATAGCGGAAAACGGTAAACCGGGGGAATGTGTCTGGTTCGTGTGCGAACTGTGACATTGTTTCGCCGTCCAGATCGCGGAAGAAGTCCGACGGGACAACAATCTCGTCTGCTTTAAGTCGCCCAATAGTAGGCAGTGGCGCATCTAGAGAGAGGTCCAGTTCACGATACTGCTCATCAATGAGATAGCTGAAGAATCTTACGGACCCAGGTTCGGTGAGGACAATGGCCCGGTCAGCTATTTTTGAAGACTCTACCCAGGTGCAGAGTATCCCGTACTCCTGTTGCCTGAGCCGTTTCATGAGGCGACCGAGCTCGACCTCGACTCCAAGCTCATGATTCATGGCAGCAAGGACGCGGTCATACGGAATCTCGGGCGCCCACATCTTGCACATTTGGTGGAAGCAGTTGCGTTCGCGGGGTGCGACAATACCAAGTTGCGAAAGCAGCTCTTCGCGCTCCCTCTCGCCGAACGCTACGTAATGAGGCACCGCAACGGTTTCAGCAGTGGGCTCGGTTCGCGTACTGTTGTTTCTATCCACCACCTATACGTCCTTGTACATGAATCATAGCGCAAAGATAAGCATTTGTCGTTGGCACCGTATGTATTTGCCGCCGCGGCTGTATCAATAATATCGGTTTGGGCGACATATGATTTGACCAAGCTTGGGTGAATCTCTACAATTTGGAAACACAATGAACCGTGAAATCTTTAGTTACGCCACGTTGAACAAACTGTTTCGCAGCTCACCCACAGTGCACCTGAGTGACAAGGACAAGTACGTTATCTTCAGCGATCTTCACATGGGGAACGGTGGTAAGTCTGACGACTTTGCCCGCAATTCCGATATGTTCATTCAGGTGTTACGGGACTACTACTTCCCAAGGGGTTATACGTTGGTGCTCAACGGAGATGTTGAGGAGCTCCAGAGATTTACTCTGGAGTCAATACAGCAACGCTGGGGTACGGTCTATGAGGTCTTTGACATGTTTGCTCGTGAAGACCGCTTGTATCGGTTGGTAGGTAACCACGACTTAGATCTTCTCTTTATGCAGAATCACAACTTTGACCTGCTCCATTCACTTAACTTTGACTACAAGGGTGATACTGTTTTCATCTTTCACGGGCACCAAACCTCACAACGTTATATGAAGTATAACCGAGCATTGGGACTTGCTCTAAAGTATCTCTCTAGACCCTTTGGCATCCGGAGTTCGAGCGTCGCACACTCAAGCAGCAAGCGTTTTCATACCGAAAAACGAGTGTACCAGTTCTCAAGCCGCAAGAAATTATTGTCAATTATTGGACATACTCACCGCCCACTCTTCGAGTCGATGTCGAAGATTGACACCCTCAAGTTTGAGATTGAGCGACTCTGCCGTAAATACCCTATCGCTGAAGATGACAAGAAGCAGCGTATTGCGGAACGCATACGACGACATCGAGACGAACTCAACTACGTGCAACGTCATGAAGAGTCATCGGCCAATCGCAGCAGTCTCTACAATGCCAACCTGGTGGTACCCTGTATGTTCAATTCTGGCTGTGTGCTTGGTGAACGCGGCATGACGTCTCTTGAGATTCGCAAGGGAACTATTGCCCTTCTTTACTGGTTCGACGCCTCCCGTGGCAAGAAGTACCTTCAGGATCGGGACTACGCCAGTAAGCAACTTGGTGACAGTACCTACTACCGTGCGGTTATGAAAAAAGACAGCCTATCTTACATCTTCAGTAGAATCCGTTTGCTGAGCTAGAGGGCGCGGGCTAAACGGCCAGTCGCATGGTACCCCGACCTACTCGGTATCGCTGAGAATAATAAGCTCTACGCGGCGGTTGATAGCTCTGCCTTCCTCGGTTGCATTGTCCGCTATCGGGTCCCGTGCACCACGGCCCTCAAATAAAAGCCTGTCTGGGTTAACGCCACGGCGACCAAGCGCCTCTGCCAAGGCCGCCGCTCTCTCAACGGACAGCGAGTCTTGCCGGGCCGGATCGCCTACCGCCGCCGTATGACCAATAAGGAGAATGCTCCTGTTGGGAAAGTTCCGCAGCAGTGTGGCAAGTCTATCAATGCGTGGCAGTTCTTCGGGGAGAAAAACAGCCAGGTTTGGCTCAAAACGAATGCTACGGACCTCTATGAGGAGCCCCTCGGGAACCTCTCGGCTTTCGGTGTCCGGCATCGACTCAATTTCACGGGCTATTCGCGCGTTCATGTCAGGGGTGAGCAGCTGTTCGCCCGCGCGGAACCAGGTAAGGCTGAACCCCTCCAAACCAAGGGTTCGTCCGTCCAGCGTTTGAAGCTCACGCCGTAGGGTGTCTCGGAACAACACTGGCGTGAAGCCGTCCTCGGCTATGAGCAAGGTTATTCGGTGTGCTCCAGAAGCCGAGCGCAAGGGCGCATCTGGGGCTGGCTCGCGAGGTATGCCAAGCTCGGTCGCTAGTTCTTCACTAATGAGATAGGGAAACCGTAACCCATACTCTATCTCCACATGATGCACAGAACGACCAGTGTAGTCGCTCATTCCCTCGTATCGATACGCGACATTGACCGGAACCGGTACTGCTATAGGGCGGGTGTTCCGGTCTGCGCCGGTTTCAGCCGCGCTGAGAGCGATATACGCGACTGCCGGAGCGCGCCACACATCACCGGCCTTGAGCGGCGTGCTGGGAAAGCTCGGTACCCCAATGAGGTCGGGGTAGGGCGCGGCATGCGGATTGTGGACTGCGCCGGAGCCGTCAAGCGCGAACTCAGCGTTGTAACTACCCTCGACCCCGCGGCCTAGGCGGCGGGCTTCACGCAGGGTGTCCTCATACAGGACACTTCGGCCCGAGTAGCGGAGGAGCCCATCGGCTCCGACCGAGCCTTGAAACACCCCACGGCTTTCCCTCAGTGTGTGTCCACGGTAGACGCCGTTCTCGGTGCGTCGCACGTTGAGACGAGTATGCATGGTCAGGTGTGTAGGCAAGAAAGGCTCAAGCCAGGTTTCACCGGTGCTGGTGTCGTTGGGACTTGTACGGCTGCTTTCACTGTTGCTACTCGGTAACATGCTTTGCGCATAGAGAGTTGTAGAGAAGGAACTCAAGAGGAGCAGGCCTGTGCAGAGGTGGAGCACCGTCCGGCTCGCAGTTCGGCTCGCGGCCCAGCTCACGGCCGGTCTCCAGGACTGTCGTCTCTGGTCGGGTTGTCCTGTTCTTCCGCTATCTCTGCGTCGGTCTCTGGCACCTCCGCGGGCGGATCTACCGTGAATGCGGAGCTGATACCGCCGCTTGAAAGCTTGTTTCGCAGGCCGCGAGGCACCTGCCGCGCCAGGAGCTGGAGCAGTTTATTTGCGCGGCCGGGGACACAGATAGTACGCCCGCGGTCGATATCGCGAAGCGCCAGGCGAACTACCTGAGGTGCGGGCATCCAACGCAAGAGAAGCCTATTTCGTTTACGACCGGGATACACCTCGCTGTCGCGGTGGAACTCGGTGTGCGTGAAGCCCGGTAGGAGTAACTGCACATGCACACCATGTGGGCCGAGCTCAAGTGCCAACGACTCGCTAAAGCTGTTCAGACAGGCCTTGGTCGCGCAGTACATAAGACTGCTGCGACTGGAAAGCAGCGATGCAAGTGAGGACACATTCACAATGACACCAGAGCCCGCAGCTTTCATGACCGGAGCAACAGCATGTGCGAGCCGCATTGGGGCTGTTACGTGAACCGCAAGCATGCGCTCATGTTCGCTAAAGCTGTCCTCGGTGAAGCTCTCTCCACGACCGTACCCGGCGTTATTCACCAGGTAGCCAAGATCTTCACGGGTCGCAAGTTCTGCGGCAAAATCCTCAAGCGCGTTGCGGTCCGACAATTCAAGAAGCCGGATTTCAGTAGTGACGCCGTAGCGCTCGGCCAGATCACGCTCAAGCTCTTCGAGTTTTTCCAGACGGCGGCCGGTAACAATGAGGTCATAGCCTCGAGCTGCCAGTTGCTCGGCAAAACTCCGGCCTATACCGCTGCTGGCACCGGTAACGCATGCTGTTGCCACTAGAGCACCTCCAGCAGACCACCGGCAAAGGTAAACCCTCCGCCAAAAGCCGCCAGTCCAATAGTAGTGTCTCTTTTGTAGGACTGGCTAAGAATTTCTTCAAGGCAGAGCGGAATGGTGCTTGATGAGGTGTTTCCTGAGTACTCAATATTACTGTACATTTTTTCCTTTGGCGCCTTCACGCGCTGTCGTACCGCATTAATGATGCGTTGGTTTGCTTGGTGCGGGACTATGAGATCCAGGTCATTCGCCGTTATTCCTGACTCGGCACACGCACGCTCCAACATGAGAATCATGTCCTTAACAGCTTCCACGAATACGGTCGGCCCGTCCATGGTTATACAGGCACCAGGTGCAAAAGTAGGCACCCGCAAGGTCTCGCCGCTTTCACCAAGCGCCGCAAGTACCGGGCGTTTGACTCGGAGGCGTTGACGGATAGTACCCGCGTGCTGGGCAGGGCTGCCCGCCCCGGCGGCCGCAGCTCCGGTGTTCCCGGCCCCGGCACCCCCGGCAGCCCCAGCCCCCAAGTCTGAGCCCGCCCCGGCAGCCCCGGTGAGTAGGGTGGCCGTGGCCGCATCTGCAAATATCGGGGCGGTGCCTGGGTCAGCCGTGTTGATCATGGGCGAAAGCACCTCGGTAGTAATGAGGAGAACACGATCCCTGGGCCTGTTACTAAGATAGTCGTAGGCCACCTGGAGCGCATAGAGGTAACCTGAACAAGCCGCCGAAAGATCATAGGCTGGTGCTGTCAGGTCTGTGCGCCCCGCCGCCAGTTCATGATGAATAAGCGTTGCGGTGGACGGTGTGATCTGGGCCGGGGTACCGGTTGTGCAAAGCAGGAGATCTATATCCGCAAAGCTCATTCCGTTGCGCTCAAACAGAGTCCGCGCAGCTCTGACTGCCAGGCTGACAGCGGTTTCACCTTCAGCCACCCACGGCCGGCTGTGAATACCGGTGCGCTTGAGAATATCGTCCGGAGTCCAGTCTGGACACATCTGTGCAATTTCCTCGTTGCTCACAACACGTGAGCCTCGTGCTCCAACTACATCGACTATTCCAATGCTGCCGTGCGCGGCCACCGTCCCGGTGCTGCCAGCGACCGCGGCCTCACTCACCGCCGAGCTCATGGCTGCCCCACCGGCCACAGCCTCGCTCGCTCCACGCAGCCCGCCCGCGATGCCGCTGATAACGGGCGTGCCAGGATCCTCACGAGTAATTTGCTTGTAGTGTTCGCGGTCCGCGCCGCTCGCACCACTCACTCTCACCTTAGCCAGAACCGCCCCAACCTTCACGAGCTCACCCTCGGGTACCAGTACCTCCTCAAAGGTTCCGCCCACCTGGGCCTTGAGCTCAATGGCGGCCTTGTCGGCCTCAAGCTCGGCCAGAATGTCGCCTGAGCCTATCTCCTCTCCCGGCTTTACCTTCCATTCAACCACCGTGACCGACTCATCCGAGGGGCTGGAGCCAATTGCCTCCACAAGGTGGATTCCAGCCTCGGCCTTGATCGGTGCCTCCCACTCCAGGGTTCCGCCCAGCATCTCCACCGCGGTTTCAAGGATTCGGCGGTAAGAGGGGAGTACTTCAAGTTGGTTTGGAAAGTTGCAGGGGACATAGGTGTCTGGCCTGGTGACTCGCCGCGAGCTAAAGGCAACGCCAGCCTTCTCCGCCAGGGTTGCCAGCACCTCGGCGCCGAACCCGGCGCTGTGGTTATCCTCGTGGGTTACAATAACCCGGCGGGTGCGGCGCACCGACTCAAGCACCGCCGCCTCATCCCACGGCATGAGCGAACGTAGATCAATGATATCGGATCCGACCCCAACCGACGCCAGTGCGGCGGCGGCCCGTAGGCACAGGGCTACGGTGTTTCCGTAGCAGACAAAGCTTATGTCGTCTCCAGACTGGACCGTACGGGCCCGACCGAGAGGTACGAGGTGTTTCTCCAGGTCGGGTGAGGTGCCGTTGTCACGGTCGTTCAAGCAGGTCTTGGGATAGAAGAACAAGGTAGGGCGCCCCGACTCGAATGCCGCGTTCAGCAGACCTGCGGCATCGCCAGCCGTGCTCGGCATTACAACGTCAATCCCGGGGGTATGGGTTGCTATGGACTCAAGACTTGAGGCGTGGAACGGCCCCAGCCCTGGTTTGTAGCCGCCGCAGGTTATCATCACAATAACCGGCGCCTGCCAGCCTCCGTCGCTCCGCCAGTACATGCTACCGAGCTCGGACACAATCTGGTTGTACGCAATGGGAAGGAAGTCGGCAAACTGGAGAAAGGCAACCGGCCTGCGACCGGCAAGCGCCTCACCAATGGACTCACCAACTATGAGGCTCTCCGACAAGGGAGAGTTGCGCACCCTGCCGGGAAAGCGGGTCGTAAGTCCCTTGGTGACACCAAATACATCGCCCTTGGGATCCTCAAGATCCTCTCCAAAGAGATGCACGCGTTCGTCGGCGGCCATGCGCTCCCCAAGCACGCCCCGAATTGCTTCAAGCATGGTGACCGGCTTCTTACCCTCGCTCGAGCCCCCCGCCTTCATGTCGCCACGGTACTCCGGGGCCTGCGGGCCCACATGAGGCGGAAGTGGCGCGGATGCTGCCAAAAACGGACGAGGCTCGGCGCTCCGGAATGCCTCCTCGGCAATGGGGGCCAGCTCGGCGCGGATCTCATCTGGTATGCGGTACAGTAGCTCCCGGTCTATTCCGCGCTCTATCAGGTACTTCTGGAAATGAATAATTGGGTCGCCGCTCTCATTCACCAGCGCAATTTCATCTGGGCTACGGTACACCCGCTGATCGTCGGCGTTGGTGTGGTTGGAAAGCCGGTCTACTTCAAACACCACAATCCGCGGCGCGCGATCTCGGCGCATCTCGCCGCAGATGCGTCCAAAGCCGTCATAACACTGGTGTGGTTGGCGCCCGTCGAGGTACTCAATAGGAATGCCGTAGAACTGTTCGGCACGGCCCTGTGGCATGCTGTAAAAGGTCTGCCCCTTGGTCTGGGTCGATATTGCAAAGGCGTTGTCTTGTACAACGAACAAAACAGGCAGCTCATTGCGCACCGCATGGCCTATGGCTTCCAGCACCTCGCTTTCCTGGGTCATGCCGTCACCTAGACCGCAGAGTACAACTGGGGCACCGGTCTGGTCTTTTACGACCTCGGCGACACCAACTGCATGCAATGCGCTATTGCCTACCGGGCCAACAAGGGAGAGCACCTTCAAGTCCGGGGCGCTCATATGGGCGTTCATCTGTCGGCCACGCGAATGCGACTCGTCTTTGTTAAAGAGCGAAAGAAAGAACATCCGGGGCGTCAGTCCGCGTGCGAGCATAAGGGCTTTGTCACGGTAGTGGCAGTGGAGCCAGTCCTGTGGCCCAAGGTGCTCAGCAAGGACCGCGGTGCCTTCATGCCCTGCACCGGAGACATGAAAGAATGCCTCTCCGCGTCCGGTATAACTCTGCTCAAGCAGGTCCATTTCGCGCGCGGTAACCATAGTTGTGTAGAGCCTTATAAGCTCTGCCGGAGAGAGATGTATAGTGAGTTTCCGAGCAGCATCTGAAGTGAGACTCGGGTCGATATCGTCATTGTCTGAGGGTTTCACAGTGCAATTACCTCCAACTGTCGGTCGCCGACCGACAAATGTAGGTCGTACTGTACCACGCTTGCGCTTGATGTTCCAAGGGAATGCCCGCTATTATCCTAGGCGAGGAGCAGTCCATGAAAAACAACAACGCCATTGATAATACGCAGCTTCTGTCACAGTTGCAGTCAGGAACATCGACCTATACCTTCTACTCGCTTGCAAAACTTGCAGAACTTGGCTTCCAGGGAGTTGATCGACTTCCGTTCTCGGTGCGCATTCTGCTGGAGTCGGTTATTCGCAACATTGGTAAGCCTGGTGTTACCGGTGAACACGCCGCAGCCTTAGCTGCCTACAACCCAAAGCAGCCAGGAAGTATTGAGCTTCCGTTCAAGCCAGCTCGGGTGCTCTTACAGGACTTCACCGGTGTCCCCTGCGTGGTTGATCTCGCAGCAATGCGGAGTGCTATGCAACGTCTTGGTGGTGATCCGGCGGCAATCAACCCGGAGCTGGGAGTTGATCTGGTTATTGATCACTCGGTTCAGGTTGACTACTTCAACTCCTCCGAAGCACTCCAGAAGAATGCTGATCTGGAGTTTGCGCGGAATCGTGAACGATATGAGTTTCTGCGATGGGGGCAGGGCGCTTTACAGAACTTCTCTGTTGTGCCCCCGGCCAGTGGAATCTGTCATCAGGTGAACCTTGAGTATTTGGGTAAGGTAGTGCAGCACAGCACCGACGGTGAGACACGGCTTGCATTTTTTGACTCGCTCGTCGGAACCGACTCGCACACGCCTATGATTAACGGACTTGGAGTTGTTGGCTGGGGTGTCGGTGGCATTGAGGCCGAGGCTGCAATGCTGGGACAACCGGTTTCCATGTTGGCGCCAGCGGTGATTGGGGTGCGACTCAGCGGTAGCATGGCGCCGGGTGTAACGGCAACCGACCTGGTACTCCGCATAACAGAGATGCTGCGTGAGCATGGTGTGGTCGGTAAGTTTGTAGAGTTCTTTGGTGAGGGAATAGGCTCCATGACGGTGCCGGACCGAGCAACCCTTTCCAACATGGCGCCCGAGTATGGGGCTACGGTTGGGTACTTCCCCATAGATGAGCAGACCCTCAAGTATATGTTCCAGACCGGACGCAGTGAGGAGCAGATTGCGCTGGTAGAGGCCTATGCCCGGGCGCAGAACATGTTCCACACCGCAGACACGCCAGAGCCCGACTTTGAAGAGGTGTTGACACTGGACCTGGCAACCGTGAGGCCAAGTATAGCCGGACCCAAGCGCCCCCAGGATCGGATAAACCTGGACGAGGTTCCACAGATCTGGCAGAAGACTCTGTCCGCACCGGTGGAGAAACGAGGATACGACGTTTCGGGGCCAGCGCTTGAGTCGCGAGTGCCGGTGGCAATGCCGGACGGTGCGAGCTTTGAACTGACTCATGGCGATGTCGCAATTGCAGCAATTACCAGCTGTACCAATACCAGTAACCCTTCGGTTCTGCTTGCTGCTGGCCTACTCGCCAAGAAGGCCCATGAGCGAGGGCTCACCTCACGACCATGGGTGAAGACCAGTTTTGCCCCAGGATCAATGGTGGTGACCGAGTATCTCATTCGTACCGGGCTTATGCAGTACTTGGAAGCGCTGGGCTTTTACCTGGTTGGGTATGGCTGTACTACCTGTATTGGAAATAGCGGCCCCCTACCTGCTGAAATTCAGGAGGCGGTGGAGGAAGGCAACCTTGTTGTGGCCGGAGTGCTCTCCGGTAACCGTAACTTTGAAGGCCGCATTAACCCCCATACACGAGCCAACTTTCTTACCTCACCCCCCTTGGTTGTGGCCTATGCAGTGGCGGGGCGCATGGATATTAATCTGGCAAAAGATCCCTTAGGTCTTGACCAGGAGGGCAAGCCGGTCTATATGCACGAGATCTGGCCGAGTGAGGAGGAACTTGCTGGCTACGTCTCGCAGGCGCTCAACCGTGAGGCCTTCATCAACAGCTATAGCGGCCTGGAGGACTCCAACGAGGAATGGAACCGGATTGAGTCCCCTGAGTCGGCAATCTACAACTGGAAGGAGGACAGCACCTACATTCAGGAACCACCCTTTTTCCAGGATATGTCTCCGGAGCCTGAGCCCATTGGGCCCATACAAAAAGCGCGGGTTCTGGTTATGGCAGGCGACAGCATTACAACTGACCACATTAGTCCGGCAGGCGCTATAGATCCGGACAGCCCGGCAGGAAAGTACCTCCAGTCAATTGGGGTTGAGGTGCAGGACTTTAACTCTTATGGTAGCCGTCGAGGGAACGACCGCGTCATGACGCGGGGTACCTTTGCAAATATCAGATTCCGCAACAAAATGGCTCCAGGAACCGAGGGCAGCTTCACCACTCATCAGCCGAGTGGCAAGGTCATGAGCATTTTTGATGCCGGACAGCTCTACCGCACAGAGGGAGTGCCGAGCATTGTCCTGGCCGGAAAAGACTACGGAATGGGTTCAAGCCGCGACTGGGCGGCCAAAGGGACGCAACTGCTTGGGATACGAGCCGTGATTGCAGAGAGTTATGAACGCATTCACCGCAGCAACCTGGTAGGAATGGGAATTCTTCCGCTTCAGTTCCTTCCGGGTGAGAACTACAGCTCGCTTGGCCTCACCGGTCAGGAAAGCATCGATATTGAACTGAGTGAAGATGTGACGCCAGGACAGGAACTCAAAGTAACTGCTACGGCTCCCGACGGAAAGGTGAACAGCTTCACGACGATCTGCCGAATTGACAGTCCGGTTGAGATAGAGTACTACCGCCAAGGTGGAATTCTCAACTTGGTACTGCGACGTTTCTTGAAGAACCCGGCCTAGGTTGCTCTAAGGGTGGCCTGCGAACTGGACGAGGTCCTCGCAGGTGACACCCTCTCCTGCGGGGACATCGCGTATCAGCACCGCGCCGTACATCTGCTCCGCCTGGTGAGGCGGCATTCCAGGCTTCAGGTAGTGTTCGGTGCGGAGCAACGCGGTGTTCTCACGGGTAATGGCCGTGCCAGCAGCCAAATGAACGAGGGCGTGCAGTGAGCGGTTGGACCTACCGTAATTCTTGACCTCGCTCGCAGCCAAACGCTTCACTCCATTTCCCAGCACCTCTTTTACCCGGTCCCGGCCAAACTCGCTTTTCAGTGTTTCTATCTCGGCATGAACACTTGAGCCGCCTGTTGCCAAACGGTCCGAGGTTGTGTGCACCCGCGCACACATGCGAGCGAACTCACGCGGCGACAATGCAATAGGGTCATCAAGCCCGTCTCCGGCCAGGGCTGGTCGGATGTGTTTTTCTATGAGCCGAGCTCCGAGAATAGTCGCCATGGTTGGCACCAGCACTGGATCCAAGGAGTGATCAGATACGCCTACCGGAACGCCGAAAACCGAACTAAGCCCACCTATCACTGACAGGTTGTACTCTCGTTCCGGAGCAGGATAGGCGGTAATGCAGTGCAGGATGCTGAGCTCGGCCTTGGAGAAGCAGGCTACCGAACGTTCAATATCGGCGAGTAGCGACACCCCGGTGGAGAGGATTACACGGTGTTTCCGTTTGTCGAGCTGGTGAAGAAGCGGCAGATGATTCAGCTCAGGGGAGGCCACCTTAAAGCGCCGAACTCCCAACTCAATGAGTCCAGCCGCTGAGCGGGATCCAAAAGCGGTGCAGAGAAAACCAATGTCCAGTTCACGACAGTAGTCGCGCAGCGCGGCGTAGAAGCGACCGTCACGCTCAAGCTCGCGGAAGTGCTCATACAGTGGAATGGAACCACTCGGCAGTTCTACCTCACCGGTGGCGGGGTGCAGAATTTCGTCGGCAATAACCCACTGGAACTTGGCAGTGTCCGCGCCTGCATTTGCCGCGGCTGCTATGAGATCTCGGGCCTTGTCCAGATCACCGCCGTGAGCCGTGCCTATCTCGGCAACGATCTCGGGGCGGTGTGCAAATCTGTCGCGTATCTGCTTCTGGGCCTTCATGAGCTCCGCGCCTTCATGACTTGCGCGCTGGTATTCTGTCAAACCCGGTATAGGGAACCAAGCGCTGAGGAATGCGAATGCTACCGTCGGCCTGTTGATGATTTTCAATGAGAGCAATCAGGGCCCGGGAGATAGCAATGGCGGTACCGTTAAGCATATGGACAAACTGCTTCTCGCCCCCTTCCCGGAACCGCACGCCTAATCGGCGCGACTGATAGTCGGTGCAGTTTGAGGTGCTGGTAATTTCGCCCCAGTCGCCCGACTCACCGCGCCCTGGCATCCATGCCTCCAGGTCGTACTTGCGATACGCCGGGCCGCCAAGGTCACCGGTACAGGTGTCCACAACCCGGAACGGGATCTCCAGCTCGGTAAAGAGACGTTCTTCCAGGCCACGCAGGCGCTCAAGCTCGGCTTCCGACTCTTTTGGGTGCGTTAACACAAACATCTCAACCTTGGTGAATTGATGTACCCGGTAAAGACCCTTTGAGAACTGGCCAGCTGCGCCCGCCTCTCGGCGGAAACAGTGTGATATTCCCGCTAGCCGAATAGGGAGCTGTTCGACGTCGAGGATTTGCCCACCGTAGTATCCACCAAGGGTGATCTCAGCCGTTCCAACTAAACAGCCTTCACCGTCTTCCAGGTTATAGATATTTGACTCGCTTCCACGAGGGTTGTAGCCAATGCCGGAAACAACGCTTTCACGGGCAATGTCCGGGGTGATCATTGGGGTAAAGCCTTCACCCTGGAGTACCTCCATGGCGTAGCGCGATAGCGCAAGCTCCAGAAAGACAGCCTCGTTCTTTAAATAGTAGAACTTGGTGCCCGAGACTCGGGTTGCGGTGTCAAAGTCAAAGAGGTCAAGATCCTGGCCAAGCTGCACGTGATCCTTTGGTTCAAACCCAAAGCTGGTCGGCTCCCCAACCCGCTTGATCTCGGTGTTGGACTCCTCGCCAGCGCCGGTTGGAGCGTCGGGGTGCGACATGTTTGGGATCTTCTCTGCCTCCGCATACATGTGCGCCTCAATCTCGCTGAGCTTGGACTCAAGGCTTGGGATCTCGCTCTTGAGTTGTTTGCCCTCATCTATAAGGCGTGTGCGCTCTTCATTCTCAAGCTTTCCCTTCATTGCCGCCGCCACCGCGTTACGACGCGAGCGCAGCTGTTCGAGCGCCTGAATGATACCACTGCGTTCACGGTAGAGGGTTGCCACTACATCCGGGTCGGCATCAACGTTGCGCCGCCGAATATTCTCTTTCACCTCGTCGAGGTTGTCTGCAATAAAACGTAAGTCCAACATAGTGGCCTATGATACCTGCAGAGCCGTGAAAACACAAGAAGAGTGATGTTGGCAGAGCCTCAATTGCTCTCTGCGACCTCGTATTGTGCATTCGGAAAAAGTGGTGCATGATCCGGTTGAGGTGACCGATGAGTACGACACAAGAAATTGAGCAAGGCCTAATAGATCTACTTCGCCGTGTGTATGGCGAGGATCTCTCCTCGGTTGTGGTGTACGGCAGTTATGTTGCTGGCAATTATCGCTACAAGAGCTCCGACATCAACCTTCTCGTTCTGTTGCAGAACTGCAGTCCAGACTCGTTAGAGCGTTTAGGGCGAGAGGGTAAGGGCTTCCTTAAGAAGCACAGAGTTACTCCGCTCATTCTGACAACTGCTGAGTTCACCGCCTCGGCCGATGTCTTCCCTATGGAGTACATGGATATCATTGCGCGCCACAAGGTGCTTCTTGGTGAGGACCCAACCGAGCATGTTCAGTTTTCTCACCGGAATCTCAGGCACGAGCTTGAGCATCAACTTCGGGGCGCCCTCATTTCACTGCGACAACTGGTGCTGGCCGCGCGTGGCCGAAAGCGTCTTCTATCTGCCGAACTGAAGTCCTGGACCGGATCCATGGCGGCAATTTTCCGTGGTCTGGTTCGCCTGCGCGGAGTTGAGGATGTGGCGACCGAGTTCTCTGCACTTATTGAGCAGGTGAACGCGCTCTACGAGCTCCAACCCGGACCCTTCCTCAGCTTACTGAGTATGCGCGAGGGTGGGGGCGGCAATCCGGTTGAACTGGTTTCCGAGCTGCTACCGCGGCTTGAGCATTTGATATCGGTAATTGATGCACATGAGGTGGATCGTTGATGCTGCGGAACGCTAAGGCCTCACTATGGGCTGCCGCGGCCTTCATGGCGGCTATACTGTTGGTGGCAGTTGCTCCAACAGTAACGGCGCAGCAACTCCCGCGACCGACAGGGTATGTCAACGACTTTGTGGGGCTGATCTCGGCCGAGGACCGTTCACGGATAGAAGCGGTCATTGAAGCGGTTCGGGCGGCTACCGGGGCCGAGATCGCGGTGGTGACGGTGCCAAGCTACGGGCCCTATGGCTCTATTGAGCAGTTTGGCGTAGCCCTGGCCGAGAGCTGGGGGGTTGGTTCCTCGGCCGACGACTCCGGCGCAATTCTGATCCTTGCAATGCAGGAACGGCAGGTGCGTATTGAGGTTGGGTACGGTCTGGAAGGAATACTCCCGGATGGCCGGGTGGGCGCAATTCTTGATGAACTGGTGCTGCCTCGTTTTCGCGAGGAGAACTGGGGTGCCGGTATGCTCGGTGGTGTACAAGGCTTGGCAGGGTACATTGCCGAGGAGTATGAGGTAGACTTGGCAGCCTACGGTGCCCGCACACCCCAGGGTGGTACGGCGTCCTCTGCAGCTACGCCTTTAGACTCCCTTGGCGAGTTGCTGTGGGTACTCATGGTGATTTCGGTGGTCGGCGGACGTTTCCTCTGGCCACTTCTGTTTATTGGGGCTGGCCGCCGCGGCTATTATGGTGGTGGTTTTGGCGCTGCAACCCGCGGCAGAAGTTCGACTGGTTTCGGGGGTGGATCGAGCGGGGGTAGTTTCGGTGGCTTCAGTGGTGGTGGATTCGGCGGCGGTGGCGCAAGCCGCGGCTTTTAACGGTACTCCGATCCTGCATGGACGGTGCTCACCCGCGGCGACTGCATAGTGGCTGCGTATACACGTGATTGGAGAGGTGCATAGAAGATGGCGAGTAAAACAACAACGGCGCTCATTGCTGTAGGGGTGATCGTGCTGCTCGTAATAGGCGGTATTGGGTGGTATGTCGGACAGCGCAACTCACTCATTGCCCTTGATGAGTCGGTGAATGGTGCATGGTCGGAAGTGGACAACCAGCTGCAGCGACGCAGCGACCTTATTCCTAACCTTGTCTCCACGGTGCGGGGTTTTGCATCTCAGGAGCAGCAGGTGTTCTCAGATATTGCCAATGCTCGTGCTCGCTTAGCAGGTGCGCAAACGGTTTCCGAGACTGCCGAAAGCTACCAACAAATGGAGTCGGCTCTAAGTCGCTTGTTGGTGGTAGTAGAGGCCTATCCCGAACTGAGATCCAACCAGAACTTTCTTCGGCTGCAGGATGAACTTGCAGGAACAGAGAACCGCGTCGCGGTTGCCCGACAACGCTACAACAATTCGGTGCAGACCTACAACTCGCGTATACGCATGTTTCCGGCCTCAATGTTTGCCGGGAGCTTAGGTATGAACGCTCGCGAGTACTTTGAGGTTGATGAAGGTGCCCGTGCGGTGCCGGAAGTGAACTTCGACTAGCTTTCCAGTTCACGGGCGCGGTCGGCCGCTGCCGTTACGGCGGCTGCCACCGCGGCATCAAAGCCGTGTTTGTGCAGCTGCTCAACCCCGGCTATAGTGGTGCCTGCCGGGGAGATCACCTTGGAAAGAAGTGCAACCGGGTGTTCCCCGTTTTCGCGGAGTGCCGCAGCTGCGCCTTCCAGAACGGTCAGTGCTCCGGTCAACGCAGCATCATATGACATTCCTGCCTTTACTGCTCCCAGACACATTGCATGCACAAACTCAAAGACAAAGGCAATGCCGGAGCCTGACAACCCAGTCACGGCTGGCATGAGTTTTTCTGGTACAAATAGGGGCGTGCCGAGTGCGGTTGCAATGAGCTCCGCGGTGTGGCGCATACTATCGTTTGCGTCGTCCGGCAGACTCACCCCAACTAAGGCCTTGCCAACCGCCGCCGCGAGACTCGGCATGTATCGAACCACCTGCTTGGTGCCTAGCAGCTGCATAAGTCGCCCTTGGGTGACGCCAGCAAGAAGAGAAATAATAAGCTGCGAGCCAAGATGGGGCTGCAGTACCGCTGCCACCGCCTCTATGTCTGCAGGCTTGACTGCCAGCACGACGACTTCAGCATTCATGCAGAGCAGCGCCGGGTCGGTACCACAGTCGGTTACACCAAAGCGCGCCGCAACATCTGCCCGGCGTTCCGTAGAGCTTTCAAGGATCGCTATATCAATTTTAGGATCCTGTGAAACCAAGCCTGCAATAAGGGCCGTACCCATATGGCCACAGCCAATCACGCCAATCTTCATATGTGCTTCCTCATTCCTTTGCTGGAGCTTCCCGCGGCTCAGTACTACCAAGCGGCTCAGTGCCTCCAAGATGCGGCGGCTGAATACTCAGCCCGGGAAAGCCGTGCTGTCGTAGGAGTTCATATATCACAATAGCGACCGCATTGGATAGATTCAAGCTGCGGCAGTCGGCCCGCGTAGGTATGCGCAGAACCGAGTTCGGACTCGCTTCCAAGAACTCAACCGGAAGACCGCGGGACTCCGGTCCAAACATAACGGTACAGTCTTCTTCATACTGTATATCTGTGTACAACCGACCACCTTTGGTGCTGGCGTAGTAGAGTGGGGCACCGCCTTGTAGCTCCAAGAAGCCCGCCATATCCGCAGCGGTGCGATACCTGAGTTTGTCCCAGTAGTCAAGACCGGCTCGCTTGAGGTATCTGTCCTCGAGTCGGAATCCAAGGGGCTCAATGAGTACCAACTCCAGTCCGGTGGCGGCGCAGGTGCGTGCAATGTTTCCGGTGTTTTGAGGAATTTCCGGCTCAAAGAGAACAATGCGTGCTTTCATGAGTGAAGCCTTGATTCCTTTTGCAAAAAGCCGGGCCGAGCTGAGGTTTGAGCCCACAACTCGGCCGAGCATCTATGCCACGTTAAGACATTTCTATTGGAGTCGCGCGAGTGCCGCGGTGTAGTCCGGCTCCTGCTTAATTTCGGGAACCAGTTCGGTGTGGAGTACGGTGTTGTCCTTGTCCAGAACTACAATTGCACGAGCGGTAAGGCCTGCCAGCGGCCCGTCGGTGATCTCTACTCCGTACGCGCGTCCAAATTCCCGGTCTCGTAGTTGGCTTAAGGTAACGACTGACTTGACGCCTTCAGCCTTGCAGAAACGGTCTTGCGCAAAAGGTAGATCGTTACTTACGGTAAGCACTACCGTATCAGCAACTTTCTCGACCTCTTGATCAAAGCGCTTGGCTGATGCGGCACATACTCCAGTGTCAAGACTAGGAACGATATTCAGAATTTTGCGCTTGCCGCTAAAATCTTTGAGTTGAACGTCCTTAAGGTCTGCTTGGGTGAGAACAAAGTCCGGCGCTGTGGAGCCTGTCGCGGGTAAATCGCCGCTGGTGTGAATGATATTTCCTGCAAGAGTGATCTGAGCCATTGGTATCTCCTTTGCATGGAAAATACTCTCTTGCCGCGAGTAGGGCAAGCGTGCTCGTGGGCGAGCTAGCTCTCGGTAAGGGAAACTACTGACGGCACGGTGCGGATGTTCTTCATAACCTTACGAAAATCATCTTTGCTCTCTAGTTCCATAGTAAAGTAGGCCTCAAGCTGCCCCCGCTCATTTTCGTCAACACGGCCCTCAATGAGGTGCCCGTGGTATTTACGAACCGCCCCTTCAATCTCACTGAAGAGATCCGAAGTTTTCCGGGCAATAACTCGGAAGCGCCGTGTAGCCTTGGGAGAGACGGTCTCCCACTCAACCTCAACCGCACGCTCATTGAAGTCGTCAATGAACTCAAGGTTTCTACATCCCCGTTTGTGAACAATGATGCCACGCCCCCGCGAAATGTATCCTACAATGTCGTCGCCGGTACGAGGTGTGCAACACTGCGCAAAGCGGATCATCATGTTCCGCTCATCTCCAATTTTGACACCCACCTTATCCGGTGGCTGGAGTGTTTGCTGGGTGGCTCCGTCGGCATCACCGTCTTGCCCCTTGCGTGTTGGTGGAGGCTCGGCGGCTGGCGCACGCTTGCGTGCCACAACGCTTTTGTCAATGAAGAGGTTGTCTTCGTGTTTATTTAGCCAATGGCGAACTTTGCTGCGGGCACGGCTCGTGCGGACATAACGCAGCCAGTTGAGATGAGGGTGAGCGTTCGGCGAGGTCAAGATCTCAATCACTTGGGTGTTCTTGAGTTCATTCTTAAGCGGAATAATCTGACCGTCGGCCTTGGCTCCCGATATGTGGTCACCGATCTCGGTATGAATATGGTATGCAAAGTCTATTGCGGTGGCACCGCGCGGAAGCTGAATTGCGTCTCCTTGAGGCGTGAACACGTAAATGTAGTCTTTAAGTATTTCTCCTTTAATCTCTTCAAGAAACTCGTTTGATGTAATGTGCAGCGCGTTCATGCTCTTAAGCCGGTTAATAATCACCAGTTCTTCACGCCTAATTGTTTCGGGTGTCATTCCGCTTTTGTAGAGCCAGTGGGCCGCAATACCGTACTCAGCCGTCCGGTGCATATCGTGGGTCCGAATCTGAATCTCCAGCATGCGGCCGCCAAAGGCGAGTACCGTAGTGTGCAGGCTCTGGTAGCGGTTACTCTTTGGCATGGCGATGTAGTCCTTAAAGCGACCCTCAATAGGAGGCCAAAGGCGATGTACTAAACCGAGTACTGTATAACATTCATTACTTGAGTTGCAGAGGATGCGGATGCCGAGTAAGTCGTACACCTCCTCAATGGACCTGTTGCGCTTCTTCATCTTCTCATAAATGGAGTAGAAGTGCTTGGCCCGAGCATCAACCTCAACCTCAAGGCCATCTTGGGTGGCTGCGTCTCCAATGGTCTTTGCTACACGAGCCAGGTAGTCTGATCGTTCACCACGTTTCTGCGAAACAGCCGTCTTGATTTGATAATACTCTTCGCGGTTAAGGTTCTTTAAAGAGAGATCCTCAAACTCACTCTTGAGCCAGGCAATACCAAGTCGGCCAGCAAGAGGTGCATACAGGTCCAGGCATTCCTGGGCAATTGCCTTGCGTCGCTCAGCCGTTTTGTACTCTAAGGTTCGCATGTTATGTAGCTTATCTGCCAGTTTAATGAGGATTACACGCAGGTCCTTCACCATGGCAAGGAGCATTTTCCGAATTGTTTCAGACTGCTGCGTGCTTCTATTCTTGGCCTTAACGCTCGCAATTTTTGTTACACCGTTAACAAGTTGTTCCACTTCTTTGCCAAACTCGTCTCGTAACTCTACGCGTGTCATGTCGGTATCTTCAAGCACATCGTGGAGCAGGGCGGCGATAATTGTAGAGGCATCAAGGCGAATATCAATGAGAATCTCTGCAACTTGAAGCGGGTGTACAAAGTAGGGTTCCCCGCTATCTCGGAACTGACCTTCATGAAGGTCACGTGACTTTCCGGCAGCCTTAAGTATAAGCTGCTGCTCTTCGTCCGAGTAGAACTCAATCTTTTCTGCAAGCTGTTCAATGCTCGTGATCATGAGCGAGCTCCGTTCCTTCCTATACACACACGCCGTCGACCCGCGAGGTCGTGACGCACCTCAATATCGCCATATCCACAAGCTTCTAGAATAGCCACAGTAGTTTCCATTTGCGGATCGGCAACCTCAAGCATAAGATACCCTCGCTGGTGCAGTCGTGACTTTGACTGCACTGCCAGTTTACGTACAAGATCGAGTCCATCATCGCCACCGTCAAGTGCCAAGCGTGGTTCGGGCCAGCCAGAGGCCTGCATTGTGTCTACTTCCGAGGAAAGGAGGTATGGTGGGTTTGAAACAATAATGTGATATGTGCCCGGAACCGCCTCCAGCAGGTTGGATGCATAGGTTTCCAGCTGCCGAGACAGAAGCCGGTCGCTATTAATGGCGAAAACCTCTAATGCTGGCTCCGATATATCGGATGCAGAGACCTCAATTCCCGGATGGAGTTTGGCGAGCGTGACCGCTATGCAGCCGCTTCCGGTGCAGCAGTCGTGAATACGATCGAAGTGCGGCAAGGTATCGGTGACCTCAAGTACCGTCTCCACAATGAGCTCGGTGTCTGGCCTGGGAACCAAGACCCGCTGGTCTACGTAGAACTCAAGACCATAAAATTCCTTGCGCTTACGCAGATATGAGACTGGAACTCCGGCGGCGCGTTGGGTGAGAAGGGCTTGATACTGATCGTGGGGCGTATCTGCAAGAGGATCGCTCAGACGTGCAAACAGTTGCTCCTTCTCAAGGCTGAGAGTCTCAGCGAGGAGGAGGCAGGCATCTAGATAAGGAGTTTCGGCACCAGCGCGAGTCAGGTACGAGCTGCCGTCCTGGAGCGCCTTACGGATATCGGTCTCTTTCATGGGGCTTACTGATGAGCGTGGAGCAGAGCTTCACGTTCTGATAGTTTTAGGTTTTCAATTACTTCCTCAATCTCGCCTTGCATGACATGATCCAGTTTGTAGAGGGTGAGATTAATACGGTGGTCCGTGATTCTGTTCTGGGGGAAGTTGTAGGTTCGTATTCGCTCCGACCTATCTCCACTTCCTATCTGTGTCTTGCGGGCTTCAGCACGTTCGGCATGCAACTTCTGCTCTTCTTGCTCGTAGAGTCGTGCCGTGAGTATGCGCAGCGCCTTGGATCTATTCTTGAGCTGTGACTTCTCATCCTGACAGATTACTACAAGTCCGCTCGGAATGTGAGTTATGCGTACCGCAGAGTCGGTCGTATTAACACTCTGTCCTCCTGGCCCTGACGACCGGAAAACATCAACCTTAAGGTCTTCCTGACCAATATGAATATCTGCTTCTTCGGCCTCCGGTAGAACCGCGACGGTGACAGCCGATGTATGAATGCGGCCGCCACTTTCTGTGGTGGGGACGCGTTGAACTCGATGAACCCCACTCTCGTACTTGAGAGAACCAAAAATTGCCGAACCGGCTATGGAGAACACAATCTCCTTAAACCCACCAACCTCGGTCGGGGTACTGCTCATAACCTCTACTTTCCAGTTTTTTGTCTCGGCGTAACGCGTATACATGCGATAGAGGTCGGCCGCAAAAAGAGAGGCTTCGTCGCCACCTGTTCCGGCTCGGATCTCCATAATAATGTTCTTTTGGTCCAGTGGATCCTTGGGAATGAGCAAGAGTTTGACATCCTGCTCAAGCTTATCCCGTTGTGTCGAGAGCTCCTCAAGCTCGGCCTTGGCCATGTCCTTAAGTTCGGATTCGGACTCAGCCTCAATGAGCTCTTCGGCATCGGTTATCTCTTGTTGCAGTCGACTGTACTCGTTGTGTGCCTCTACAATCTCGGAGAGCTGTGAGTGTTCACGCATGAGGTCGCGGTAACGTGCCGGGTCACGGTGTACATCCGGATCCGAGATAAGGCGCTCTACTTCTGCGTGACGCTCGACGTAGGCATCAAGCTTAGTATGTAGTGACATCTGTCCTCACTTCTTGGTTGTACCATCATGTCGTGGCGTTGCCCTCATGCGGGTACCGTACCGGTTTATGATTACGCTAGATTCCTAAGCCGCTAACTGGATCGAGCGGGCCGTAGAAACCCAAACAAGCTGCCACAGACTCCCCCCAGGATATGGGCGAACTGCGATATGCCGTCGGTATTAACCGCTGTGATTATTTCTCGTGTTAGAAAAAGCAGGACAATAAGGATAAAGGTTAAGGGTATTTCACCTCTGCGAAAGTTGGTGAATGATACCAACAGAATCATCATAAATACTATACCGCTCGCACCCATCAGGCCGGTCGAGAGAAATAGAACATTCAGCAGTCCGGTGACAAGCGCAGTGATAATGATCATCACCATAATATTGGGTGTTCCGTACTTTTCTTCAAGGATGGGGCCTAAGAGCAGTATGAAGGCGAAGTTACCCATGAGGTGATTCCAGTCGGCGTGGCCAGCGATATGTGCCACCAGTCGAATATAGTCGACCGGGGCGGCAAAATTCATACTTGGCCCTACTGAGAAGAACCCGGCTGTAAGCCCTCTGCCAGTTAGCATGTCTATGACAAGAACCGCGGTTGAGAGAACAGCAAAGCTCAAAGTTACCGGCGCGTTATAGCTAATCCTCATAGAGTATTGAGATTAGAATCTGCGGCCTTGGCTGTCAAGTACCGCCCGAGATGGGCTGAATGAGGAGGCTTGCGTTGCTGGCGCAGCTCGAGTAGTCTCGTAAGATGGTGCAGGATGCGTTTCCAGTTTTTTTGACTCTCTTTATTCTCATTGACCCCTTAGGTGTTTCAATGGTCTACCTAAGCTTGGTTGCCGGTGCGGGACTAGAGCGCAGTGAACGGCGCTTTGTTGCTATGAAGGCGCCGGTCGTGGCATTTGGTGTGCTCGCATTGTTCATTTTTTTTGGCCGTGGACTAATAAACTCCCTGGGTATACTGCCTGGTAGCTTGTATGTTGCTGGAGGCATCCTCCTGTTCTCGGTTTCCATGGACCTCCTGTTGGGCAAACCGAAACGAATGCAAGGTGAGGGGAATAACGGTGGTTACGGCACCGACATCGCCGTGTTTCCTCTTGCTCTACCACTCCTCTCCGGGCCGGGAGCAATCACCGCTATTCTGATCTTCACCTCCGAGCGAGCCGGAGACATGGCCTTCTCGCTGTCTCTGACAGTCATGGTAGCCATTATCCTGGCCTTAGCGGTATTTGCCATGCTGGGAAGCGAGTTCATTCGTCGAGTACTGCGCCGTACTGGAGTCAGTGTCATTGAGCGAATCATGGGCATACTTCTCGCTGGAATGAGTGTGCAGTTCGTGTACGACGGACTCCACCTACTTGAGGTTCTCTAAAGTCACACCCACACCCCTGTCACAACTCCAGCCCCCCATTTTTTAACAATTGCTTGACGGCGTTATGAACCGGGGCTATAGTCGAGCTTGAGTGTTTCTACGCGTAGAAACACCCCTACGTGTCTGGAGTCCACATGCAACAACAGGAAATAACAAGAGGTTTGCAGGAGCTATCCGAGGTGCTGACGCGCATAACGGACGCTGAACTCATGAAAGCTTTTCTGAGCGATCTTCTCACGGAACGGGAGAGGAGTGAGCTTGCGGGCCGTTGGGAACTTCTGAAGCGTTTGCATGCTGGCCAAACACAGCGCTCAATTGCAGAGGCGCTTGGAATGAGTCTGTGCAAGATCACCCGTGGTTCCCGGGAGCTGAAAAAACCTCATTCAGCTGTACTGCGCGTCGTTGAAAACTGGCGCCACGGCACATGAACCATTCGAGCTCGGATATCGCCCTCACATTGAGGTTTCGATACGCACGATTTTTCAAACACACAAGGTTGCAGAGAGAGAGGAGAAGAACACATGGCGAAAACATCGAAGGTATATCTTAAAGACGAGGACATGCCACGGCAGTGGTATAATCTTGCTGCTGACATTCCCGGAGGTTTACAACCACCATTAGGACCGGACGGAAAACCCATAGGCCCGGATGCACTTGCGCCGGTTTTTCCTATGAACCTGATTGAGCAGGAGGTCAGTACCGAACGCTGGATCGATATACCGGACGAGATCCTGCAGATCCTCTCACGATGGCGCTCAACGCCTTTGCACCGTGCTTACGCACTTGAGGAGCGACTCGGTACCCCCGCGCGCATCTACTATAAAAATGAGAGCGTATCACCAGCTGGTAGCCACAAACCCAACACTGCCGTGGCCCAGGCCTGGTACAACAAGCAGTTTGGAATTAACCGCCTGACTACCGAGACCGGTGCCGGGCAGTGGGGAAGTGCGCTTGCATACGCTACATCGCTCCTTGGAATGGAGTGCAAGGTTTTCATGGTACGCATTAGCTTTGATCAAAAGCCCTTTCGGAAGCTCATGATGCAAGCCTGGGGCGCCACCTGCATCCCAAGCCCCAGTAACGAGACCGAGGCCGGGCGACAGATACTTGCTGCACATCCTGACACCAGCGGGAGCCTTGGCATTGCTATTAGTGAGGCCGTGGAGGCGGCGGTGAGTGACCCCAGCGGCGGAACGCGCTACTCCCTGGGAAGCGTGCTGAATCACGTCATGTTGCACCAGACCATCATTGGCCTTGAAACGAAAAAGCAGCTCGCGCTCTTTGGTGAGGGCAAGCCCGATGTCGTCATTGGTTGTGTCGGTGGCGGGAGCAACTTTGCAGGCCTTGCCTTTCCATTCGTGTACGACAAGATTAACGGGAGTGATATCGAAATCATTGGTGTGGAGCCTACGAGCTGCCCTACCATGACCCGTGCGCCCTATGGCTACGATCACGGTGATACGGCCCGTATGACGCCACTTATGGCTATGCACTCCCTGGGACATGACTTCATTCCACCACCCATTCATGCTGGCGGCTTGCGCTATCATGGTGTAGCCCCGTTAATCAGCCAAGCCATTCTGGACGACCTGGTGGCACCACGCGCAATTCACCAGACCGAGTGTTACGAAGCCGCGGTAACTTTTGCTCGTACCGAGGGGATTATTGTGGCGCCAGAAACAAGTCACGCTGTTGCGGCAGCAATACAGGAAGCCAACAAAGCGCGTGAGGAAGGCAAGGAGATATCAATTGTCTTCAACCTAAGCGGGCATGGCCTCATGGATCTTGTTGGCTACGAGAAATACTTCAACGGCGAGCTGACCGACTACGCCCTGCCTGAGGAAGAAATTGCGCGCTCAATCAAGACGATATCGAACTATCCAAAACCGAGCGTCGTGACGAAGTAAGCGTTCACGACCATTCCTTACCGCTATTCGGAACGAGGGTGCTGGTTGCAGCTGGCACCCTCGATATTTCTGGGGTGGTAGAAACTCCTTAGGCATTTTGCTATACTATCCTCAATATCAGTTGGTATGTACAATCTTATGCTGTAGACAGGCAGGTACCGACTCCGCATTTCCGGTCAACCGCGACACAACCGCACGAACTTACCCGGACACTCGCGACATGATAATTCCACAAGGAGACAAATACATACATGATTACTGTAAGTAACGTATCACTCAGTTACGGGGAGCGCCCGCTGTTTAAGGAGGTGAATCTTAAGTTCACCGCTGGAAACTGCTACGGCGTCATTGGTGCAAACGGCGCCGGAAAATCAACCTTTCTTAAAATTTTGTCAGGTGAAATACAAGCCGATACCGGCGAGATCTCAATTGGGAGTGGACAGCGCATGGCGGTTCTCAAGCAGGACCAATTTGCCTTTGATGCACACACCGTGCTTGAGACTGTCATCATGGGTTACGAGGAACTTTACCGTATAGGCCTCGCACGGGATGAGATATACGCTAAGGCAGAGTTCACTGAGGAAGACGGCATTCGCGCTGGTGAGCTCGAGGCTGAGTTTGGTGAGATTGGGGGCTGGGAGGCCGAGAGTGAGGCTGCCTCAATGCTGGCAGGACTCGGAATTGAGGAAGGTCTCCATGACAAACTCATGGAAGAGCTTGACGGTGGGCAGAAGGTGCGGGTTTTGTTGGCTCAAGCCTTGTTTGGTACGCCAGATATTCTTCTGTTAGATGAACCGACAAACAACCTTGATCTGGAGTCGGTCACCTGGCTAGAGGACTTTTTGTCGCGCTTTCCTAACACCGTCATTGTTGTATCGCACGACCGTCACTTCCTGAACAAGGTGTGTACACATATTGCGGATATAGACTTCAATCGCATACGTCTGTATGTCGGAAACTATGACTTCTGGTACGCCGCAAGTCAGCTCATTTCTCGGCAGCGTCGTGATGAGAAAAAGAAGACTGAGGAAAAGGCAAAGGAACTCAAGGAATTCATTCAGCGTTTCAGTTCCAACGCATCTAAGGCCAAGCAAGCCACTTCTCGCAAGAAGCTTTTGGAAAAGCTCACCTTGGACGAGCTTCCGCAGAGCGCACGCCGCTTCCCCTACGTCGGATTCAAGCCTGAGCGCGACTGCGGGAAGATTGTATTGGAGATGCGGGGTTTGGAAGCAAGCTTTGAGGGTGAGAAGGTCCTGGAAAACTTCTCGCTCACCGTTAATCCGGGTGACAAGATTGCCTTTGTGGGTCCGCGCAATCAGGCGAAGAGTGCCTTGTTTGAAATCATTTCTGGAAGGGCTGAGCCAGAAGCAGGTACCTATTCATGGGGCGTAACCATTGCGCAGTCCTACTTCCCTAAAGACGCTGGGCCGGAATTTCCTCAAGATGAGAGCATTCTGGAGTGGTTGCAGCGATTTAGCCCGGATCCGGATCCGACCTACCTCCGGGGATTTCTAGGGCGAATGCTGTTCAGCGGCGATGAAGCACTTAAGAGCACCCAGGTGTTGTCTGGGGGTGAAAAGGTACGATGTCTGTTATCCCGAATGATGCTGACCGGTTCAAACGTGCTCATTCTTGATGAGCCAACCAACCACCTTGATCTGGAAGCAATCACCGCACTGAACGACGGCCTGATTGAGTTTCCGGGTGTGGTACTCTTTAACTCGCACGACCATCAGTTCGTTGACAGTATTGCCAACCGAATTGTGGAGATTACACCGGACGGGGTGATTGACCGAATGATGCGCTTTGACGACTACCTGAAGAACGCAGATGTCGCACGCCGCCGTGACGAGTTATATCACGAGCATATTCGCATTGCGCTCTAGCCGGACCAGCGTGCAGCGTAGTCCTTGATCTTAAACTTGCGCTCCAGTCCAGCAGCATTCATGTACCGCACCTTGCCGAAGACATCGCGCTCCGGCCAAGGGCGGTCATGTTTTCCAAAACACCAGGCTACACCGGTGTACCCGTTAGGATCCCGGCCGTCGAGTTGAAAGGTGTCGTTGAGCCGCAGCGCAATCTCAAACGACTCCTGCGGATCCGGCCTCCACTCCAGAATCTTTTTTCCCCAGTACATCCGCATGTAGCCATGCATGGCGCCGGTCTCCAGCAGCTCCCGTTGTGCAGCGTTCCAGTAGGGATCCCCTGTCTCGGCGTCTCGGAGCTGACTCTCTGTGTAAATGGCGCGGCGAGTGTCTCCACGATGCTCCTCAAGTGTGGTTCTTGCCCAGGTCGGAAGCCCATCGTAGCGGTCGTAATTGGGGTTGTAGAACGCGTAGTTCATTGAGAGCTCGCGGCGTACTATCAACTCCTCAACGTAGGCGCCTGTGCCAGCAAGTCCGGAGGCACGTGCCTCACGGGCAAGATAGACCGGAGAGATCATCCCAAAGTGCAGATAAGCACTCATACGCGAGACACAGTTCAGTGAGGGGTCACTGCGGTCTTCGTCGTAGCGTTCAAGTTTTGTGTCCAGAAATTCGCGAAAGAGGCGTTCAGCGGCTGAGGTTCCGCCCGCATACTGAGTAACCGGGCCGGGTTCGGGTTGAATGCCCAGGGTATTCTCCCGACCAACAAGCTCCGCAGGCCTATGCAGCGAGTGCGCAAAAGCACCCAGCTGCAGCTTAAGCTCGCGGGAGGGGGTCTCAAGTTTGAGTTCCGGTACCGGGGCCAGAAAACGTTCAAGCAGGGGAGTTATTTTCCTGCGGAGATTTGCCGCGTTATACTCCTCCTTTGTGCTTGCGCTCTCCACCGGCACCACCACGTCCCCTTCAACCTGGTGCAAGGGGCAGGTGAGACCAGCTGCGACCTTGGTGCGCCATTCGCGTTGAATGCGCAGATATCCGCGGTCGGTGACAACGAGTTGTGCCTCCTTGCCAAGTTCTATCGCCACGTCGGGAGGAGAGCCTTCCACCACAACAAGCCGAATGCCACGCGAGGCAAGTTCCATTTCCAGTTCCACAAGGGCCTCAAACAAGAAGTGGTAGTGGCGGAGCCTTGCCCCTGGGAAGCTGGTGGTGAGTCCAAAACACACAACAAGCGGTAGCCCCCGACGATTCGCACAGCTTATGGCATACTCCAAGGCATGGTTTTGGCGCGAGCGTAAGGATTGCTGCATCCAGTACAGAATGTAGCGGCCCTGGCCTTCCGGGTTAGAATTCAGAATCTGTATGCGCTCAATCTGTTTGTCCGGCATTGTTAGTTCCTTCCACCACGGGTACACTATGGTATGCTGGGTTCAGCAATTGTGCTCACAGCAAAGCTACCACGGAGACGAGCATGGAGCAACAAGAGTCGCACGTTCTAGTTGTCGATGATGAGGAACTCGCGTCTGAGTTATACCAAGCAATGCTTGAGGAGTACGGCTTCCCACGTCCATTGTGCTGTAACGATAGCCGCGAGGTTATGGATATACTCAAGCGCGAGAGCATTTCGGTCATCCTGCTTGATCTAAATATGCCCCATATTTCGGGGCAGGAGCTACTGCGTCGCATTTCTGCCGAACATCCCGAAATATCTGTGATCATCCTAACCGGTGTCGATAAGGTTGAGACCGCGGTGGAGTGCATGAAGGTCGGGGCCTTTGACTTTATGGTAAAGCCGGTTGACGAGAATCGGCTGGTGAACTCGGTGCGGCATGCATTGCAGATTCGGGCGCTTCAGAGTGAGGTGCGCATTCTTGCTGGCTCGGGTGCTCAGGTGGAGCTCAAGAACCCCGCCGCCTTTTCGGAGATTATAACCGTCAGCCCAGGCCTGCGGAAGACCCTGGCCTATATTGAAGCGGTTGCAGCCAGCCCTAAGGCTGTACTCATAAGTGGCGAGAGTGGCACCGGCAAAGAGCTTGCTGCTCGTGCGGTGCATCAGGTTAGCGGCAGGAAAGGCGAATTCGTCAGCGTCAACGTTTCGGGACTCGACGATACCATGTTCTCCGACACATTGTTTGGCCACAAGCGGGGAGCCTTCACCGGCGCTGACCGCGACCGTCCAGGCCTTGTCGAGCGAGCTACAGGAGGTACGCTCTTTCTTGACGAGATAGGTGACCTTGAGCTCGGGCCTCAGGTCAAGCTCCTACGCCTGCTCCAGGAAGGGGAGTACTATCAGCTGGGTTCGGACCATCCGCAGAAGGCGCAAACTCGGATTGTCGCCGCGACAAATGCAGATCTCTATCTCAAGCAGTCAGACGGGAGCTTCCGTCGTGACCTCTACTATCGACTCATTGCCCACCATGTTGAACTACCACCGCTACGACGTCGACCCGAGGATGTTCCGGTGTTGTTTGATCACTTCCTTGCCGAGACAGCAGCCGCTCTCAATAAGCGGGTACCGACCGTACCTGATCAGCTCTATACGCTGCTTGCTGTCTACTCCTTTCCTGGGAATGTACGTGAGCTCCAGTCCATGGTATACGACGCACTGTCGCGGCATGAGAGTGGCGTGCTTTCCCTCGGTGCCTTTCGGGAGCACATAGAACGATCTAGAGACGGCGCCTTTGCAGAGGCGGCTGCCGAGGTCGCTCAGGGTGGTGAACCCGCACGAATCAGTTATCGTGGTGAGTTTCCTAAGCTCTCCGAGGTAGAGGAGTATCTTTTCCAGGAGGCACTGTCAAAAGCGGACGGAAACCAATCAATAGCCGCCCGGCTGCTTGGAGTCTCGCAAAGTACGCTGAGTCGACGGCTTAGCGGGCGAGCGAAAAGCTGAAGCTCCTCTCTTGTTGTCATACCTCATGAGTACGTTTTCAACGCCTATGCGTTCCGCATAGGCCCCTCAAGCTGCATAGGGTCTAAATCATTACTGCATAAATACATACCTCAAAAACAGTGAAAGCTCCATGCAAGCTGCATAGGCACAGCCTTTGGGCTTGTCTCATGCCGCCGTTCTCTAAAACCTTATAGAATATACAATTATATATTCCTTCATAGCTTGGCACGTGGATTGCAATAGAGGTGTTGTTAAGATGCAAAAAAGAAAAACAATTTCAAACAAAGGTTAAGAAGCAAAGTAAAAAAGTTACAAGTAAAAAGATAGGTAAAAAATTGAGGTAAAAACTTAGATCAACCGGTTTGGACTTCACAGGCCGCGCGAACAAAAAAGCCGACGGATATCCGTCGGCTTTTTCTCTTTTCGAGCCTACACTATCCTTTGTTTCCCTCGGCAGTTTCCGGCAACACGGCCATGATCGTTTCAATTTGTTCCTTGAGCTTGAGTAGCTCGCTCGGAACTCGGTCTTTCCAACGACGATACTCCTCGCCAAGAGTACTCATGAGCCCCAGATAATACCCAATGCCGGTCAAAAGATTGTCACGATAGCTTCTGAAGGCCTCTGTGCCAGCCTCACTGCCAGATCGCATTGCCTCGGCAAGCTCCTCGGCAAGGTGTGCCACATACAGCTTCAACTCGTTTATAAAGATATGAGGACGATCAATACCATTGAGTAAGTCGAGCCGACCGTAGATATGGTCAATCATTTCCTGGAGTTTCGCAGCACGCGGGAAGAATGCAAGGTTGGGTCCCGGACAGACTGCAGTCGTCGCGTCCTTGCCGTAGCGGCCTGTGCCGTACAGAATTTCTACCGATCCGGATAGGTCACGGCAGATGCATGCTCGTTCCACAATCTCATTGTAGCGCCGTTCTCTCTCGGAGCTCTCAAGGCCAAGCTCGTCCAACTCGGCAATTTTCCGCTTTTGGTATGCGTTGGAGGCTACACAGATTGCGCGATCGGTGAACTCGGTATTGAATTTGAGATAACCCTTAGGGCAGGCGCTACCGGGCGTGCCGTCACGAGAAAGACGGCGCTTGTACAACTCCGATGCTGAGTTCATGAGATTGCTGAATCGGACGCCCAGAGGAGACGCACCGCTTGAAACGATATCCTCGGCCCCTGCCAGAGCTAACTTGTTGAGCGTAT
The DNA here is from genome assembly GCA_007695055.1 of Spirochaetaceae bacterium. GTDB lineage: Bacteria > Spirochaetota > Spirochaetia > DSM-27196 > SLAA01 > SLAA01. The sequence continues at coordinate 41,689 of REEM01000143.1, read as the reverse complement.
CGTCGTCGACATTTACTGCTTCCGGCACCAGCAGGAACGGGGATCCCCAACCAACGGCGTCTATCTCATAGTTATCCATGAGAAAACTATGCTCAAGGGCGGTGCCGACTCCACCCTGAACCGTTACACGGAAACTTGGGCGTTCCGGTTCCGAACCGGTGCGTTTGCTCACCGCGGTGCGGTAAACCTCGTAGGTAGACTCCAGAAGTTCTTCACGGCGTGTTTTGAAATCTTCAAGGATTGGCCCAAGCAGGATTCCGTCGGTGGCAAAGGTATGGCCACCGCAGTTGAGGCCTGACTCAATGCGGAACTCCGATATCCAGAGGCCACTCCGGGCAAACATTTTGGCTTGTGTCTGTGCTGAGCGGAAATCACTCACCTTGAGAATGATCTTCTTGCGGAATTTTCCTGTTGCGTCGGCATGAAAGTCGGCGAAGTTCTCAATATGTTTTGCAAGGCGGCGGTTGAAGCCAGCCGATAAAACCACACCCGACTCAAGCTCGCTTTCCGCAAAGCCTTGCAAGGCCGACATTGCGTCTGCGTACTCCGGCGGTAGTTGTTCCCCGTCGCGGTAGCGATCGTTGTCGACCTTGACCATAATGTTGGTCTCAACCTCACCCGGCCGTACCGCATCACGCAGCTCGGCCTGGAGCTTGTCACGTTCCTCGGCGGTGCTGGCGGCTATCATGTCTTGGTAGAGCTGACCTAGAGGTGAGTCGCTCGGTAGGTACTCAAAGTACCGTGTAATCTCGGAACCAGGTTCAAACTCCGCTTGTCGCAGTTGTTCGGTCTTCTCCTGAACCATGGTGTTAACCAGGTTAAGGTAAGCCGTGAAGCGCGCTGCGCGCGGATTGTCGTAGGACTTGTCAATGGGTTCGTAAGTCTCTCCACGCTCCTTGAGGTAGTAAGCCCGTAGCTCCTCGGCCAGTTCGTCGTCAACAAGCGAGATAACCGAGGTAATTCCGAACTTTGCCACCTTGACGGGCGTATCAACCGAAAATCCTATTCCTAAGACTGGTATATGGAAACTGTGATTAGTTTGCACCTTGTAACTCCTTTGCGGTTACGGCGCTGCATAGGGATACATGGCCGCAAGTCTTGTTGCATCGTGTGACTCCACTATACCGTCTTACGCCGCTCCTGTCGCCCCATAGCGGCAAAACGGAAAAAAAAGAACCGGTAGTGCAAGATTTGGTATAGACTTGCAAGTCTCGGACGTTTTCGTTATAAGGAAGAGTGGAGGCGGTCTAAACAATGAAGAGTAAAGTAGACTTTCCCAGCATGAACGAGAAAGAGCCGGAAGGATGGAAATCCGACGGTACTCCGTATCGCGTAATGATTGTAGACGACTCAATGTTCATTGCCAAACAGCTTGGACAAGTTCTCACTTCTGCCGGATTTGACGTTGTAGCTACCGCTTCAAACGGCGAGGAAGCAGTAGAGAAGTACAAAGAGCTGCATCCAAAGCTTGATCTCGTCACTATGGACATAACCATGCCGAAAATGGATGGAGTCACAGCACTCGAAAAGATCGTTGAATTCGACAAAGAAGCCGTTGTAGTCATGATCAGCGCTCTTGGCAAGAACGATCTTGTGAAGGACTCTCTCATGAAGGGAGCAAAGAACTATATCGTCAAGCCGCTTGACAGAAAAAAGGTTCTTGAACGAATTCTTATGGCGTTGAAGAAGTAGGCGCGTTCAGCGCGGCACTTCACCGGCATGCTGTCCTGGAGATACATCCTCTCAAAGACACTACGGTTGTTTGTAACCGTTTTTCTCATAGTTAGCTTTGTCTTTGTTCTGGTGCGGATAATTCCTGGTGACCCCGCTACCGTTATTGCCGGGCCAGATGCCCGGGCAGCGGATGTGGAACTCATTCGAGTACGGCTCGGAACCGACCGGCCTCTTCTGTTCCAATACGGAGCCTGGATTCTCTCAACTCTCAGACTTGACTTCGGCACATCCTTCTTCTCCGGCGAGCCTGCGCTGGACCTTATCCGAGAGCGACTGCCTTTAACCCTACGACTTTCCGCCTCGGCCTTTCTTCTGTCGCTGTTGATTGGAGCCGCCTTGGGAATTCCTGCCGGTATGAAGCAGGGGGGCTCACTGGATCTTCTTCTTGCTGGGCCTTCACATCTCCTTTTGGCCGTCCCGGAGTTCTGGCTTGGAATTCTTTTGTTGCTGGCTTTATCTGTACAGGTGAGCGCCTTTCCACTCTTTGGATATGAGGGCTGGATTTCCTTAGTATTACCAACCGTCGCCTTGGCTCTGGGCCGTGGCGCGGTGCTTGCTCGCTATATTCGTAGTTCGCTGGGTGCTGAGTTACAGCGCGAGTACGTAACGGCGGCACGAGTGCGGGGTCTTTCACCAGCACGTGTGGTGCTTCTCCATGCCGCGCCTAACGCCTTGTTGCCGGTGATTACCATTGCGGCAATCCAACTTGGGTATCTGATTGGTGGGGTCGTGATTATTGAGAATGTATTCTCGCTCCCGGGAATAGGGAGACTTCTCCTTTCCTCAATCTTCAGGCGTGACTATCCGGTTATTCAGGCGGCTGTCATGCTCAGTGCGGTTGCGTTTTCACTCGCCAACTTTGTCGCCGATCTTCTGTACGGATTGGCCGACCCGCGGTTACGGGGATAGTATGGCAGACATACCTATGAGCACACCAGAGCTGACAAGAAAGCCAGAGGACAACGCTGTTCTCAGGGTAGATGGCCTTGAAGTGGAGTACCCCGGAGCCCCGGTCGTACGTGGTGTATCGTTTTCGCTGAGTCGGGGTGAGGCCTTGGCAATTGTTGGTGAGTCAGGCGCCGGAAAAACGCAAACGCTGTATGCTTTGCTTGGGCTGCGTTCACCAGATGCGGTGTATAGAGGTAGTGTCGTTCTGGCCGGGCGTACCATGACTTCACTTCCAGATGCCGAGGCGGCTCGTGTGCGAGGGCGTGAGGTGGGGATGGTCTTTCAAAATCCAGGGCCCTACCTGAATCCTGCATGGCGTATTGGGTCACAAATTGCCGAGACAGTACGGGTGCACACCGGCTTGTCGCGGGAGGCTGCACAACGCCGTGTTAAAGAAGTGCTTGAGCAGGTCGAACTAGCCCCGGAAGCCGCGCGTCTTTTCCCCCATCAGTTGTCCGGCGGAATGCAACAACGTGCAATGATTGCAATGGCGGTATCCTGCGGGCCTGAACTCCTTCTCATGGATGAACCCACAAGCGCTCTTGATGCACCAATTCGCCGCCGCCATATTGAACTCATAGCCGAACTCCGTCGGGAGATGGGGCTTGCGGTGGTGGTTGTGACTCATGATATTGAAGTGGTGCGCGATATTGCCGACAGGGTTATTGTCATGTACTGCGGACGCATCATTGAGGAAGGTACTGCCGCGTCGGTGTTAGAGCACTCGCGGCACCCCTATACCGAGTTACTCCTCAGCTCGGCGCCTTCGGTTCACAAGAGAGGTCAGCGGCTGCCAGCCATTGGCGGTGATGTGCCGCGGCCTGGGGACATTCCTTCCGGTTGCAGCTTTCACCCGCGGTGCCCGCTGGCAGACGAAATCTGTCGCGGCGCCGAGCCCATCCTGAGCGGCACGACGCATCGCGCTGCATGCTACTTCTCCGACAGGCTCCCGCTTGGCGAGGCGGGCCTCCGGAACTCCACCCCTGGGCGGAATATATGAACCATGCCATGGAAGCAGCGACAGTTCTTGAAGTCCAAGGAGTGACTCATTACTATTCGTCCGGCTTGGTGCGATCAAGGCGTGCGGTGCCAGCCCTCAACTCAATAAACCTGCAGGTCTATGACGGTGAGACGCTGGGCCTGGTCGGTGAGTCGGGGAGTGGCAAGACAACCCTGGCACGAATTCTGGTTGGTCTGATCCGGCCCAGTCAGGGCAAGGTTCTGCTGAATGGACGAGCTATTCTGGGGAGGACGACACGCCGCGAAAAACGTCTGAGACGACGCCTGTGCCAGATTGTGTTTCAGAATCCGCATAGCTCGCTCAACCCGTATCTCAGCATAGAAACCAGCATGTCTGAGGCACTCGCCTCGGCCGGAGTTCCACGTTCCCAACGACAAGCGGAGGCAGTACGCTTGTTGGCCTCGGTCGGACTCGACAAAGATGTCATGAGTCGTCGCCCAGCTGCTTTCTCCGGAGGACAGAAGCAGCGAATTGTGCTTGCACGGGCCTTGGCCGTCTCACCGAGAGTTCTCATTTTAGACGAGCCAACCGCGAGTCTGGATCTATCGGTGCAGGCCGGGATACTCAACCTGCTTCTCGACCTTCGGCGCCAATATGGGTTAACCTATGTAGTGATATCCCACGATCTTGATGTGGTGGGGTATATGAGCGACCGAATCGGTGTACTGCGCCGAGGCCGACTCATTGAATGCGCCGAGGCCGAGCGTTTTCTGGCGGGACCGGAACGCCCCTACAGTCGCGAGTTGCTTGGACTATGAACTCCTCGGCTCCGGTGCACAGCATAAGGAGTTCATCATGAGAAAGTATATCAACGGCCTCCGGGCCTTAGTTTTTCTCTCAATTGTCGCGGCTGTGTTATCTGCATGCACGGCGGGGACACCAGACCCTGGGCTGCGGGTTGCTGTCTCGGGCAATCCGAACACCCTTGACCCTCACGCAACTTCCGGCACTCTCACCTTTCAGGTGACGCGTAGTCTATACGACACCCTGCTTGAACCAAATCGCGAAGGCATTATCGTTCCGGCACTGGCCGAGAGCTATGAGGTTTCCGAAGATGGACTGCAGTGGCAGTTTTTCCTGCGAGAAGGTGTGGTGTTCCATGACGGCAGCGCATTTAGCTCGGCAGATGTCGTTGCCAGTCTGGAACGACTGCTGGATCCGGTTTTTGCATCACCCAAGGCCGACGAGTTCCGCGTTATTCAAGATATCTCAGCACCGGATGAATTAACGGTGGTGATAACCCTGCGCGAGCCCTATGCCCCTTTTGCAGCTTCACTTGCATCCGGTTGGGGCGCCATACTCCCTGCACATCACATTGCAGATGGTCACAACTTTGCCACTCGTCCAATTGGCACCGGGCCGTTTGAGTTTATTGAATGGGTCTCGGACAGTCACATTAGCATGACCCGCAACGACAACTACTGGATGCCCGGACGCCCAGCTCTTGAGGAACTGCGTTTCAACATTATTACCGAGATGCCGGTACAGGAGCAGGGGCTACTCACCGGACGACTCGACGTAATTGACATGGTTGGTGAGACGAATCTGAGTCGCATACAGGCAGCACCAGGGGTCGATGTACGCACCGAGTTGAGCTCCTTGGTAATGGTGCTGTCAATAAACAACTCGCGCGAGCCCTTTAACGATCCCTTGGTGCGCCGCGCCGCTACCCATGCTATTAATAAACAGGCGGTGCTGGACATTGCCTACGCTGGCGGCCACCCCATTACTACCTTTATGGACTACGGAGATCCCTTTTATGCTGGCCCTGAGGAACCTTATCCCTATGATCCCGCGCGCGCGAGAGAACTGTTAGAAGAGGCCGGATATACCGGTGAGTTCACCCCGATCATTGCAGCCCCACAGAACTATGAGCCGCATGTGAAGGCTGCCGAGATGTATCAGGAGATGCTTGGCGATGTCGGAATAGAGGTTGAACTGCAGCTGGTAGAGTGGAGCACCTGGTTGTCCGATGTATTCTTCGGAGGCAACTTCGACCTCACCGTCATTGGACACACCGGGAAACTTGACCCAGATGCCCGGTTCTCGGAGTACGTGGAGGAAGGTAACTACGTCTCGTACCATAGCCCGGAGGTGCGCGCTCTTACGGCCGCAGGGCGGCGAGTTGCCGAGCCGGAAGAGAGAGCAAAGATCTACGCTGAGGTGCAAGAGATCCTGGCTCGTGACGTACCTGGGGTGTTTATCGGGAGTTCCTACCGGCATATTGGTATTGCGGATCGGGTTCAGGGTTTTCACATGGATGCCAAGCTCGATACCTACGATTTCCGTTGGGTTGAGCTGGAGTCGGAGTAGTCTAGGTGGAGCGACCCTTGGCGCGTGTTCGTGATCTTGTAGGCCTCCTTCTGGTGGGCATGGCCTTTACGGCCGCGCTCGGGGCTCCGTTTCTGTCGACCGCTTCACCTACTGCCCAACGGCTTGATGCACGATTTGAGACACCCGGTACCCCCGGTAGCCCCTTTGGTACCGATGACCTGGGGCGGGACCTATTTTCACGCATGCTGTTCGGTGCTCGGGTAAGCTTGGGGGTAGCCGCATTTGCGGTGCTTCCGGCCATGCTGCTTGGTACCGTGCTTGGTTTGATTGCGGCGTTTGGGAGTCGTCTGCGAGAGGAGTTGCTGCTGCTCCCGGCAGATGCGGTGCTGTCATTTCCAACGGTTCTGCTAGCGGTGGCGGTGGTGGCGGTGTTCTCGTATGGTATGTTTTCGGTGACCCTTTCCATAGCCATAGTCTTTACACCTGTCTATCTACGGCTGGTGCGGGCCGAGGCACGTGCCCTCCGTGAGACCGAGTACTTCCAGAGTAGCCGTGCACTTGGGAGCCCCTGGCGGCGCACCCTTGTTCTGCATGTGTTGCCCGCCCTGGGCCCGCGGTTGGTGGTGCAAACGGCGGTGTTGTTTGCGCTTGCAATTGTGATTGAGAGTTCACTCTCGTATCTGGGGTTAGGGATTCAGCCGCCACAGCCAAGTTGGGGGCTTATTCTGCGTGACGCCCGTAACTATATGGCGGTGGCTCCGTGGCTCTCAATCCTTCCTGGCTTAGCTATTGCGGCAACAGTGCTAGGCTTTAATCTGCTTGCCGACTCGATATCAGATCGTTGGTCACGGCGTTAATGTAGCTCTCTAACTGCTCCATGAGGGGCAGAGGTTCACTGAAGCGTTTTGGACACGGCCGAGATCCGGGGCGTCCATCCGAGAGATTCATGTCTCCAATGAGTTCAGATAAGGCTGCTTCGGCGCTTGTCGCGCTGTGTCCCCGGCGAGCAGGCGTTGCGTTCTGTTCAACAAATGCGCTCGCCATGCATGTGGCAGCTGGCAGTGCGTTGTGTTGTGCCTGATCCATAAGTTCCCAAAGCGTGGAACTGTACCAAGGCTCGGAGGAACACGGATGCAACCACGGCCGACGTGACTCGTTTGCCGGGTCCAGCTCGGTCGGTGGATGCGCGGGGTGCAGCAAGGCCGACCGTCGCAGCTCGGCAGGAGTCATGTTCGTTGGGTGCCGAAGCTCCTCGGCTAGATACTGCTCGAGTGTTCGGTTGGTGTACTGATAAAACCCACGGGCATCGAGGTAGGCGTGCTCTATGCGTGTGTGGAGGTGTTCATCCTTGGGGGCGCGAGGTATGGCCTGTTTGAGTCCGTAGGCAAGCAGCTCTACGAGCTGCCGGGGAGCTTCCTCGCCAGCGTCAGCTCGGGAGAAAAAGTCGTAGGCCTCGAAGCCGCAGTTCCTATATCGACGCAGAATGACTACATCGACCAGGCGCTCGAAATACGCATGGGCTCCCCGCCACCGAAGGGTCTCTTCACGTTTTGGATCAAACCAGCCCGCGAAGTAGTTAATGTATGGGTGAACCGCTCGATCAAGGAAGGCATGGGTGATGAAACCAAACAGGTAGGCTTCAAGATTCACGTTCCGGCGGCTGTGTTCAAGGAGATAGCTCAACATGGCAGCAGCAGCCGTACCGTAGCCATACCTATGGAGGCGAGCCCCATACTCGAGACCCGAGGGTTTGCGACGGCGATTGTGGTAAAAGAGGTCTGGCCCCTGAGCGCCCAAGACGAAAAAGGGATAGCTCGCAGCGGTCATTCTTGGTTGGAGGTGGCTGGGGAGGGCGTCGCGTACCTGCTCAGCAAAAATCAGATGTGCTACATGGGACGGCATTACCTTCTCAGCGTAGCACACGTGCCTGAATGCATACAAGTTGGCCGCTTTGTACTACCACATTGCACTACCACATTGCCAGCATCCGCCGGGTGGGACTTTACCTGGAGAGAAGATGGTACTACCTTAACAGTGACATAAAGGGGGAATTTATGCCGAAACGAACAATAAAGCCGTACAGACCTGCGGTCTTCCTGGCCTTTTGTCTGGCTTTCGTTGTGCTGGGGACTCCAAGCCTGTTTGCGGACGAGTTCGAAGAACTCATTGATTCCGCCGAGTCGGCTTACGAGGTCGGGCGTCTGGTTGAGGCCTACGAGGCTTATTCCCAGGCATTGGAGCTTGAGCCGGACATGGCGGAGTTGGTGTATAACCGAGGTGTGGTCGCGTACGATCTTGAGCGCTTTGAGGACGCAATCACCGACTTCTCCAGAACTCTTGAACTGAGTGACGGCCATTTTGGCGCGTACTACAACCGCGGCAACGCTCATTTCCTGCTTGAAGACTTTGTGGCGGCCGAGCAGGACTTTTCCCGGGCGGTAGCGATAGATGCTGAGGATGTGTCGGCGCGGTACAACCTGGCTACAACCCTGTATCGACTGGAAGATCATAGGCAGGCAATTGTTGAGTTCCGGGTAGCGCTTGACCTTGACCCGGATCTGGCAGAAGCCCATTACAACATCGCGCTGGCTCATATTCGACTGGCCGAGGAACTTGGCATAGAGTTGCCGTAGAGCAACTGAGTTAGGAGTAACCTTATGCGAAAACAACAAAGTGGAGCACCGATCCTTGTGATCAACTGTGGGAGCTCCTCGCTCAAGTACGAAGTCTACGATATGCCAAGCCGCGACAGTCTTGCGCGCGGAAGCATTGAACGGATTGGGGAGAAGAACGGCAAGATAACTCAGGTGAGCATTAACGGAAAGTATAGCCGCGAGGAGAGCATTCCCGATCACGAGCGTGCAATGGAGCTCATGGTAGCTGCGTTGCTGGACGAACACAACGGCGTGGTCGAGGGTATAGAGGAGATCAAGGGCGTTGGGCACCGTGTGGTACACGGCGGGGAGAACTACGCCGAGTCGGTAATAATAGACGACGCAGTTGTTGCTGCAATTGAGAAGAACATAGAACTTGCTCCCCTGCATAATCCAGTCAATCTGACCGGGATACTCGGAGCACAGCAGCGGCTGCCACAGGTGCCACAGGTAGCGGTCTTTGACACAGCCTTCCACCAGACCCTGACTCCGGCTGCGTACCTCTATGGTTTGCCACGCGAGCTCTACGACAAGTACAAAATTCGACGGTATGGCTTCCATGGAACGAGTCACCGTTATGTGGCGTCGCAGGCGGTCAAGTACCTGAAACGCTCCTCCGAGAACACCAACGTCATTAGTTGCCATCTTGGCAACGGGGCCTCAATTACAGCTATCCGCAATGGGCGTTCTATAGACACCTCCATGGGTTTTACTCCGCTTGAAGGATTGATGATGGGAACTCGCAGCGGTGACATTGACCCTGCGATAATTTTCTTCCTGCTTGAACGGGGCTACACCGCGGAGCAGCTGAACGAGATGCTCAACAAACAAAGTGGTCTGCTTGGTCTATCGGGTATCTCCAACGACTTGCGGGACCTTGAGGACGCGGCCGAGCGGGGAGACAGAAACGCCATGGAGGCGCTTGATGTGTACGCTTACCGCATTCGCAAGTTCATTGGGGCCTATGCCGCCAATATTGTGAAGGTGGATATTCTTGTGTTCACCGGGGGCATAGGCCAGTACGGGGCCCGCATGAGAGAGAGAATCTGCAACCGCCTTGAGAACCTGGGAATTGTCATGGATTATCGCAAGAACCTTGAGAACGGGCCGCGAGAAGGGATAATCTCTATGGACTACTCGCCTACGGCGATTGTGGTTGAACCAACCAATGAAGAACTACAGATCGCAATCGACACCTATGAACTCATTTCGGCACCCGGTGCTCGGACCGCTTAGCCCGCGCGAGTTTCTCGTCGCAAGCAAATGTCCACGACGTTGGGCCATAGAAGCCTCACAACCTGGAACCGGACGAGTCGGGTCCTACGAGGAACTCCAACGCGCTGTTGCGTGTGACGCGGCGGAGCAGCCGGGGCGTCTGCGCGATGTTGTTGTAGGTGACAAACGCATTCAGGCGGTGCTTGACTTTCTCGAGCCAGATGATCAGGTGCCGGGTGGTATGCGTCTGGTGTTGTGTCGTGGGGCGCTACGCCTTAAGGGCAGGTTTCGCGAGGAAGCACATCTTCTTAGTTTATGTGCGCGAATTTCAGGCTATAACCTGAGCTCCGTGGTGGTGCTCCTGGTAGAGAAAGAGTACCGGGTTGCAGATCCGGCACACCCGGACCCCGATCTTCTGTTCCGGTCGGTTCCGCTCAGCCTTGCTTCCGAAAGCGAGCTCGACAAGCTGGATCAGGAACTCGACTCAGTGCGGGCACTCCTTGAGAGCTTGTCGGATGCAGCGCTTGGCGACTATCCATCGTGTGGATCGCCAAACTGTAGTTGCCGACGCTACGACCTCCCAGAGCACAATGTGTTCACCTTGTTTCTGTCCTCAGGAGCGGCCGAGCGGTTCATGGAGCAGGGCATTCAGAGGATCGTAGATATCCCTGAGGGCGCCAAGCTCGGTCGCCGGCAGAGCATTCAACGTGAAGCGCTTATTCGAAACGAGCCCTACATAGACCGCGTGCTTATTCGCAACTTTGTTGGGGGGCTGCGGTATCCGGTTGGCTACCTTGATTTCGAGGCCATTGCGTCCCCGGTACCACTCTATTCGGGAACGAGCCCCTGGCAGTATGTTCCCTTTCTTTTCTCGCTGCATGTCGAGGACGAGATAGGGGTACCGGCCCGGCACACGAGCTTCTACTGCAGGCCGGAGCTCGATGAGCGGGCAGAGCTTGCCTCGCAGCTCGGCGCCGCTATTGCGGGGCTCAACTCCATTGTTGTGTTTGACGCATCGCTTGAAAAACGCATCATGCGCTCGTTGTTGGCGGCGGGATACCTGGAGGATGAGATGCTTGGTGTGACGTTTGCCGAACGAATTGTCGACCTGCTTCCGCTTTTTCGGGAGTTTGGGTGGTACTCACCTAAGCAACGGGGACGTGTTTCGCTCAAATCGATACTGCCGCTCATGACAAACCAAGTAGGGTACACGAGCCTGGACGTAGCCGACGGGTTGTCGGCAGGAGTGGAGTATCTTGCGGCTCGTCGGGATGCCGTTCTGGGACACCCCACGCAAACGGACAGAGGCGAGCTTGAAAAAAACTTGGTAGAGTACTGCGCCGTGGACACACTTGGGCTGTACTATATTGTGAATCGTTTGCGTTCCCTTGCCAACGGCAGCTCTGGCAACGCGACGCCAATTGGCCGGGCGACCGGTCACGGAGGCCGCGACCGGTTACCAGAGGTCTAAGTTTCCGTATTGCTATGCCGCTGGGGCCATAAGCCGCTCTACCGCTACGTTGCTATATCGCTACCGAACGACCCTGTTCGAGCTGTAGAGTGATGCTGGTTGCGTCGCACACCTCGGTCGGCCCGTAGTACTGCACAGCCCCTGGGTAACGGTATACCGTTTCCCTGGCCCAGACCTCACGGTGATCCTCAAAGGCCCGGAACGGCGCACCTGATGTTTCCACCAACGCCTTCTTAATGACCGGCTTATCCTTTCCGTGGCGACGCTCAAGGTTCATCATTTGTGCAAGCGGTGCGCCGCCAGGACGCCAAGCCGAGGCCGCGTCTGCAAGACCCCGTACCGTTGCAATGTAGCCGGTGAGGTCGTTCTGAATAAGGAGTGCGGTCGTCCGCCCAAGCGCGTAGCAGTAGTCGGAGTCAAAGTTCGAAGGAAAGGCACAACGGCCTTCATACCCAAAGAAGTGGGTGAGACTCGTGAACTTGCCTTCAAACTCTCCTCGCGCTTTTCGTTCACGCAGGGTAGTGCTCACCATGTCGACCAGGAGCTCTTCAGTCTCTATGCGGGAGACCTGAACATTGCCGTGGGGATCGCGGTCCATAAGTAGTTGGCGCTGTATTTCACTTGGCAGGGTTGAGAAAACGTACGATGCCTCGCGTGAAAGTCGGCGGTTAACCCATTCAGCCTGGTCTTCAAAGGTAGTCAGCGTACCAAAGTAGTCTTCGTCCTCGGCTAAGAGGGTGTTCAACTCCCCAATAAGGGTGTTCATCTCGGGGATGGCTTCAATAAGTCCTTCCGGCACCAGAACAAGACCGTAGTCCTTACCCTGCTGGGAGCGCTTCACAATGGTGGACACAATGGTCTCCACAATAGCGTCGAGCGTGAGGCTTTTTTCAGCGACTTCTTCAGCAATGAGACAAATATTGGGACGGGTCTGCAACGCGCACTCTAGAGCGATGTGTGAAGCCGAACGCCCCATGAGTCGAATGAAATGCCAGTACTTCTTGGCGGAGTTTGCGTCGCGTGCAATATTGCCAATGAGCTCAGAGTAGGTCTTAGTGGCGGTGTCGAAACCAAATGATACCTCAATCTGCTCGTTCTTAAGATCTCCATCTATAGTCTTGGGCACTCCGACTACCTGAATCTTTGAACCGCTACCGGCCAGGTACTCGGCAAGCAGGCCAGCATTCGTGTTGGAGTCATCGCCACCGATAACCACCAAAGCCGAAATGCCGCGGCGTTCAAATACTTCTACGGTCTTTTGAAACTGTTCCTCGCTTTCGAGCTTGGTGCGCCCGGAGCCGATCATGTCAAATCCGCCAGTGTTGCGGAATGGTGCTACGAACTCGGGACTCAGTTCCACACAGTCGTCGGCAAGGATTCCACCCGGGCCGTTGCGGAATCCAAAAAGTTTAGAGTCATTGTTGGCGGCCTTTAGCCCATCAAGAATGCCAACAATAACGTTGTGTCCGCCTGGGGCCTGTCCACCAGAAAGAATTACCGCTACGTTGCGAGCGGTATTCGCCGAGGGGTTGTCACCCGCAACAAACTCTACCGGTTTGGAATCAAATATCGCCGGAAAAAGTTCCTGAATACCGGCACTTACGGTGCTGCTTGACGGGTTCTCGTTGTACTTGAGCGCCACCTTGTTGGGAGCCTGGGAGAGTATTGAAGGAGTTTTGGGCTGGTACTCATTTCGTGCTTTTTGAAGTGGCGAGATCTGCATTGTGTTTCTCCATTTCATTTATGAATCTACGAATTAACCGGAATCTGCGGTCTACAAGTGTAGTGTGACAAGTGTAGTGGTGCCCCGGAGAAAGATCAAGTTCTTGCGCATTCCATGTTGATGGAGGAGCTCGCGGTCGCTAAACTGTGTTTCCATATGCAGCAAATCAGCCCAGTAGTCCTATCCCCCGCCATTCAACGCTACGACTGGGGATCCCCGACAGATATTCCACGCCTCTTTGGTATTCCCAATCCAAACGGCGAAGCTATGGCGGAGCTGTGGTACGGAACGCATCCGGACGGACTTACCCAGGTGTGTGACATAACCGGTGCTCCGGTGGAATACGACCTTCGTTCGTTTGTGCAACAAGACCCAGAGAGGAGTCTCGGCCCCGATGTCGTGGAGCGATTCGGCTCGGAGTTGCCCTTTTTGCTCAAGGTCATTGCTGCTGGCCAGCCGCTCTCGTTGCAGGCGCACCCTAGTAAGGATCAGGCCGAGGCTGGCTTTGCGCGTGAAGAATGCCTGGGCATCCCGCAAGGAGCCCCGCATCGCAGTTATCGTGACCGCAATCATAAGCCGGAGCTCGTTGCTGCGCTCACACCCTTTGGTGCCATGGTCGGGTTCCGCGATCCAGGTGCCCTCGAGCATGTGATTGCCCCTATTGAGGCTGAGGCCGGACTGCTTCTTGCGGCGCTCGCTTCAGGCGGCGTTGAGAGGCTTTTCGACGACGTTTTGGCGCTTTCGCTCCCCCAGTTGCAGAGCATTATCAATGCGGTCCAAAGGGTGGCCCCCGACGAGAGTGGCGAGCGCGGAATCGGCGGTCAGGAGCAAGACTCTGCGCGGGCCCTGTGTTACCAAACCATTCTGCGTCTGGCCTTGGCCTATCCCAATGATCCGGGAGTTCTTGCTCCGCTGTATCTGAACGTCCTTCACCTCGACCCGGGTGCTGCTTTATGTTTGCCAGCGGGAGTGCTTCATGCCTATCTCTACGGGGTAGGGGTAGAGATTATGGCGAACTCCAACAATGTACTTCGGGGTGGCTTGACCTCAAAGTATGTCGACCGTGAAGAATTGCGGCGCGTCGTGAGCTTTGAACCCTACCTGCCTCCCGTTCTATCTGGTGCAGCGTCGTTTGCGTTCCCCACCTCCTTTGAGGAGTTTGCTCTTTCTCGGCTGGAACTCACTGCGAGTCCGTTCACCGTCGCTCGCTCCAACGCAGGTCCGGAAATCCTGCTGTGTACGAAAGGAACGGCACGCGTCAAGGTAATGGCCGACGCTAACGGGAGTGCAAACCAACCCTGCGTTCAGGATCTTGAAGTCCCGGCTGGCAAGGCGGTTTTTGTGCCAGCCTTTTGTACCGACTTTGTGCTCACAGGCCCGGCAACCGTGTTCCGCGCCTGCGTCGGGACGGCCCCGGCATGATCACGGTTTGGATAGACGCTGACAACTGTGTCCGCGAGGCGCGAGAGTTTGTGGAGCGCGCGGCATGTCGTGGAAGGGTGCGCGCGGTGTTTGTAGCTGACCGTCCAATTCGTACCGCTGACAGTCCCCAGATACAGCGTGTGTTAGTTGCCCCGGGTGATCAACAAAGTGACAGGGTCATTCAGGAACAGGTTCAGCCGGGCGATATAGTCGTGACCCGCGATATTCCTTTGGCGGCTGAGTTGGTGGAGCAGGGCATTGTTGTGCTGAACGACAGAGGCACGGTCTGGAGCTCCGAAAACGTTCGCGAACGTCTTTCCATGCGGGACTTCAAGGAAGAGATGCGGGAGCAGGGGCTTGCCCCCAAGCGCATGCAACGTTATGACAAGCGAGATGCCGCCGCCTTTGTTGCTGCTCTGGACCGCGAGATTACCCGCGCCACCGCAAAGCAGGGTGGCGGGGCATAATGTGGGAGTGGGGCACTGTCTCCCTTTAAAACTCTGCCGAGCGTGGTGTGCGCGGGAAGGGAATTACGTCGCGAATATTCTGCATTCCGGTCACGTACTGCAGCAGGCGTTCAAAGCCCAAACCAAAACCGGAATGCGGCACCGTACCGAAACGTCGCAGATCCAGGTACCACCAGTATGCGGCCGGATCCAGATCCGACTCGCGCATGCGGCGCTCAAGTACATCGCCCCGCTCCTCACGCTGGCTTCCTCCAATGATCTCTCCCAAACGCGGAACCAGCACATCCATAGCGCGTACCGTTTTTTCATCCTCGTTGAGCTTCATGTAAAAGGCCTTAATTTCCTTGGGATAGTCGGTGACAATAATAGGCCCGCGCACCACCTCCTCGGTCAGATACTTTTCATGTTCGGACTGCAGGTCGGCTCCCCAGCTGACCTTGTACTCAAAGTCACGTCCAGAAGACTCCAGCTCCTTTACTGCATCGGTGTAGGTCATGTGTGTGAAACTTGAACTCACCAGCCGCTCAAGAGCCTCAATGAGACCCTTCTCAATTCGAAGATCAAAGAACTCCATGTCCTCGCCACAGTCGCGGAGAACCGCACCAATCACGCTCTTGAGAAAGTTCTCGGCAAGCTCCATGTTGCCTTCCAGTGCACAGAATGCAAGCTCGGGTTCGACCATCCAGAACTCGGCCAGGTGCCGGGTGGTGTTTGACTGCTCGGCGCGGAAGGTTGGGCCAAATGTATATACGCGCTCCATAGCGCAGGCAAAGATCTCGGCATTGAGCTGACCGCTCACCGTGAGATAGGAGGGCTTGCCAAAAAAGTCCTTGGTGTAGTCAATCTCGGCGCCCGACGCCGCAGCCCTGGCAATATCGAGCGTTGTTACCTGAAAGAGTGCGCCAGCACCCTCTGCATCGCTGGCCGTAATAATGGGCGAGTGCAGATACAGAAACCCTTCATCCTGAAAGAACGAATGTATCGCCATGGATGCAGCGTTGCGAACTCGAGTCACCGCGCCAAAGGTGTTGGTTCGTGGCCGAAGATGTGCAATCTCGCGCAGGTACTCAAAGGAGTGGCGTTTCTTCTGCAGCGGGTATGTCTCAGGTGGAGCCTCGCCCACGACCGTGAAGGAGCGCACCGAAAGCTCAACCCGTTGACCCTTGCCCGGACTCTCAACCAGTTCACCCTCAAGTTCAATGCTCGCACCGGTATGCAGGCGCTCAAGCTGCATGGCCTCATGCCCATCTTCAAGGCTAATGACTGCCTGCAGGTTAGAGAGACATGAACCGTCGTTGATCTCAACAAAGTACACGTTCTTGGCCTCGCGCCGGGTGCGAATCCAACCGTGTATGCGGCATGATTCACCTGCTTGGCCCTCGGATAGAGTCGTGACAACTCGACGCAGTGCCAATGGGGAGGCCGCCGCCGAGTCTTGGTTGTTCTTCTGATGTTCACTCATCGATGTCTCCTTATGCTCCGTCTATCCTTAGCATGAGACCCGAGTTGCGTCAACGAAGTGAGATCGTGTAGCAGCTTCCGTCATCGGTGCAGCCCATGGGTTCCTCTCGCCCGTCAATCAAGCGAGTCGCATAGATCTTGTCTGGTAGAATATCCAGGACTAAGGTAGTGCCACGATGCGTAATTTTGAATGAAAGCTTGCGCCAGGAGCCTGGTAGATGTGGGTTCAGTTCGATCTTGTCCTTGTACAGGTTGACCCCGGCGAAACCCTTGAAGAGAATCTCAATGGTGCCAGCCATTACCCCGCAGTGAATGCCTTCCATGGTAGTGCCACCCTGGGTGTCGTACATGTCACTCCTCAAGGCTTCCAGGAACCAGTTCCACTTATCTTGCCGATGCGTTGCAAGATAGTTCGATATTGAGGAGTGCACCACGTAACTCAGGGTGCTGCCATGACTCGTCCGTGCGGTATAGTAGTCGTAGTTCGTTTCGAGCAACTGTCGCGGCTCTCCGGTTTCATAGCCCATGAGGCCTAGTATGTTGCTGACCTGTCCGGGTGACAGCATGGAGAAACACTGGAGAACATCGGCCTGTTTAATAGCCTTGTAGCGGTTGGGTGACACTCCCTCTGCTTTGAGAATGCGGTCCAGACGTCGGATATTGCCGTACTTTGTGCGGTACTCGTTCCAGTTCAGCTCATCCAGATCCATCCATCCGGCAAACTGCTCAATGAGACCGTCCTCGCGGATTGGAACATACATTTTATGGACGATGTCGTCCCACAACTCCAGCTCACGCTCTTCAAAGCTCAACCGCGTGCGCATGTCCTGTTGGACAGCTTCAGGTCGATGTTTGTAGGTGGCTACCGTTTTGTGCAGGAGCCAGGCGGTCATGATATTGGTGTATGCATTGTCGTCCAGACCGCCGTCCTCGCTTTCGGGGTACTGGGTGTGAAACTCATCAGGCCCTACAACCTTGCGAATGTGATAGCGCCCATCCTGCTTCTCAAATTCGGCTATGTCGGCCCAGAAGCGGGCAATCTCTAAGAGCATCTCTAAACCGTAGCTGTTCATGAACTCTTCATCATTTGTGGTGTAGAAGTACTCCCAGATATTGTAAGCAACCGCGATATTGATATGCCGCTGTAGAAAGGTCAGGTCGCGGTCCCATTCACCGCTGTTCGGGTTGTAGTGCAGTGTTTGGGAGTCTCTACTCCCGTCGTCGGCCGACTGCCAGGGATACAAGGCGCCTGAGAACTGTTCCTCTTGAGCAATCCGTCGTGCCGCCTCGAGGCGACGATAGCGGTACATAAGGTGGTTGCGGGTCACCACCGGGAAATGCAGGTTGTAGAACGGCGAAATGAAGAGCTCGTCCCAGAAGATATGTCCGCGGTACGCCTCGCCGTGCAGGCCCCGCGCAGGAAGCCCCCAGTCGACAAAGGTGCTCTTGGGGTTGGCTGTTGTCAGCAGATGATAGGCATGCAGGCGTATCGCCTTCTGTGCAAAACGGTCACCTTCAATCACAAAGTCGGCGTGGTTCCAGTACTCGGTCCAGACCGCTATATGGCGCTCCAGCAGCAGCTCAAAAGGCGCAACAGCGTCTATGACTTCACGTGCGGCCTGCTCAGGGGCATCTGAGTCCCAAGCGGCAGATGTGAACAGGCCCATCGTCTTCTCGTAGGTGTAGCTGTGGCCTTGCTCAAGCTCCAGAGTGAACAGCTCGGTAACCAGACCCGGCTCGGTGGTGACCTGCCTGTCCGGAAAAAACCGCTCATTGTCATGAGTGAAGCGCGATATAGAGTTCATACAGATCTTTATGTGAGATTGAGTGGTTCGAACATGCAGGTACACCTGGTTGTCCGGCGCTTGCCCAGCATCCACGCTGGCATCTCCGGACTCCTTGCGAGCGGCTACCTTTGCAGCGGCTACCTCGCCGGACTCAATTGGCTCAAGGTGTTTGCTGTTGAGCTCACGATATCGCTGTACACCGTAGTTAAACACCGAACCGTCCAGACGTGACCTCAAAGTTACCGTGCCGGAGTAGTTTTGCGGGGTTATGGTGTACTCAATGGCACCTATGTGCACCTGATCCATGCTGGCTATTCTCCGACTGCGAATTGTCGTGATATGTCCAGCTCTGTCACGGAGGGTGAGTTCACGGAGCAGCACTGCATTGCGGATGTCGAGGTGTTGCGTGTAGTCAAGAATCTCACAATCCAAGGGCCTCAGTGGTGTACCGTTCTCTACACGCAGCTCAATTGCCAGCCAGTTTGGGCAGTTCACGAAGTCGTTGTTGTAAATTGTCTTGCCGTGGACCTCGGAGCCTAAGCGGTTGAACAGCCCTGCAATGTAGGTGCCCGGGTAGTGCGTGTTTCCCCGTATCCCTTCCCCTTCATACGCTCCACGGGTACCAAAATACCCGTTGCCGACGGTGGTCAAGGCCTCTCGTAGTCGCTCCTCGGATGGGTTGAAGCCGTAGTACCTGAGCGACCACGCCTCTTTGTGTCGGGTGTCGGCAAACCATATGTCAAGGTTTTCCAAGGACAACTCGGACATGTCGGCTACGACTATATCCGCGCCGCGCGAATACAGACTCTGAGCCGAGGCGGTATGGGCTATGCCCAGAACAAGACCATAGTTTCCGTTCTTGCCAGCCTCAACCCCTGAGTCTGAGTCCTCCACCATTATGCAGTCGTAGGGATCCAGACCAAGCCGTTCGGCGGCAAGCAAATAGATGTCGGGGTTGGGCTTGGCCCCAAGCCCCATTTCGGAACTCGCCACACCTTCCACAACTGCTTCAAACAGGTGGGATAGGCCGGTCTCCTGGAGTATGTAGCGGCTATTCTTGCTAAACGAGGCTACTCCCACCTTCACCCCACGTTCATGGAGGAGGTGGATAAAGGCCAAGGTGGAGTCGTAGAGTTTCACTCCCTCATCACGCACGAGTTTCCGGAAGGTAATGTTTTTTCTATTGCCAATTCCGCAGATAGTCGAGTGTTCGGGAGGATCGGAAGGGGAGCCAAAGGGTAGGTTAATGTCCCGTGACTCGAGAAAGGCTTTGACGCCCTGGTAGCGGGGTCTGTCGTCAACAAGCGGCTTGTAGTCCTCATCGTAGGTGAACTCACGCACCTGCCCCTGGCGCGAATGGTTATGCAACACCTCTTCAAAGGTCTGTTTCCAAGCAGCGAAATGCAGCTCGTCGGTTGCTGCAATCACGCCATCCAGATCAAAAACGGCTCCTTTGCACTCCATTTCATCTCCTTCCGACCTTAAACATACTGAGACCGTCGGGAGACTGTCCAATAGGGGCTTTCCTTGACGGCCGAGCATTTGTAAGTTCTACCTGAAAGAAGGTCGACACCAAGCACAGGAGACGCAGTGGAACGAGTCGCGGAGTTCTATCAGCTCATGGATGAAAGCCGCATCATTCGGCGTGACATGGCCGCCTCTTACCTTAAGAAATTGGTACAACCGACTCATCTTGAGTTTCTCAAACGCATTGCAGCCACCATAAGCAATGCGCCCCGCGATCAAGAAGGGGTGCTGCATCTAAAGGATGACCAGGGCCGGTCTGTTCTCGTGAAAGACAACTACGAAAGCAGTGAACTGCAGAAAGACATTCTGTTTTTTGAGCACGGCGAACCCCTGTTTCTTCAGTACCTTTCAGAGATTCACACCGGTTTCGGAGAAGAACTTCAACTGGTCTGCGACTTCATAGGTTCTGAGCCCTATGATGCTTTCTTCACCGACCGTGACGGCACCGTCAATAATTACTGTGGGCGTTACCGATCCTCGGTTCAGTCCGCCTACAACGCGGTCTATCTGTCCCGGTTCGGAAGGACCGTCCGGCAAGCCCCGGTAATCCTTACCGCTGCACCGCTTATGGAAACAGGCATACGCGAACTCTGCGTGATGCCCGAACCCCTGTTTCTGCTCGCTGGCTCAAAAGGGGGCGAGTACTGCAGTTTTGAGGGGCAGAGAGTATCCCGTCCTCTTCCAGCGCGGGTGGCAGAAGCCATGGACAACCTCAATGCAAGGGTCGAGGAACTCCTGCAGCATCCGGAGAACCACGTCTTCACGCAGATTGGCTCGGGCTTTCAGAAGAAGCTGGGTGAGACAACGCTTTCGTATCAAGATGTCTTTGG
Source organism: Spirochaetaceae bacterium (assembly GCA_007695055.1). GTDB lineage: Bacteria > Spirochaetota > Spirochaetia > DSM-27196 > SLAA01 > SLAA01. The sequence goes on along the minus strand of REEM01000143.1, from coordinate 21,155 downwards.
ATCAATTCCGGCACACGACTCACAACGCTTGTTTGAGGCCGTACACAGGATTGTCTCTGACATGAGAAATGCGGGGCACCACATCCGTGTTGAGGATACGGGGAAGGACCTTGAACTCATTCCCACGAGTGATGGTGAGGTAGATGGTGAGCAAGGCAATGGCGGTGAGCTGAGCCATTTTACCAAAGGAGACGGCTTGCGGTTCTTGGTACAAGAACTGGAGCTGCACCTGTCCGGTAAACGTATTTTGGTTTGTGGCGACACCGAGTCGGATCTCCCGATGGTGGAGGCGGCACTGTCTTTAGGAGGTGAGGTCTCAACGGTGTTCGTAACCAGTGATAAGGATCTTCGGCGCCGTGTTTATGAAACCGGTGCACGATGTGAGTTTGTGTCCACCCCGGACGTGCTCGTTGCCGCGCTTGACCGCTCGGCATTGGCTTGAACGCGAGTTGTGGGAGCATAAAGCATAGAGTACGGAGATCGGGCTGGCACCGACCAACGACAAGGAGGCTCAGAAATGACAGCGAAACTTACACGGAGTGACTTACGGCGCATAGGGGCGTCTCAAGGGTTCCCTCAAGTTTCCTTTCATCTTCCCATGGAGCGCGTTGGTGAGCCGCTCCAGAAAAATCGTGTGCAGTTGCGCAATGCTATGCACAGCGCAGAACGAAAACTCCTTGCCCATGGACTCGAACAGGCAGAGGTGCACAAGCTCCTTCGGCCGGTTGTTGAGCTGGGGGAAGACGACTCGGTTATGCTGCATCAACTGGGGAGTATGAGCTTGTTTGTGAACAGCGAGGGTTACGAACGCATTGAGCTGCCGATCTCCTGTAAGCTGCAGGTTGAGGTTGGGGAGCGCATGTCAATTCTACCCTTATTAGACCCGGTCATTCGAAACATGGAGTACGCTGTCTTAACCCTGTCACTCGGTGGGGCCGGACTCTATCATTCCAATCGCTTCAGCACCGAGCTGATCGAACTGCCTGGCTTGCCGGAGGACCTGGCTTATGTGCTACGCTTTGACCACTTTGAGAAGTCCTTACAACAGCATTCCGCAGGCTACGGAGGGCAGGGTCAGATTACTCATGGCCATGGCACAGGCAAAGATGATCGGCGCAGTTTTGTGGACAGATTTGTCAGCGCGGTAGAGGCCGAAGTAACACCATGGTTAGAAAAGCATCAGGTGCCGCTGGTTCTCATGGGAGCGCCAAAGGTAGTTGGGCATTATCAGCGGAAGAATCAGTACCGAAATGTTGTAGAGCCAGCCATCCATATTGACCCCTTTACCATTCGGCTTGAGGATATTATCAGTCGCGGCTGGGAACTCATGCAGACTCGCCTCAAGGCGGCCCAATCCGGGGCGCTTGATCGCTATCATGGCGCCAAGTCCAAAACTGAGAGTGTTCACACCGTACTGCCTGCCCTCACCGGTGGGCATGTGGCAGCCCTGTTTGTGAATCCCAACGAGGAAGTCCGCGGTTCCTATGACCCGGCAACCGGACTGGTGCACCTAGCCGACGGCATGGAGGCCAAACAGAGTGAGAACCTTATCAATACTGCCGTGATTGAGGCCCTTCATTCTGGCGCTGAGATTGTTCTGGTTGACAATCAGATTACCCAGTTGGGGGCCATCACCTACTCGGCGGCTGCCTTGGCGACCTAGACATGTCAATGACGCAGGTGCGCGAACAGTGGCCATCTGCTTGTAACGCCTTTGCTCCAGCTAAGATTGTGGTCTATGACTGCAACCCGGCCACGCTGCACCAACTCGCGCGCCGCTAAGCGCTTTGGCAGGTGTCCACCTCTTGGATTGAAGGCGCAAAGCCCGTATACTGATTACTACAACATCAAGTCACTCTTCATGGACACTTTGGTGCAAGTGACAAACAGGACAGTTCTTTATGACCCGAAACAGCGATCTTCGCATTGTATCCGCCACACCGCTCGTACCGCCGGAGGTGCTGAAGCAAGAGTATCCCCAACCCGATGCGAGTGCGCGAACGGTAACTGAGAGTCGTAATGTGATTGAGCGCATACTCCGTGGCGAGGACTCACGCATGCTTGCCTTGGTGGGGCCGTGCTCAATTTACGACCCTGAGGCAGCATTTGATTATGCCCGCCGCCTCAAGGCCCTCAGCGAGAAGCTGCAGGATCAGTTGTACATTGTTATGCGCGTGTATTTTGAAAAGCCGCGAACACGACTCGGCTGGCGAGGCTTAGTTATTGATCCTACCCTTGACGGACGCAAGGACATACAGGCCGGACTGCGTTTGGCACGCTCCATTCTTATTGAGATTACCAGTATGGGGCTACCGGCTGGCAGTGAGATGCTCGACCCAATTGTTCCGCAGTTTCTGGACGATCTTGTTTCATGGGCCTCAATAGGGGCACGCACCACCGAGTCACAGACGCACCGTGATATGGCAAGCGGACTGTCCATGCCCGTTGGGTTCAAAAACGGTACTGACGGGAGTGTAGAGAACGCAATTAACGCCTTCTCGGCCGCTATGCATCCTCAGAGCTTTATTGGAATTGATCAGAAAGGGCTCACCAGTATTCTATCTACCCGCGGAAACCCGGCCGGACATGTTATTTTACGCGGTGGTCGCAAGGGACCAAATTACGGAGCCGCCGAGATCGCTGCGGCAGGTGAAGAGTTGAGAGCGGCGAAACTCCCGCCGGTTGTGATGGTAGATTGCAGCCATGCGAACAGTGGTAAGGACTATCGGCGCCAAAGCGAGGTTCTTCAAGATGTAGTCGAACAGCGGGCTGGTGGCAGCTCGGGAATCATCGGCTTTATGCTTGAGAGCAATATCAACCCCGGTTCACAGAAGCTTGAAGATCCCGAGACACTCGAGTACGGCGTTTCAATTACCGACGGCTGTATTGGATGGGAGGAAACAGAAGCTCTGCTTCACGCTGTTCATTCGGTGCTTGCGAAGGGTGAAGGAGGGCAGCATGAGTGATGATATCCGTACCGTTGCGGCCGCCGCTCGAGGCGCGTCACGGCTGCTTGCGGCCGAGCCCACGTCACGAAAGAACGCGGCTTTGGAGGCGCTGGCTGCTCGGCTAGAGGCAGAAAAAAAGGCCATACTGACGGCGAACCGCCATGACATGGAGGCTGCTGAGGCAGCTGGGTTGTCTGCGCCCTTGCTCAAGCGTTTGCGCTTTGACGAGGCCAAGCTTGCCGAGACTATTCGGGGTATTCACAGCGTTATATCGCTGCCTGATCCGGTAGGTCTGGTTCAGGAAGTCCGCGAGCTTGATGAAGGTCTGGTGCTCAAACGAGTCGGATGTCCAATCGGAGTTATTGGTATGGTCTTTGAGTCCCGCCCGGATGCGCTGGTGCAGATTGCAAGTCTTTGTCTCAAGAGCGGCAATGCGGTTTTGCTTAAGGGGGGCAGTGAGGCCCGCGAAACGAACAAGGCATTGGCAGCAGCCATCGGCCGTGGGGCTGAGTCCGGCGGCATGCCAACGGGCTGGATAGGGTTACTCAAGACACGTGAAGATGTAGGAGCTATGTTAGCCCTCGACGACGATATCGACCTCATTATTCCGCGAGGATCCAATGAGTTTGTAAAACACATTATGGACAACACGCGAATTCCCGTGCTGGGTCATGCCGACGGGATCTGTCACGTATTTGTAGATGCCGCAGCTGACATAGATATGGCCCTAAGAGTAGTAGCTGACTCCAAGACGCAGTATGTAGCGGTATGCAATGCCGCAGAGACCTTGTTGGTTCATGCTGAGATAGCGGATCGTTTTCTTCCCGAGCTCGCGACAGCACTCTCCGAGCAGGGTGTGCGACTCCGTGGCTGTAAGATCACACAGAAGTATTTACCCGGGATTGAACATGCAAGCGAGGTTGATTGGGAGACTGAGTACCTGGACTATATACTTGCGGTGCGGGTGGTCGATGACCTTGAAGCTGCGGTTGCTCACATTAACCAGTACGGCTCCGGGCACACAGACGCCATTGTGACAACTCACGCCGAGACTGCGGAGCAATTCATGGACTTTGTGGACTCAGCAAGCGTGATGTGGAACTGCTCTACCCGCTTTGCGGACGGTTTCCGTTACGGTCTCGGCGCCGAGGTAGGTATCAGCACCGTCAAGGTGCATGCTCGTGGGCCGGTTGGGCTGGAGGGGCTGTGTACCTATAAGTGGCGCCTACGCGGAGCGGGCCACGTTGTGTCTGACTACAGCGGCCCGAATGCACGCCCCTTCACGCATCGCACAATGGCTCTCCCGAAAGCCGATAAAACCTAAGAGCTATGCGAGATTTCTCCTCGGTACAGCGTGTTGTGGTCAAGATCGGTACCAACGTTCTGCGTTCTGATAGCGGTGGTATCGACACCACATATATTCGCGATATTGCTGAACAGGTGTGCACGCTCGTTAAGGCTGGAAAGCAGGTGGTGATTGTCACCTCCGGTGCTATCGGCATGGGGGCCTCCGAACTTGGGATCGGTGGCCGCATTGAAGGCGTGAAACTACGCCAGGCTTGCGCGGCCGTGGGGCAACCTATCCTTATGAACACCTATAAAGACGCCTTCTCTCGGCACAACACCAGTGTTGCCCAGGTCTTGCTCACACGTGAGGTTCTTGATAACCGCACAAGTTATCTGAATCTGAGAAACGCAATTGAGACATTGCTGTCCTTGGGTGTCGTCCCGGTGGTCAATGAGAATGACTGTGTATCAACGGCCGAGATCGGCACCACCTTTGGTGACAATGATCGTCTGTCGGCGTTGGTGGCAAGCAAGGTTGACGCGGAGGTTCTCATTCTTCTCAGTGACATTGATGCGCTCTACGATAGTGATCCGCGCACAACCAGTGGTGCGCTCCCTATTCGAACCGTCCCACAGATTTCCGATGAGGTGCTGGCGGCGGCGGGTTCGGCCGGGAGTCGCTTTGGACGCGGGGGCATGCAGAGCAAACTCGCTGCAGCGCTCGTTGCTGAGAATGCTGGCTGCCCCATGTTGCTGGCGCATGGCCGCGAGCCGCGTGTTCTATCTCGTTTGCTTGCGGGCGAGGAGATAGGCACCGTCTTTCTTGCCAAGCGTCGTCTTGGAAATCGTGTACGGTGGATTCTGAACAGTGAACCCCAAGGACGAATCACGATAGATGACGGCGCATTGGCCGCAATACGCAGCAAGAAGAGTCTCCTTCCGACCGGTATCGTGCGGGTTGAAGGCGTCTTTCCGGCCGGGGCTGTGGTGAATCTGAATGATTGTGGCAAGATCGTCACCTCCATGAGTAGCTATGAACTTGCCGCGCTGGCTGGCAAACACAGCCGCGAAATAGAGAAGTTACTGGGGGGCGGTCGCAAGGAGTTCATCGCCCGGCCCGAAGACATGGTGTTCTTTGATGAAGAATCTGAAAATACTCATTAACCGCATGCCTCTCTCAGCCTTGATCGGCGTAAACCCGGGCGAAACCGATCAAGCGCAACCCCTTGAACTTGATATTGAGATTGAGCTTGACCCGTCCTCTGTGTACTCATTGGGCTCTGGTGGGCGACGCGCTTCGTTGGACAGGACGGTCGACTACGCTAAGCTTACGGGGGTGGTGCGTCGTTATGTAGAGGCCGAGGCGCGCGTGTTCGAACTGCTTGAGGATCTTGGCGCCGATCTATTCACCATAGTTTCACATGCAGCACCCCGGGCGCGCCGCATCTGTGTGGGCCTTTCTAAGCCACAGGCACTTGGTGGAGCAGGAATTCCCATGGTGCTTCTGGAAGGGGCCCCCGACTTGGGCCCCGGCTCTGGCCCATTTGCGATCGACGACCCCGAGTGAGCGTTCTGAACGTCTTACGAAGCACTGGGTCTTAATAACATGTCCTGGGCTAAATATTGTGAAAACTTTCATAAAAAGAGAAAAATTAGCTTGCGGGATTGGCAAAACTGTGTCATATTACCGGTGAATATTAACAATAAGGAGACTATATATGGCTTATTCTGTTAACGATGCTTGCATCAACTGCGCTGCCTGTGATCCGGAATGTCCGGTTGACGCTATTTCCGAGGCCAATGGCGTACGTGTCATTGATCCCATGACCTGTACCAGCTGTGGCGCATGTCTTGATGTATGCCCAACCGACGCAATTGACGTTGGCTAAGCAGTTCTAGTTCTGCGAGAATCCCCCACACCAAGGTGCAACCTCTACGGTCGCACTGAGGAGTGGGTTTTTTTGTACCCAGACGAATTACCGCCATCGCACTCGGCGCTCCCAGTCTCGCCCGCCACACCCGTTCTGACGCAACCCACACCTAGAGCGATCTTAAGCCTGTTGATATTCCTCAAGAAAAATGCTACAAGAAAGCTATCAGTACAAGAACCAAAACAGCTTCGGTGTTCGTAGCATCGGTAGCGTGACAGGAGAATAGTATGGCAGCTGGAAAAGTATCAAAGAATGCACGCCGTGAAGGTGCCCGCGAACTCACAAGTCGCTGGGGTGGGAAAATTATCATGAAGTCGGTTTTTGAGAACGGTCGAATGAAGCATTTTGCTGTTTGTGAGAAGTCGGGCAATCAAGCACGTCGTCCCAAGGATCTCATGTAACTACCGGAAAGGCGGGGCTAAGGCCCCGTCACCGAGTTACCATGAGCCACGTCAATGATACTCTCAGGAAAACGCATCGCAGAAGGCCTCGGCACTAAGATCATAATTGACCCCTACGTTCCGAGTCAGCTCAACCCCAACAGTTACAACTTGCGGCTCCACGACGAGCTCCGGGTCTATGACTCGAACGAGCTCGACATGCGCGTAGAGAATACCTCGCGGAGCATTGTAATCCCACCGGAAGGGCTTCTTCTCAAGCCGAACACGCTGTATCTGGGGCGCACCGTCGAGTACACCGAGACTCATGACTACGTTCCTATGCTGGAAGGGCGTTCCTCAATTGGTCGACTCGGGTTGTTTGTACACATTACGGCCGGCTTCGGTGATGTTGGATTCTGTGGTTACTGGACGCTCGAAATTTTCTGTGTCCAACCCATACGCATCTACGCTGGTGTAGAAATCTGCCAGGTCTTCTACCACACAATTGACGGTGACTACGAGACCTACCGCGGCGGTAAGTACCAAAACAACTCAGGCATTCAACACAGTCTTCTCTTTCGCGAGTTCGAGCAGTCCTAGGGTATTCATACGTCCTCGGATATTCATAATCCAGACCCGGCCGGAGACTCACTCACGACCAGATTCGCACCTTCCACCTTATTAAAAAAGCAGCTGCGTCGGCCGGTATGACAGGCAACTCCGCCCTGTTGTTCCACTATCATGAGAACCGCGTCCTGGTCACAATCTAGACGAATCTCAATAATCCGCTGCACGTTTCCTGAGCTCTCGCCCTTTTTCCACAGCCGCCCGCGCGAACGACTGTGATAGTGGGCGAAGCCGGTCCGGAGCGATGCCTCCCAGGCTTCTTGGTCTTGAAACCCCAGCATCAACACCTCTCCGGTCGCTGCATCTTGCGCGATGGCGGCAACCAGGCCGTTGAGCTTTGAGAAATCCGGGGCCAGTTTTCGTTCCGGATTCACCTTTTCTGATTCACCCAAACTCATGAGATTTCCTCTTCCGACTCTATGTCGTTCGCTATGTCGCTCTGCAGTTCGTCAATGGACTTCGGAACCCACCGGTCGCCCAAGAGCTTCATGCCATAGCTGTGCTCCAGGTTCCAGTGAAGTCCGGCGTTCAGTTTCTGTGCGGTGCCAAGGAAGTCCTTGGCGGGATCCGCGGAACGAGGGTAGTCGGGATGATCCAGCGAAATGCCACTGGTCATAAGCGTTTCCAGCAGTAGTTTTGCAGCCAAGAAACGGCGGTACTTGTCCACTCCAAACACCAAAGGTCTATCGAGTAACCCGAGCACTTCCCAGGTAACCTGTTCCGCCTGTGCATAACGACCGGCATCCTTGTCCTGATCACTTATTCGCATGGGCAGATTATCTACAATAGAGTCGATGTTGTGCGTGAGGTAGTTCAGGTTAAACAGGCCGGTGGCGCAGTTAAAAAGTATGGCTTTTCCCTCGGCCTCGGCACGCGCAACCTCGTCCGGGCTGACCGCCGGGCCAATATCGGCGCAGTTCAGCCTGCCGCGGTCGTCGCGCACCAGAATTCCACCTTTCACGTCTACCGATGTGCGGAAGGAGAAGTCAAAGGCTGCCTGGCGGCCAGTAAGAGCAGTATACGCAATGGTAGCTGGGTCAACCGTTGCGCCAAGGTTGTCGACGTTTGACAAATATGCCAGCCGCTTGCCGTCCGCGCGTAACTCCCGGTAGATGTCCGCAAGTACACTGAAGTTCTGGCCATGGCCGCCTGGGAGCCCCAATGGCTCATTGGCCCGTCCATAAGCGGACTCAAACACGCGGCGTGGAGTGCCGTCCTCAGAGTGGCTCAGCGCGGCAAGCATCGGCTGCACGCCTGTGGCGGCGGCGTTAATATCAATGCCGGTCTCTCTAATGAGCGTCTCCAGGAGCGGGCTCGTCTTAAAACCCTTGTATGCGGCCGCAATCTCGGCATCGTTATGAACGCTGGTCATCTGGAAGAAGGGCTCCAGAGGTTCCGACGGAGGCTCAACCGGCTGCCGAGTTTGGTGCTCCATGGCGCGAATGAGCAGCCCGCGCATCTTCAGTTCTAGAAAGGTGGGGCCTTCGCTTCCGTCGGGTTGGACAAATGCCGGGGTTAAGCCCTTTGCCTTACCGCGACAACGGTCGGCCATAGGCTCAAATACCGGTGCCAGCAGCTTGTACAGGCTCTCGCTCAGTCCGCGGTTCTTCTTCTCGTCGGCATAACTGGTTGCCGAGCCGCCGTTGAGAACTCCAAAGGCGGTGCGTGGATACAAGGCTGTGCCGAGTCGTTTTAATGCCGCATGCGAGAACATAAGTTCGCTACCGTCACGTTGGGCTGAGGCAATTGGGTCAATTTCCGGGGCGATTTCGGACCAGTGCTTGGTTAACTCTGGTTCGGCAATACGTAGGGTTAGCTGGCCCGAGGCGCTCACCACCTCGTTTCCGTCCAGTTCCGGAATATCTTTTACAACTACCGGCTGCACATTGTCATATGCACCGTCATTCAGCGCCTTCAAGATATGCTCGGTGCGGTGAATGTCAATTCCAAGTTCTTGCATTCTGTCACGTAGTTTCTGGTTCATGAAACCTCGCTCCTTGATGGTTTAGGGCTGAGTACAAAGCCGTCGGTTGCGACATCCCGCCCGGTTGCACTATGCGGCTGGGTCCGTCAGCCTTTGTCGTGCTGCGTGAGCTGCGCCGAGTAACGATATTTGATAGTCAAGAATAATGTACAGAGGTGTAGCAAGAAGCTCCCGCCGCAGGTTGCCGGAGTAACCTGCAAGATAGGCCTCAACAAATTCAGGTGAACTCATAAGTGCGGGCGCGTTCTTCGATGCTATTCCGCCAGCAAGAAAAACACCGTAACTAGGAAGAAACTGCAAAGCGGCGGCGCCACATTGACGCCCATACAGCGCAAAAAACATGCTCATGGTCGCCTTGCAGCCAGGATCCGCTGCATCACCAACCGACGCGGCCGCAATGGCTTCAGGTTGTTCATTATGCGCCAGCTTTCCTATGCGCAGCGATAGTTCATTCGTCGGAGCTCGGCCACTTGAGGTCATGAAGCGGTAGATCCTGGGAATGGAAGGCCCGGACAAGGCGTGTTCTCTGTCGGGGAAGCGGCCTAACTCATGCTGCAGGTAGCTCGCAAGCTCGGAACTTTGCTCATCCCAGGGTGCGAAATCAAGATGCCCACCCTCAGAAGCAAATACCTTCAGGTCTGGCGGCACCCAGGAGAGATAGCCCATTCCAAGACCTGTACCCGCGCCAATAACCGCCGCGACTCCGTACTCGCCATCGCTGTTGTCCTGTCGCTCCTGTGTTAGGTGAATCCTACAAACCTGTTGCGCATCATTGAGATCAAGCAACGGCACACCATAACAAATGGCTTCGAAATCGTTCATGATTGAGCATGGCACTTTCAGGATATTCTCGACTTCATGTGTGCTGACGGTATACGGCAGATTGGTTGGGGTACATACCCCGGCAGCTACTGGGCCCGCTGCACTCACGCAGCATGCTTTTACACTGGCCATGAGTTCCGGTTCGTTGTCAAAATGCCGGAGCGCCGTACGCAATGCGGCGGCAAAACTCTTCTGCTGGCCTGAGGACAGGACAAGTCGGCTGAGTATCGCCTGCTTTGCTCCGGCGGTTTCTACAATCGCAAAGCTTGCATTTGTACCGCCAAGATCAATGGCAAGCACTCTGATTATGCCCGATCCATGTGGTAGTTTTGGACTGTTGCCCTGTTTGCTCATTCGTGCTTTCCTTTACTCTGTCCTTAGCGTCCTTCGTATATACCAAGCGGACAAGGAAAGATCAAGGAAGCGTGGAGTATCCTTGTCCCCGGACAAGGTCAGGCGTATGGAGGTGTTTGCCGATAGTCGCCCCAGCTTCCGGGAAATTAGGTTCGTATTCCATTTTATCCTTGATAATGCGTAGCGTATCCAGTAGCATTTGCCCAGCTGCAGGAGAGTAATTGTGGAATCCACAGAAAAATATCGACTGATTACACGGAGCGACTTCGACGGCTTGGTATGCGCCGTCCTTTTTCGTGCATTAGACATGATCGACGAGATCAAGTTTGTCCACCCAAAGGATATGCAGGACGGCTTAGTTGCCCTTAGCGACCGCGACATAACCGCAAACTTGCCATATGTCGAGGGGGTCGCGCTCTGTTTTGACCATCATTCTTCCGAGTCCGTGAGGTCAGGCGAGCATGGAAACCACGTCATTGTTCCTGACGCTCCTTCAGCTGCACGAGTAATCTACGACTACTACGGTGGTGAGGAGAAGTTTACCGATATTTCCGAGGAAATGATGCGAGCGGTCGACAAAGGAGACAGTGCCGACTTCACCATGGATGAAGTGTTGTACCCGGAACGCTGGAACCTACTGAACTTCATCATGGATGCCCGCACCGGTCTTGGACGTTTTAAGAATTTCCGCATCTCCAACTACCAGCTCATGATGGACCTTATTGAGTACTGCCGTGAATATAGTATTGAAGAGATTCTGGCGCTTGACGATGTCAAAGAACGGGTCAAACTGTATTTCGAGCACGAGGCGATGTTTAAGAAGCAGTTGCGAAAATGCTCTCGCGTAGAGGCGAACGTCTTGGTTGTTGATACCAGAGGACAGGATCCAATTTACGCCGGTAATCGTTTTATTAAGTACGCGCTATTTCCATCGACAAACATATCAGTTCAGGTAATCTGGGGGTTTAAACATCAGAATACCGTTTTCACCATTGGCAAGAGCATTTTTGACAAGTCATCCAAGGTTAACGTGGGAGAGCTGATGCTCAAGTACGATGGAGGGGGGCACCATGCGGCTGGCACCTGTCAGGTGCCTAACGAGGAAGCCGAGCGTGTTCTGGCTGAACTCGTAGAGTCACTAAGGGATTAATGTCCTATACTGGGTGAAGGCTAGCAGTTCACGGCCTCTTTTTCACTCTCTCTGACCCATGATGTTGACGGTACATGGGCCTTCCACTATTATCGGAGACATACTTCACTCGACTTATCCTCAGATGCTGCGCAAGCGAGGGAGAACGTTATATGAATAAAATAGGCATTTTCTATGGTTCGACCACTGGAAACACCCGCGATGTTACGCTAAAGCTCTACGAGGCCTTGGGGAAGAACCAGGCGGAGATGCATGATATTCGTGAAACGACCGCCAGCGACATGCAGGCTTATGACAAGATCGTGTTTTCCGTCTCAACCTGGGGGACGGGAGACTTGCAAGATGATTGGGAGGAGTTCTTTCCCAGCCTGAACAGTATTGACTTTAATGGCAAAACGGTAGCGATTATGGCTTTGGGAGATCAGCAAAACTATCCAGATAACTTTGTGGACTGTATGCGGCCGCTTGCAGAGAAAGTGATCGAGCGTGGAGGCCGTATTGTCGGAGAAACCCCCACCGAAGGATACACGTTTTCGGCCTCAAAAGCGGTTCAGAGCAAGCGATTTCTTGGACTCGTAATCGATGAGGATAATCAGGCCAACATGACGACCTCAAGGATCCATGACTGGGTCGAGGTAATAAAGCAGGCCATGCAATAGCGCTAGCATTTATCGTGCCGTACTGCTTGACCCTAGTGCTTAATTCTGTTAATGTTGCGCCCACGTGCAATTACTTGCCCTTGTAGCTCAGTGGTAGAGCACATCCATGGTAAGGATGGGGTCATCGGTTCAAATCCGATCGAGGGCTATGCGCCATAGGCGTAATTATGCGAGTAATAGATGTGCAGCAGCTCACCGACGTTGACGTAGGTATGGTGTCTTCGCTATACTACACGTTCCGCGTGTGACGGTAGGGAGTAAGGAATGGCTAAAGCGAAGGGCAAAGCTGTAGAAATCATCGCCCTGCAGTGTGAAAGCTGTAAGAGAAAGAACTATAGCACAAAGAAGAACAAGCGGAATATGCAGGGTAAACTAGAGCTCAAGAAGTACTGCTCCTTCGAGCGTAAGCACACCCTTCATAAGGAAGCGAAAGTTAAGTAGATAAATGGTGTTAGGCGACTTAGTTGCTCAGCACTTTTTAGGCCAGTAGCTCCAACGGCTAGAGCGCCGGTCTCCAAAACCGGATGTTGTAGGTTCGAATCCTACCTGGCCTGTTTGTCCCTCAGGAATTGCCTTCCAATTGTTGCGTGTCTGCTCGTCGCCGGCTGCATCGCCGAAAAGGGGTGGGAATGAAAAAGATCATTACGTTTATCAAAGATAGCCATGCCGAACTCAGAAAGGTTGTGTGGCCTAGCCGTGACGAGGTGCGGTCCAATACCAAGCTTGTCTTAATTTCGGTTGCAATATTTGCAATTGTTCTCGGCTTGGTCGACTTTCTCCTTCTTGCGGCTGTGGACTTCATTTTTTAACACCCGTTTCCTCAAGTCGCCGTTAAGGCGTCTCGAGTGCTGCAAAGGATCGCGATATGGCTAAAGGCTGGTACGTACTCCATACCTACTCCGGTTACGAGAACAAAATAGAGAAGACGCTCCGAATTATGATGGAAGATGGGCGTATCGGAGAGGCCTTGACGGATATCAAGGTGCCCTCGGAACAGGTCGTTGAGGTTCGTGGTGGCAAGAAGCGCGTCACAACCAAAAAATTCCTCCCTGGGTATATTCTCCTAGAGATGGATCTTCCGGATATCGGTTGGAAAATGGTTTGTTCCGAAATCAAGAAGATAAATGGTGTTACCGGGTTTGTCGGTGCCGCACCGGGCGCAAAGCCTCAGCCCATTTCGGGTGAGGAGGCGCGGGAGATACTCCAGAAGACTGGAGAGATCAAGGGTGATAAGGCTCCAAAACCAAAAGAGTCTTACGTCATTGGCGAAACAGTTCGAATTGTCGGCGGCCCCTTCCAGACCTTCACCGGTGAGGTGGAGGAAGTAAACGTGGAGAAGGGTAAGCTGCGGGTGATGGTGCCAATCTTTGGGCGATCAACCCCGGTTGAGGTCGACTTCGTCCAAGTAGAAAGAATCTGACTATAGCATCCGGGCCTCGGTCCGGATGTTGTGTTTCAATGGCTGGCAACGTTGTTGTTGGCGGATGGGAGTCGAGTGTGAGTTGCCTCACACGCGGCGTCAATACCACGAACGGAGAATACACATGGCAAAGAAAAAGGTTGCGGCAATAATTAAGCTGCAGGTTCCGGCAGGAAAAGCCACACCGGCGCCCCCTGTCGGTCCAGCGCTTGGCCCTCATGGTGTCAGCGCGCCACAATTCGTGCAGCAGTTTAATGAGGTCACGAAGAACCTGGAGGCCGGTCTTACGATTCCGGTTGTGATAACGGTCTACGCTGACCGGAGTTTCACCTTTATAACAAAGACTCCACCTGCGGCGGTGCTCATCAAGAAGGCTCTGAAGAAAGAGAGTGGATCTGCTGAGCCTCACAAAATCAAGGTCGGTAAGCTGACGAAGGCTCAGGTTCAGGAAATTGCTGAGCTGAAAATGCCGGATCTGAATGCAAACGACATGGCAGGTGCAATGAAGATCATTGCCGGTACCGCCCGAAGTATGGGTGTAGAGGTGGAGGCGTAGTATGAAACGCGGAAAGAATTACCGAAAGGCAATTGAACGCGTTGAAAGGACGCGTACCTACGAACCGCAGGAAGCGGTAGATCTGGTAAAAGAACTGGCCTTTGCAAAGTTTGATGAAACTATTGAGATCTCCATGCGGTTGAATCTGAAGAAGAGTGCTTCGGTGCGTGACACACTTGTGTTGCCGCATCAGTTTCGCACCGAGAAGAAAATTCTCGTGTTTGCGAAAGGAGATAAGGCAAAAGAAGCAGAGGAAGCCGGTGCGGCCTATGTCGGTGACGACGACTTGATTGAGAAGATCAAGGGTGGTTGGCTTGATTTCGATGTTGCGGTGGCGACGCCGGACATGATGAAGGATGTCGGACGGCTTGGCCCAATTCTTGGTCGTCGTGGCCTCATGCCGAATCCTAAGACGCAAACGGTTACCTTTGAGATTAAGGAAGCTCTTGAAGAGCTCCGAAAGGGGCGGGTTGAGTTTCGTTCCGACAAGACGGGTGTGTTGCACCTTGCGGTCGGTAGGGTATCCATGGATAGTGACAAAGTGCTTGAGAACATCCGAGAGGTTGTTTCCGAGGTGAAAAAGCGACGCCCGGCCGACACCAAGGGTGATTTTGTTCGCAGCATAGCGGTGTCGTCCACGATGGGCCCCGGTGTCAGAGTTGTTGACCCGGTTGAGTCCAAGGCGAAGTGAGGATAGCGAAATGGCTGAGTACACAGCAGAGTACGTAACAAAAATTAATCAAGAAAAGGTAGACAGTGTAGACTACGTGAAGTCACGCTTCGCCGACTCTCCTGACCTCGTGTTTACTGACTACCGTGGCTTGACGGTAGGGCAGATCACCGATCTGCGCGGAAGGCTGCGAGAAAAAGGTGCTGACTACCGTGTAATGAAGAACAAGCGCGTTCGCATTGCGCTTCAGCAGCTTGAGTTGCCAGACGCGTCTGAGTATCTCGTAGGTCCGACCGCGGTTGCTATCTCACGTACGGAGAGTGGCCCAGTAGTAAAAGAGCTCATTGCTCTCGGTAAAGACATGCCGTTAGCGCTCAAGGGCGCAATTATTGACGGGCGCATCTTCACCGCCGCTCAGGTCGCCGAGTTCTCAAAGCTTCCGACTCGTGATGAACTTCTTTCGAAGCTCATGGGGACTATGAAAGCACCGGTGCAGAATCTTGCGATTGTCCTTAATGCAGTGCCACAGAAGTTGGTGAGGACCCTTGCGGCTGTTGCTGAACAAAAGCAGGCCGGTTGATCCCTTTTGATGGGGCTCGTGAGAAATCGGTAAAGGAAATTGAAACAGTGAGGCGCTGATTGGTGCCTCTTAGTAAAATCAAGAGCGTTAGTCTTCCGAAAGGTGTTCCATGCTATCGCTTTTGAAAAAACAACAAGGAGAAGTTAATATGGCAACACTTGGTAAAGATGAGATTCTAGATGCGATCGCGGGAATGACCGTGCTCGAGGTTTCCGAGCTGGTAAAGGCTATGGAAGAGAAGTTCGGAGTTACTGCAGCAGCTCCGGTAGCTGTCGCGGCCGCAGGTGGCGGTGGCGGTGGTGAGGCCGCTGAAGCAGCTGAGGAGCAGACCGAGTTTAACGTAATTCTCCAGGGCATAGAGGAAGGCAAGAAGATTCCTGTTATCAAGGAAGTACGTGCGATCACTGGTTTGGGTCTCAAAGAAGCCAAAGAGCTTGTTGAGGCCGGTGGCAAGGCTGTTAAGGAAGGTGTCTCGAAAGACGAGGCAGCAACCATCAAGGAGAAGCTTGAGGCAGCGGGCGCTACGGTTGAAGTTCAGTAATCATCGCATCGGGAAAGTTTTATAGCGTAATCTCAAGATACCGCCGGCTACCGGGTAGCAGGCGGTATCTTCTTTTTCTGCGCCGGTTTGGGGATCTCATTGCGGCGGGAGGTAGTGAATGTTCGATCGTAGGAAAGATATAAACCGTCTCAGAGTTGGGGCCGGAAGTAACGAAGTCATGGAGTTGCCGAACCTGGTTGATATACAGTTGGCATCTTTTGAGAGATTTTTGCAGCGCGAGCATATGCTGGCGGGTGAAGCTCCGTTGTTGCAAGGGCTCGAAGAAGTTTTTCAAGGCACCTTTCCTATAGAGAGTCAAAGTGGCGATATGCGCCTCGAGTACGATCACTACATCCTTGACGAAGCAGCATCCAAGCTGAACGAAATGGAATGTAAGCAGAAGGCGATAACCTATGCTGCCTCGGTGAAGGCGCGAATCAATCTAATTTTTCTTGAAACAGGCGAGATTCGTCAAAAAGATATTTACATGGGAGACATTCCCCTTATGACCGATCGCGGTACCTTTGTTATCAACGGTGCCGAGCGAGTGGTAGTTAGCCAGATACATCGGAGTCCTGGCGTCATTTTTTCCCATGAGAAAGGCATCTACTCATCACGGATTATTCCTTACCGTGGATCATGGCTTGAGTTTGAAATTGATCAGAAGAAAGAGCTGATCTATGCCAAAGTTGACCGAAAGAAAAGAATTCTTGGAACCATTTTCCTTCGAGCTTTGGGATTTGACACTCGTGAGAAGATCATTGATCTGTTCTACAAAACACTGGTTATGCCTGTTAAGGACGAACCGGAGGCAAAAGAAGCCTTGGTCGGTGCGGTGTTCGCACGCGAGGTTTTTGTCACCGAGGAAGGACAAAAGAAGAAACTCTATCGTGCCGGTGAGAAGATCCACCCGCATGATGTAGATGCACTTATTCATAGTAGTGTAGATGAGGTGACCGTCATCGAGACCGGTAACTCCGACTCACTACATTCCGAGATCATTCTCAACTGTTTCGAGCGCGAAGAGTCCAAGTTTGCCCGAGAAGACGGTGACAAGGATGAGCCCTCTAAGGAAGACGCTCTTTCGAGTGTCTACGCGGTGCTCATGCCGGGTGAGCCCATAACGATAGAGAGTGCGGACAAAGACTTCAACTCTATGTTCTTCACGACGAGGCGTTATGATCTTGGTAGGGTAGGGCGTTACAAACTCAACAAGAAGTTTAATTATGACGACCCGGTTGAGGATCATATCCTCACCCGTGAGGATATCGTGAACACCATGCGCTACCTCGTGCAGGTGTATATTGGCGAGGCCAACGTTGACGATATAGACCACCTTGGAAATAGGCGTGTGCGTTCGGTTGGCGAGTTGCTAGCCAACCAGCTCAAGACTGCTTTTGCTCGTATGGAGCGAATTGCCAAGGAGCGAATGAGTCTTAAAGAGACCGATACCATCAAGCCGCAAGACTTGATCTCTATCAAACCGGTTGTTGCTGCCATTAAGGAATTCTTTGGCTCGAGTCAGTTGTCGCAGTTCATGGATCAGGTAAATCCCTTGTCGGAGCTTACGCACAAGCGGCGCTTGAACGCGCTTGGTCCAGGTGGTCTTTCACGCGACCGTGCAGGGTTCGAGGTGCGTGATGTTCACTACACGCACTATGGGCGAATGTGTCCAATTGAGACTCCGGAAGGACCAAATATTGGGCTTATTGTTTCGCTTGCCAACTATACTCGGGTGAACGCCTATGGCTTTCTCGAGACTCCCTACCGCAGGGTTGTTGACGGGGTCGCAACTCGTGACATTGAGTATCTTTCGGCAATGGATGAGGAGCGGCACTATATCGCGCAGGCGAACGCCGTTCTTGACGACAAGGGGCGCTTTCAAACAACCATGGTTTCGGTTCGCAAGAGTGGTGACTACACAACCAAGGCTCCTGAAGAAATTGAATACATGGATGTCTCTCCCAAGCAGGTTATTTCGGTATCAGCCTCGCTTATCCCTTTTCTTGAGCATGATGACGCAAACCGGGCCCTGATGGGCTCGAACATGCAGCGACAAGCGGTGCCTCTCGTATTTCCTGAGCCGCCGCGTGTCGGCACCGGTATGGAGCGTAAGTGCGCCTATGACTCCGGTGTCTTGGTCAAGGCACGGCGAGCGGGAGTTGTTGAGTATGTCTCCTCAACCAAGGTGATTGTTAAGCCGACTAAGGCGAGCACGGCGGAGGAACGTGACGAGTATCTCATGGTCAAGTATCAGCGAACAAACCAAGATACCTGTTACCTACAGAAGCCTATTGTTCAGCTTGGGCAGAAGATAGCCGACGGTGATGTGCTTGCCGATGGGCCTGCGACATTCCGCGGTGAGCTCGCACTCGGGCGAAATTTGTTGGTTGGCTTTGTGCCTTGGAACGGGTACAACTACGAGGATGCAATACTCATTTCCGAGAAAGTCGTCAAAGAAGACATCTTCACCTCCATCCATATCAAAGAATTTGTGACTGAAATCAGGGAGACCAAACTCGGTCCAGAGAAAATAACACGGGATATTCCTAACACCTCTGAGCGTGCCCTTGATCAGCTTGACGATGAAGGTGTAGTGCGCGTGGGTGCCAAGGTGGGATCCGGTTATATTCTGGTTGGTAAGGTAACGCCGAAGAGCGAAACCGAGACAACTCCAGAGTTCAAACTTCTGAACTCAATCTTTGGTGAGAAGGCCAAGGAAGTTCGCGATACCAGTCTACGGGTTCCCCACGGAATTGATGGTACGGTTATTGACGTTCAGCGATTGCGTAGAGGTGAAGGAGATGACCTAAGTCCAGGGGTGGAAGAGGTTGTCAAGGTACTTATTGCTACCAAGCGTAAACTACGTGAAGGTGACAAGATGGCAGGGCGGCATGGAAACAAGGGCGTTATCGCTAAGGTGCTTGCTGAAGAAGACATGCCCTATACCGCCGACGGAACGCCACTAGAGATCTGTTTGAATCCGCTTGGCGTTCCTTCTCGTATGAACCTCGGCCAGATTCTTGAGACCGAACTTGGTTGGGCGGCAAAATGGCTGGATGAGTGGTACGCCACTCCGGTATTTGAGTCTGCCACCAACGAACAGATTGCTGCAAAGCTTAAAGAGGCCGGACTACCAAGTAGTTCCAAGACAACCTTGTTCGATGGACGTACCGGCGAGCGATTTGAAAACGACGTAATGTGCGGGTATATGTATGTTCTTAAGCTGCATCACCTTATCGACGACAAGATGCATGCTCGGTCTACCGGCCCCTACTCGCTGGTTACTCAGCAGCCACTGGGCGGTAAGGCTCAGTTTGGCGGGCAACGTCTCGGAGAGATGGAGGTGTGGGCTCTGGAAGCTTACGGTGCCGCTAATACTCTGCAAGAATTATTAACTATCAAAAGTGACGATATGAATGGGCGCGCCAAGATCTATGAGAGCATTGTTAAAGGAGAGCCTTCGAGCTCAGCAGGTGTTCCTGAATCCTTTAACGTACTCGTTCAGGAGCTGCGTGGACTGGCGTTAGATATCTCGATTTTCGATTCGAAAGGCAAGCAAGTTCCTCTTACTGAAAGAGATGAGGAACTGATTAACCGCAAGGGAAGCAACTTCTGACGTGGCGGCAGCCGGATGAGACGATATTCGAGATGTGCGAGAAGCGTAGCAGGAGGCGGAAATAGATGAGAGAAATTCAAGATTTCGATAGTATAATGATTCAACTGGCCTCACCTGAGAAGGTGCGGGCCTGGAGTTACGGTGAGGTTAAGAAGCCTGAGACTATCAATTACCGCACGCTCCGTCCGGAGAAAGATGGCTTGTTCTGTGAGCGCATTTTCGGAACCACCAAAGAGTGGGAGTGTTACTGTGGGAAATTCAAGTCCATACGCTATAAGGGCGTTATTTGTGACCGTTGTGGCGTTGAGGTAACCCATTTTAAGGTTCGTCGGGAGCGAATGGGCCACATTGAGTTGGCATCTCCTGTATCTCATATATGGTACTATCGTTCGGTGCCGTCGCGAATGGGTTTGCTGCTTGACCTGACAATTTCGGCCTTGCGTTCAATCCTGTATTACGAGAAATACATTGTAATAGATGCTGGCGACACCGACCTCAAGAAAATGGATCTCTTAACCGAGGAAGACTATGCTGAGGCAAAGGATCGCTACGGACTAGGCTTTTCAGCCGGAATTGGCGCGGAGGCTGTTCGTACCTTGCTTGAAGGTTTGGATCTCGACTCAATTTCCGCCGAATTGCGTATTGAAATGGTTGAGAAAGGTGCGAAAGCTGACAAGCGTTTGCTCAAGCGTATCGAAATTGTTGAGAATTTCAGAGATTCCGGCAACCGTCCTGAATGGATGATCCTGGACGTCATTCCCGTAATTCCACCGGAGCTGAGACCCATGGTCCAGCTTGATGGTGGCCGTTTTGCAACCTCGGATCTTAACGATCTTTATCGACGTGTAATAAATAGAAACAACCGCCTCAAACGGCTGATTGCGCTTAATGCTCCCGATATCATCATTCGCAATGAAAAACGAATGCTGCAAGAGGCAGTGGACGCGCTGTTTGATAACTCCAAAAAGAAGCGTGTCGTGAAAGGTGCTTCGAACCGTCCGCTTAAGAGCCTCTCAGACATGCTGAAGGGGAAGCAGGGAAGGTTCCGGCAGAACCTGCTTGGTAAACGTGTAGACTACTCGGGACGCTCAGTCATTGTAGTTGGTCCGGAGCTTAAGCTGCATCAATGTGGCTTGCCGACAAAGATGGCGTTGGAGCTGTACAAGCCTTTCATCATGAAGAAGTTGGTTGAAAAAGATGTTGTGTACAATATCAAGAAAGCCAAGACGCTTGTTGAGCAGGAGACGCCTGAGGTGTGGGCCGTACTCGACGAGGTTGTAAAGGAACACCCGGTATTACTCAACCGTGCGCCGACGCTACACCGGTTGGGTATACAGGCCTTTGAACCGGTGCTTGTAGGTGGTAAAGCAATTCGACTCCATCCGCTTGTTTGTCATGCTTTCAATGCCGACTTTGACGGTGACCAAATGGCGGTGCATGTACCGCTGACGCAGGCGGCACAGATTGAGTGTTGGATGCTGATGATACCGTCGAGGAATCTTCTCAACCCAGCTAACGGCGATCCTATTGTGTTCCCTTCGCAGGACATGGTTCTGGGCATTAACTACATGGTCCACCTCGCGCTGCCGGGTCGCGTGCCGATCGACAGCGGGATGCTGCTCGCGGC
>REEM01000190.1 GCA_007695055.1 Spirochaetaceae bacterium | reverse complement strand
GGGAGCACGGCGTGACTTATTGCGTCCCCCATCATGCTCATTTTCTTCAAGACCAGAAAGGAGCCCACCAGTGCAGAGGCCAGTCCAGCCAGCGCGGCGGCAACCACAATCCAGGTATCAAGCGATGTCCAGATCATGACTCGACTCCGTGCTCAGCAGGCAAGTGATGCACACTTCCGGGGGTGAGCCCCTCAATGCTGAGCGAGCGTTCCAGCTCTGCTACTAACTCGGTACCCAGCACATGCTCAATGAAGTCCGCACCCTGGTCTACATGCGAGGCTGCTACATCGGCATGTTCCAGAAGGTAGATTTCCCAGAGGCGGTGGTTGCGGGTAATGCGGTGGGCCTCAACCTGGCCTTTCTCGGTCAGCAGATAGGCACGTTCGCGGGTTTCGCGCAGGTACCCTGCCTTCTGCGCAGCGCGAATGGCGCGTTTCAGTTCCTGGCCACCCCACTCACGAGACTCCCGCAGGGTGCGAATTGAAATGGGCTTGCCGTGGTCATACACCGCCTCGCCACACTCGTAGAGACACCGAAGAATGTGGTGCAGACGTGTTTGGCGCCGGAGCTTGAGTTCATCAATGGCCAGCGTCACAACGCCGTGTGTCCTTCCAAAAAAGAGACTGAAGAGAAACATAGAACCGGTTACGCAGACAATGACCGCGCCAGCTGGCAGCCGGGGCGCCATGGCACTTATGGCCGCGCCAATGTATCCGCCAAGGGCACCAATGAAGGCCGATATCAACACCATTTTTGACAGGCTGTCTGTCCAGAACCGCGCCGCAGAGGGCGGGATTATGAGTACCGCAATCACCAGCACAATACCCACGGCCTGAAGGCCCAGCACTGTCACGCCTACAACCAGGCTCATGAGTAGTACATCCAGTCCATGGACCGGCCAGCCGTCACCGGCGGCAAAGTCCTGGTCAAAGGTGTAGAGCCGCAGCTCCTTGAAAAGCAGGGCGGCAACCACCACAATTCCCAAGGCCGCAAAGCCTATCAGCAGTGCGTCGGCTCGGATCATGCTTGCAGTGCGGCCGTAGATGAAGGAGCCCAGCCCGGCCGCGGACGCGCCTCGCATTTGTTGAATAATGCCCAGCAGCGCAATACCAAAGCCAAAGAACACACTCAGCACAATGCCAAGGGCTGCCTCTTCTGATAGCTTGGTCAGGCGGTTAATGAGCAGGACGCACCCCATGCCAGCAAGGCCGGAGATGAGGGCGCCGGTGAGGAGCAAGGGGAGGCTGCGCGCATCTGCACCTATGGCGGTAAGCACAATGAAGGCGCCCGCCACACCGGGTAGGGCTGCGTGGCCAACTGCATCGGCCAGGAGTGCTCTTCTACGCAGGAGCAGGAAGACCCCAATAACGCCCCCGGCAATTCCCAGCATGACCACACCAAACACCACAACCCGGGTGTTGTAGTCAGCCAAGGTCAGGACGCGCAGGAGTCGTTCATTCATGGCTTAATTCCACCTATGGCGTCGACCGCGCGGTCCAGCAAGGTCAGACGTCCACCATAGGTTCGGCGAAGATTCTCCTCGGTGAACACCTCACTGCAGGCGCCTGCGGCCACAACGCGCATGTTCAGCATTATGAGGTAGTCAAAGTAGCGCCGCACGGTATCCAGGTCATGATGCACCACGAAGACCGTTTTCCCCTGCGCTCTAAGCTCCTGCAGAATTGCCATGATAGCTTCCTCGGTGGCCGCGTCAACTCCGGCAAAGGGCTCGTCCATGAAGTACATAGAGGCGTCCTGCACCAGGGCGCGAGCAAGGAATATGCGCTGTTGCTGACCTCCGGAGAGCCTGCTGATCTGGCGGTCGGCAAAGTCTGCCATACCGACCTGTTCCATGGCCTCGCGCGCCCGTTCACGGTAGCGCGAACTCACCGGCCGGAACCAACCAATTTTGCGGTACAGTCCCATAGCTACCAGCTCAAGTGCGGTAATGGGGTAGGTCCAGTCTACGCTCTCCCTTTGAGGCACGTAGCCCACAATTCGGCGCTGTTCTTTGTATGGCCGTCCAAAGATTTCTACATTGCCGGAGGTGTGCGGTACCAGGTCCAGAATTGCCTTAATGAGCGTGCTTTTGCCAGCGCCGTTTGGGCCCACAATGCCCGCCACCACCGCCGCGGGCACATCAAGGTCTACATCCCAGAGAACCGGCTTGCGGTGGTACGCCACGGTGAGATCGCGGACGAAGAGTGCTGGCGGTGCAGCCGTGGGACTCCCGCTCGGGCTTCCCGATCCCTGCATGTTCGTGCCATGTTTGTGATCCGTCGAATTCGTAATTTTCATTGCTCCAAATATGTCCTTCAGTTAGCGAGAAAGTCTACCGTGCAGTCCTCGCTCCGGAGCGGTGCCGCCAAGCGCACGGACAACCGTAGTAGCGTTGTGATCTATCATGCCGATGTAGGTGCCCTCGTAGCTTCCCGGCGCTCCCATAGCATCTGAGTAGAGTTCACCACCAAGTTCCACCCTATGGCCGCGGGCAGCAGCACCCTCAATAATTGCCATCATTGCTCGGTCCGGCACCGTGGTTTCGGCAAAGACTGCTCGTACATCGTTCTCTACAATGTAGTTCACCAGCCTGTTGACGTCCTCAAGGCCAGCCTCGGACTCGGTGCTGATTCCTTGCACGCCTAAAACCTCTACCCCGTAGGCATCGCCAAAGTAGCCAAAGGCATCATGGGCGGTGATCAAGATCCGGCGGTTCTCCGGAATGCTTGCCATGATCTCATGGACATACGCGTCAAGTTCCTCAAGCTGAGCAAGATATGCGTCGGCGTTTGCTCGGTACTCGGCCGCACCGTCGGGGTCAAACTCGCTCAGCGCGTTTACCACCACATCTACCGCGCGCATCCAGAGCGATACGTCCATCCAGAGGTGTGGGTCAAAGGCCTCTTCGTACTCGTCGTCCTCCAAGAGCAGCGACTCATCAACCGCCTCGCTGACCGCAAACACCGGTCGCGTACGAGCCATCTGGACGAGCGTGTCACCCATGCGGCCCTCAAGCATAAGTCCGTTGTAAAAGATGATGTCGGCTCGCTGCATGCGTGCCACATCTGAGCGGGTAGGGCGATACAGGTGCGGGTCGATATCGGAGCCCATGAGGGGGTGCACATTTGTGCGGTCTCCACCCACGCTTGCCGCGATGTCGGCAATCATGCCGGTTGTCGCAACCACCGATATGGGGTAGCTGCGTGGTTGATCCGTCTGTGTTTCTTCTCCCGTGCAGGCGGCGAGCAGTAACACCAGTGCCGCCAGCACGGCCACGACCGCGAATGCCGATATCGCTCTTAAGTGCTCGAGCAGCTTGTATTTTGCCATGAGGAACTCCTTTCCATGACTTATAAAATATGAGACTTTGATTAGTCAAAATATAGCCACCAGCAGGGGCTCGGTCAAGTCCTTTTTTTGGATGAAAGTACGACACCACTATCCTTAGCGAACCGCAGTTGCCGGAGCGCAAATGGAGGTAGCATATTGCGAAGATGAGAAGAAACCAATTGTGATAACTCCTGCTGAGGTTTTTAATGCCATGAGTCGGCGCGGTGCTCAGGGCGCTCTACCGCAAGACCTGTCGGTTGTATCCGGGGCGGTTCCTGTGGAGCTCTCTGGTACGCTATTTCGGGTTGGCCCCGGACGACTTCAGAACTACGGCTTGGAATACGACCATCTCTTTGATGGCGATGGCTTTGTACAGCGCTTTTCGTTCTCTCAGGGCGCAGCGCGGTTCTGCTCTTCATATGTTGAAACGCCGCAGTTCACGCAAGAAAAGCGCAATGGCAAGCCTCTATTCCGCAGTTTTGGCACCAATCTTCCAGGGGGGCTCTTCCGCAACGCCTTTCGGTTCAATCTCAAGAACGCTGCCAATACCACGCCGCTCATGGTAAACGGCGATGTACTCATGTTGTGGGAGGGCGGGGCTCCGCACCGGATTGATCCGCAGTCGTTGGCATATCGGGGCCATTGGACCGGTGGTGGTGCGCTCCGGTCTCGTACTCTGGTGGAGCGAATAATGGGCAACGGCCGGCCTTTCAGTGCACACCCAAAACGTATTCCTGGTATACCTGAGGTATTCAACTTTGGGCTTTCCCCGGGGCTACGGCAGCGCCTGCTTCTGTATCGAGTTAATCCTGAGACCGGCAGTGTTAAGGTGTCTGAAACGGTGCTGCCACGCCTCACTTTCATGCACGACTTTGCGGTTACTGCTTCTGGAATGCGCGTGTTCTTTGATGTTGGCGTGGCGTTCCATTTGCTACCGGCCTTCGCGGGCTTGATTCCACCGGCAGCATCGATCCGCGAGGATTCCAACGCGGAGACCATCATCCGCGTGTTCGACAAGGCCGACCAACAGCATATTGTTCCAGGCCCCAGCGGCTATGTGTTTCATATTCCGAATGGATATGATGTGGAGTCTGAGACTGAGACCGGAACTGAGTTCATTGTCGATGCGTGCTGGCTGCAGCGTTTTCCCGAGACCGATGATTTTCACGCAATGCTTAATGACCGGTTTCCGCGGACTCCGCTCCTGCCAACTCTCACAAGGCATACCATTAACCTTACCAAAAACCTGGTACGCAGTGAGGAGCTCAGTGAGTATTCATTAGAGCTACCTGCAATCAATCCCGCTTTCCAAGGTCGGCGGCACCGTTATATCTGGGGAGTTGCAGAACCACCAACACGGCGTCCCGCTGCGACTATGTTTGGTATTGCCAAGGTGGATACCGACTCGCGTAGCACCAGATATCGGGACTACTATCCACTTATCCTGGGGGAACCGGTCTTTGTAGCCTCGGGTACTGCAGAAGACCAAGGCTACCTGCTGCTGTTGGCCTTTGACCCTCAAGACTCGCAGGGGCTGCTGCTTATCCTCCGCGCAGAAGACTTAGAAGAAGTTGCCCGCTTGGCGTTGCCGGAGCCAACGCCTTTGGGCTTTCATGGCCTGTGGGTAGGGGATGAAGAGTAGCGGGGGCGGTGCATCTCAGAGGCACAGCCCAGAGGCACAGTCCAGATGTCTATGGGTGGCCTCTGGAGCTCGTGCCCCAGAGGCCTATATGAAGAGCATGGTTTAGATCGCTACACGTGCTGCTTGTTACTCAGAAAAACCTTGCTCGTTACTTAGAATTGTTGAAGAGATGTTGAGCATTGCACCGTAAATTACCTTGGATCCAATATCTGCCGCCGTGTAGGTAAGTTGCTGAGCAACTATGGCAAACTCGTAATCTACGACTCCAAGAGACATTAATGCTGGCATAAGGTACGCGCCGGGATACAGGAACCAGGAAACGTAAAAGAGCGGTAATATCGCCCCAAATATCCCCTTGGCCTTGCTTCCCGCCATGTTTTTCTTACCCTCACGGATAACGCGGGTGATAAGCACCAAGACCCAGACAAAGAAGACGGTAGAAATGAAGCCCCACACGAGCCATGCGGTCATATTTTCTGCTACTCGACCGGGCTCATAGAACTGACCAATGTACCCGGTGATAATCATGAGTACGCCCGAAACGCTGAACTGGAACAGGTATTTGCGGAACGCTACACCGGCTATTCCGGCAACAAACAGTATTTGGATGAGGAGCATTGGAACGTCTATCATCCAGTTGAGATAGCGGAATCCGTTGGTAAAAAGCTCAGCACCTTCTCGGATCACGTATTTTCCGGCCGTAGCGTCAAAGGCGTAAGCCGCTGTCCAGCTCTGCTTCTGCGTGTACAACAGCAGCAATGCCGAAACCATAACTACCACCGACAGGACCGAGGACATGCGGTATTTCGGCATGTTGGAATTTTTGGTGAGGATGAAGTACAACAACGAGGCAGCCATTACAGCATAGCCCAGCGTGAGAGTGTGTCCAACCACCTCAAACGCTTCAATTGAGACGGTAAATAGCGAAAGATCCATTCATAACTCCTTGTGTCATGTTTGTAGTAAGGTAGTGTTCTTGTAATACATTTGTCAAATACAAAAGGTGGACAAAAGGTGAACAGATGGGTATCCTGTACCTATGTTTCCTATAAGTGTAGTGTCACAGAAGACTGGACTCACTCCGGATGTACTCAGGGCGTGGGAACGCCGGTATCATGGGGTGCGGCCGCAGCGGGATGATGGAGGGCGGCGCGTCTACACACGCGAACTCCTGGACCGGCTTATCGTCATAGCCCGCTTGCTCCGGGCCGGGTATCGCGTTGGCGATGTCGTTGATCTTGATTCCGAACAACTCGTGGAGCGTCTGGAGGAGCTGGCACCTTCTCAAGCGCAGGCTGCGGGCTATGCATCCTTTACAACAGGAGTCGCCAACACGCTACGCAGCGGTCCCGAGAGAGAGCCCCTGGAAGCAGCGGTACGGGCAATTCTCAGCTTGGATGCAGGCGCTCTGCGGGAGGCTGCGGAAATGGCGCTCACCACCGAGGGCCGCCTGGAGCTCGCCGATGGTTTCGTATTCCCTGTTATGCGTCAAGTACGAGCGCTTCATCTCTCCCAACAGGCACGCTCCGTGCATTTGAGCTTCGCGCATAGCAACCTACGCGTGATTGCTGGAATGTTTGCCTCCCCGTCATCGGAGGAAAAAGGCCATGCTATTCTTGTGGCGACTCCGGTGGGCTACGCATCTGATCTTGGTTGTGTGGCCTCGGCCGCGCATATATATGCTGCTGGACATACGCCTGTACTCCTCGGCGCGGAGGTTCTTGTGGAGGATATCGTCTCCATTGTTCGAGACGGGGTAGGTGCCGGAGTGCTTATGACCTTCGTCTGCGAGAAATACGATGCAGCACTGTATGCAGAGTGCCTGAGGCTCCGGGATGCGCTTCCAGCGGAGGTCCCGGTTTACTTTGGAGGGCGAATGCCGGAGACACTTGTGCGGGACTTGATAGAGCAGGGTTTGATACAGTTGCAGGACATGGCACATCTTCGCAGTGTTTTATCGTAGGACATTCTCGCCGGGTATTTTCGTAGGGCCGGTGGGCTATCACGCAGTTCATTTTTGATCTTTGAACTGCAATGGCGTACAATGTGGCTATGAGTGATTTAGACAGTAAGCTCCAACGCCTTGAAGATATTCTGCAGGGCTTGGGTTCGGTGGCAGTTGCTTTTTCCGGTGGCGTCGACAGCGCCTTGCTTGCACAGGTGGCCTTCGCGACCTTGGGAGAGCGGGCAATTGCCATTACCGTCATTGGCCCTATGCACCCTGAGCTTGAGGTGCGCGGTGCCCGAGAGGTTGCCGCCGAGATTGGCATACGGCTTGTGCAGGTTCCACTTGAGGACTTTGAGCTGGAGAGCTTTCCGAACGACAGCAGGCGCTGCTATCACTGCAAGCATCAGGTTTTTGGCTTGATTCAGCGTACTGCGGCCGAGCTCGGACTTGCCAAGGTAGTAGACGGGTCGAACGCAGATGACCTGGGTGACTACCGCCCCGGCATGCAGGCGCTCCGTGAGGCCGAGGTCGGAAGCCCGCTGCTGCAAGCAGGTCTGACCAAGGCTGAGATCCGCGAACTCTCACGGCGCTACGGCCTGAGCACCGCAGAGCACCCTGCTATGGCCTGCCTCATTACGCGCTTTCCATTTGACGAGGTGCTCAGCATAGAGAAGATCCGGCGCGTAGAGCTGGCTGAGGACTACCTGCGGAGCCTGGGGCTTACGCAACTGCGGGTGCGCTCACACGAGGACGGGCGCCTGGCCCGAATAGAGGTAGCGCCAGAAGAACGGACCGTCCTCCTTGACGCCGACCTGCTCGACACAGTTGATGCCCACCTGCGCGCGCTTGGCTTCAGGCATGTGGCGCTTGAGGTTGGCGGCTACCGCACCGGAAGCATGAACCACTAAGCCCCGTGGCGGGCCGCGCGGGCTGTGGCGGGGTGGCAGCGGCCGGGCCCCTGGCGGGCCATGGCAGTGCCCGGGACCCGTGCCGGTGCCAGAGGGCCATTAGAAGCTCAGACGACCGCTCACCCCAACACGCGAGCGCAGCAGGTCAACGCTGCCCTCACCCCCAAGCTCTGAGAGATCATAGCGTCCGTCAAACTCGCTTCCGCGCTCCCCAAAGAACAAGGCAGCGTTCAACCCCAAGCTAAAGTCGTTCCGCAGTTGCCACTCAATCTCAGGAACAGCAACAATGCTGTAGTCGTTGAGGTTGAGGATCACCGCGCTCAGCAGCTCCACCCTGTCGGACGCAAAGGAGCGGTCGGCAACTGCCACCAGGTAGTCGCGGGCCTGTACGCTGCGCCGCCCGGAGAGTAGTTCGGCCAGGCTGTAGTCCGCCTTCCTGGTAGCACCGTCGCCCTGACGGTAGTACTCAAACTGAACCCCAATCTCGCCGGGCAGCGTGTAGTCAAAACCCACCACCGTGAACAGTGCCTTTTCAAGGCTCCAGCTATCCGGGGCGGCGGAGCCTCCTATGAGGTCGTTCTCCGCTAAGACCACCGCGGCCTCACCGTACACACCGACATCTCCTATGCTGCCAGCAAAGTCAGCGCCGCCAAAGTAGCGCTCCTGGTAGCCGGCGCTCTTACCCAGCATGGCCGCGGCCCCTGCATCTATGTGCGAAACCTCCTTGCTGAAGCTGGCACTGAAGTCAAACACCCCGGCATAGCTTGAGAGCCGCACCCCAAAGGGATAGTTGTTGGCCTTGCGTGACTCAAGCCGCGAGACTCGCTCACGGCCACGGTCTTCAAAGGCCAGATAGCCAGCGAGCGAGAGGCGGTCATGCAGCTGAACGGTGGGTGCTACCGCAAGCGTGCCGGGAGTCTCGTCGCTCCCGGGGCTGCTAAGCGAGGCGCCGCTGAGCCGGTCGGTAGGGTTAAACAGATAGCCGGTACCCCAAGCGATTGGCTGCCGCCCAAAACGCAGGTCCAGGTACGCAAAGCGCGCCTCACCATAGGCATGATCCAGTACCACCGACTCGGTCTTGGGGCCAGCTGCCCCCGCGGCGCCGTTATCATTCCCCGCGCCACCGGCGCCACCGGCACCACCAGCGAACAGCGGCGAGGCTGCCGCCAGGCTTACCGCCGGGTCGGCAATGCCGCGCAGATCCTGGTACAGGAGCTCGGCGTAAAAGCTCAGGTCGCGGTGGGGGTGCCAGTCACCCTTAAGGCGCACTGACAGCGTGTTTCCAAAGGCTGGATCGGTGTCCCCGCGTGCGGCAGGTGCCGCTACCACGACCTCGTTCTCTATATAGCCATAGAGCGTGAACTCGGCCCGCTCAAAGGCGCCCCAGCCGTCGTTGGCCTCGTCGTCTCCCCAGTCACCGTTGTCCCAGGTGTCGTCGTCCCTGGCGCCCCAGCCGTCGTTGGCCTCGTCGTCTCCCCAGTCACTATTCCCCCAGCCGTCGACATCGCCCCAGTCTTCCTCACCGTGTGCTGGCAGACCTGCCGACATAAACACGG
>REEM01000114.1 GCA_007695055.1 Spirochaetaceae bacterium | reverse complement strand
TACATCCATACCGTCCACCGTGGTTCCCGTCATGTTGTAGCCCTTAGCCTTAACATCAAAGTCCTCAACGGCCGAAACCCGCTTCACTGCGGTACCCATGCCAAAATGGTTGTTCTCAACGATGTAGATCACCGGTAAGTTCCAGATTGATGCCAGGTTGGCAGACTCGTGAAATGCACCTTGGTGAATAGCACCGTCTCCAAAGAAGCAGAGCGTCACGCCCCCGGTCTTTTTGTACATCTGCATAAAGGCAACTCCGGTAGCTACCGGGATCTGGCCGCCGACAATACCGTTACCCCCAAGCATGTGTTTCTCTACATCAAACATATGCATTGAGCCGCCTTTTCCACGTGAGCAACCCGCCTCTTTACCATAGAGCTCGGCCATAATCACTTTCGGATCCATACCGGTAGCCAATGCGTGCCCGTGGTCGCGGTAGGCGGTAAGCAAGTAGTCCTTCTTCATGTCCAGCGCGGCTACCGCACCAACCACCACGCCCTCTTGTCCGTTGTACAGATGGCAAAAGCCACCAATTTTTTTCAGCCCGTAGGCCTGGGCCGCCTTCTCTTCGAAACGGCGTATGATCAGCATGTCGCGTAGCATTGCAACTAGTTGATCCTTTTTATATCCGTCCAATTTTCCCATTCAGAATACCTCTTCTCTTGTTATCCTTATCTATTTCATAGACTTTACCACAGATGGTCACGCTACGATATCGTCACCGAAACCTTCTCGCCAACAGTGGGGCGAAAGTAGGTCATTCCTTCTATAACCGTTTCTAGTACAATGAGGCTAGATTCGTCTGGAATATTCTTCCAGAACGTTTGCAAGAAGCCGCCTATGGCCTCCTGCACATCGGCCCGTAGTGCCGGATTATCAATAACTTGCATGCGACCGTTCACATGCATGATTTCCTGGAGCGGTGCGGTCTGAATCATCCATTCCACCTGAGGATTCTCGGCAAGGCTTTGAGTCCAGGCAAACTCCGAGGAGCTAACCGCATACAGAAAGCCTGTCTGCCCCCGTAACAGTGCCGGTGTCATCCAGCGCATGCTCGGGTATCCATTGGACCTGATAGTACTGAGCGTCGCAATCTTTGATTTTTCTAGAATGCGTTCCAAGCTTTCAAACATCTGCTTAATTTCCATAAATCCTCCTCCGGATGCAGCGCGAGATGTGAAGTTCTGCAAGGCAAAGGGGCAAAGCGGCACTCAGTTGAGCAACTCCTCCGTACTAAGCGCCAAGAAACCTCTGATGCGGTCTTGTAAGAACAACACGCTTAATGTAACAATAGTAGCGGGAAAAACACAACGGCAGAGACCAAAGTTCACCCAGTACAATACTATACTTTTCTACCACACTATATTACTTTTGGTTCGCGGGAGCCTCAGCTACGTATCCCGTGAGTCTTGCGAACGAATAACTAAATAGGTTTAAGAATCACATTGAGGAGGAATCGTGTTTCAGAAACAACCAATAATGCGACGAGTGCTCTACGCTCTCTCGCCCCTCTTTCTCTTCGCTATATACCAATACGGGCTGCGGGTATTACTGCTTACGGCGGTTGTTTTTGCAGCTGGTATTCTCACTGAATACATCATTGAGAAGAGTCGCAACAAGAAAGTAAGTGAAGCAGTCTTGGTGACCTGTGGCATTTATGTCTTGGCTCTTCCCGCTACCATTCCGCTCTGGACTGCCGTTGTAGGAATTGTATTTGCGGTTGCTATAGCAAAAGGAATCTACGGCGGATTCGGACGCAATATCTTTAACCCGGCTATTGCAGGTCGGATGTTCATCTGGATATCATTTCCAAGCATACTGATGACCCGTTGGGCAGAGCCAGGCGGCTTCGGCGCTGGTATGGCTGACGCAATGTCGGCAGATGCCGTGAGTGCGGCTACTCCATTGGGAATGCTCGCCGAAGGGGAGCTTCCTGCGTTAACAGATCTGTTTCTTGGGTTTCATGCCAGCTCCATGGGTGAGGCCTCGGTGCTTCTTATCCTGCTCGCTGGCGCTTACCTACTGGTGACCAAGACAGCAAACTGGCGACTCATGCTCTCCACCATAGTTAGTGCCGCCGCTTTCACTGCCTTGATGTACTACGCTGGCATTACGACCAGCCTGGTGCCGCACTATGCTCTGATGTCGGGAAGCTTGATGTACGTAACCGTCTTCATGGTCACCGACCCGGTAAGTGCACCGAAAAACAGTAACTCTCAGTTCGTTTATGGTGTTATCGTTGGGTTAGTCACAGTGCTGGTACGTACCTTCGCCGACTTTCCAGAAGGCACCAGCTTTGGCCTTTTGGTCGGCAACACCTTTGCCTCGCTGTTAGACGAAATCTTTAACGGCCTCAAGCGTCGCGCCAAGGCCAAGGCTGCCGACGTTGGTGCCACGACTTAGGAGGAGTTCTCTATGAACAAACAAGGTTTCGGCTACACGGTTGTCTTCACCTTCGTTGTAGCCTTTATATTTGTCGCCCTGCTTGCCGGGGCCAACGCCATGACGGTGGAACAGGTTCGCTTTAATCAGCAGATTCGGCGACAGCGAGCCATTCTGACCGCCATGAATATCCCGTATGACACCGAAGAGCAGGTTGCCGAGATATTTGACATGGTTGAAGAGCTTGAGTCAAACGGTGTGACGCTTCTCCAGCTCGAGTTTGAGGGTGATACTCGGTACGCCAAGGAAGTATCAGGGAGCGGCGTCTGGGGAACCATCCGTGCCGTCCTGGGAGTTCAAGGTAATGGCGAGCGCCTGCTTGGACTTGAAATTCTCGAACACAATGAAACTCCAGGGCTCGGCGGACGCATTGACGAAGACTGGTTCACGCGTCAGTTTCGTGAGAAGCTCATTATCAACGGCAGCATTCAGTTTAATGAACAGCCAGGCGAGGGAGACTTTGACCCGGACAGTGGCCGAGTTGACCGAATTACCGGGGCTACCGGAACAAGTACCTCTATGAGACGCATTATCAACAACAGCCTGGAAGAACTGCTTCCGGTTCTCGGAGGTGAACAATGAGTGACGTAGCAACACCTACCGTAATACTTAAAGACAATGTTTGGACAAGCAATCCAATTTTCATGCAGGTGCTGGGAATCTGCTCCGCGCTAGCTGTTACTAACCTCTTGGTGAACACCTGGATTATGACGCTAGGCGTAGTTGGTGTAACTGCAATGAGTAATCTCACAGTTTCACTTGTGAAGTCCTTTATGCCGCGGAAGGTGCGCATGATGGTCCAAACACTTATTATCGCGTTCTACGTCATTATCGTAGATATACTCCTGCGCGCCTATCTACCGGACATAAGCCGGGCCCTCGGTCCTTATGTCGGGCTTATCATTACCAACTGTATTATTATGGGCCGTGCCGAGGCATTTGCTCAGTCCAACCCTCCTCTTATATCTATCTGGGACGGACTCACCTCCGGCCTTGGTTATATGGGTGTGCTTTTGGCCATTGCCCTTGTCCGTGAGCTCTTGGGGTTTGGAACCCTGTTTGGGTACCAGGTTATGCCCAACGGCTTTGAACCCTGGATTATCATGGTACTGCCACCAAGTGCGTTTTTCTTGCTCGGGATCCTCATCTGGATCGCCAAGTCCATCATGATCAAACAAGGAGAGCCGGTAGTATGAGTCCCGAAATTAACCCTATGGCGCTGTTTGTGGCTTCAATCTTTACCAGCAATATTCTCTTGGCAAACTTCCTGGGTATGTGCTCATTCATCTCTATCTCCAAAGACATGAAGAGCTCAAACGGCCTTGGTTTAGCTGTGACCTTGGTTCTTTTTGTCACAGCCGGAATGAACTGGGTTGTGTACAACCTGGTGCTGGTACCCCTCGGCCTTGAATACTTGCGCTACATTATCTTCATTGTTGTAATTGCCTCAATCGTGCAGATCATTGAAATGATCATTGACCGTGTATCACCGAGACTCTACATAACCTTGGGCATTTTCCTGCCACTCATCACCGTCAACTGCGCAATTCTTGGTGTCTCTCTTTTCATGGAGATACGTCAGTATAGTTTTGTGCAGTCCCTGACCTACGGGCTAGGCTCCGGGCTGGGGTGGTGGCTCGCAATTATGCTGCTGGCCGCAATCCGGCGCCGGGTAGAAAAAGCGCCAGTGCCAGCCGGTCTCAAAGGCCCAGGCATTACGGTTATCACAATTGGTTTTATGGCTATGGCCTTTATCGGCTTCGGCGGCATGCTGCCGGTACAATAAGCCCGTTGTTCCTAAGGAGGAATGAGTGGATCCAACAGCCTTTCTGGTAGCCCCGCTAGTCATTGCGGGAATGAGTGCAGGTCTTGCCGCACTAATCTCCATCACAGATCGCTTCGTAAACGATTACGGAGATGTCGTAATTGACATTAATCAAGGCTCCAAAAAACTCGACGTCAAAGGTGGCGCCAACATGCTGGTGACCCTCGCCGAAAGTGGAATCTATATCCCTTCAGCCTGCGGTGGCCGCGGAAGCTGTGGCGAGTGCAAGGTTAAGGTCAACAGTGATGTTGGCCCGCATCTGCCAACCGAGCTCCCCTATCTGGACGAGAAACAAATGGAGCAGAACATTCGCCTTTCGTGCCAGATTAAGCTTAAGGCCGATGTTGGCATTGATGTCCCGGAATACCTATTTAACATTAAGAAATACAGCGGCACAATCGAACGCATCCGAGACCTGACGCACGACATTAAAGAAGTCTATGTCTCCCTTGGTGGTGAAGAAATTAGTTTTCGAGCTGGTCAGTATGGCCAGTTTGAGGTACCTCCGTACGACAAAATCAAGGAACGGACTCAACGCGCCTACTCCATGTCCTCTAAGCCGAGTGATAAGAATCATGCCGAGTTCCTTATTCGCTTGGTACCCGGTGGTATTGTAACTACCTACGTACATGAGCGGCTCGAGGAAGGAGAGAAGATCAACATCGTTGGACCTTTTGGCGATTTCTACGTTAGAGATACCGAAGCGACTATGATCTGCGTGGCTGGCGGCTCCGGGATGGCGCCCTTCAAGTCTATTTTTTACCAAGGAATTGAGAATGGACTTTTCGAGAAGCGTGACATCTGGTACTTCTTTGGCGCGCGTACCGAGAAAGACATGTTTTATCTCGATGAACTCAGAGAACTCGACTCACAATATGAACGCTTCCATTTTGTTCCAGCGCTCTCGGAACCGGAACCCGGCACAGACTGGCAAGGTGCGACCGGGCTCATCACCGAGGTGCTTGACAACTATCTCAAGGAAAAGATCTCTACCGAGGTACCAAAGGAAGGCTATCTCTGTGGTAGCCCTGGAATGCTTGATGCCTGCATGAGTGTCATGCGCGATAACGACATGGCTGAGGAAGCGATCTACTTTGACAAGTTCGCTTAAGATGTCCAAGAATAAAGAGGTACGCTCATGAAGATGTCCCCTGAGTATCAGAAAGCGCAGAAAAACATGGAACCCGGTGTTATCACCGCATCTGGATTCCTCGGCGACGACAAACGCCCCATTATTGAAATCATCACCGAGGATGAGGAACGCATGGCAAAAGCAGGGCTGGACTTCCAAGAGACCGGGGAGCGCCTGCGTGAGTTGCTCATGGCTGGCCGGAAGGGACTAGGTGAGCCGGTGACTGTAGAGGGAAAATGGCTTGTGAAGACCGATGAAACTCGCGGTTATCTTGCCTCACCTTTTGAAGACGGTATTTTCCGCAAAATGAACACCGTGGTGGAGCCGGTTGGAACGGAACACCAGGGTCTGCGGCTCATGTATTCCGAACTCTCACTTCACCTACTGGAAAAATGGCACTTTCTCCAGGGTAAAGGCTCCCCTTTTCGGCTAGAACCGGATACAATGCGAAAAGTACTTGGGCTTTAGCCCAAGCTGAGCAGCACCAGACCGCTCTCTCAGGAGCGGTCTGCTTTTAGGTAGGCCGAATGGTAGACGCACGCATCTTGATCGTCGAGGACGAGCGCATAATTGCACTTGACCTGCAACGTCGGCTCCAGGCTTTTGGATTCGAGGTACTTGCCACCGTTTCTAGTGGGCAGGAAGCAATTGATGTGACGCTCAGTCTCCATCCCGATATCGTCCTCATGGACATCATGCTGTCCGGAGACATTGACGGTATTGAGGCCGCGGCCAAGATCAAAGAGCAACACCGTGTACCAATTGTGTTTCTCACCGCATACGCAGACGAAGCAACTCTAGAACGAGCCAAACAAACCGAGCCCTTTGGCTATATCCTCAAGCCATTCAAGGAACGTGAGCTTTACTCTACCATCAACATTGCCCTATACAAGAGCGCCGTAGACCGGAAGGTACTTAAGCAGGAACGGCTCTTCCAAGCTATTCTTGACGGGGTTGCCGACGGCCTCATTGCGACAGATGAGCGCGCCTGTGTGCAGTTCATGAACCCGGTTGCAGAAATGCTTACCGGCTGGAAGGAAGAGGACGCCGAGGGCATGCCGATTGTCGAGGTCCTCAAACTGTATGGCGGCAGCGGTGACGCCCCGGTTGAGCTACCAGTGCTCCTGCAGAACGGCGACCTGTCGCTCTATACCTTTGAGGATGTACGGCTGCATAGCCGCCTTGGCGCTCATGTTCATATCTCGGGTACCATAACCGTAATTAAGTCCGAGGGCGATAAACCAGACGGAAGGATCATTGCATTCCGCGACATGACCGAGTACAAGCGCATGTCCGCTCAGTTTGTGTACCAGGCTAGCCACGACAACCTCACCGGCCTCCTAAATCGGCACGAGTTCATTGCGAAACTTGAAGAAGTATCTCATTTCACGCGTGACTCCGAACAGGTGCATAGCTACATCTATCTTGATCTTGATCAGTTCAAGGTCGTGAACGAGGTCTGTGGGCACTTTGCAGGTGACGAGTTGGTGCGTCAGGTATCACTTGATCTGAAGCAACTCTTTGAGGAACTGCCGCCCGGTTCATACAGCATTGGCCGCATGGGTGGCGACGAGTTTGGCGTGGTTGTACGTGACTGTCCACTTGAGCAAGGTATGGAGCATGCTCAGCGCATTCTTGATTTTCTCAGGCGTAAGTTCATTTGGAACATGCATGTTTTCAACATCACCGGCAGCGTTGGAGTTGTGCCAATTCGACACACCGAGGAGGACGTGCACGAGATCATTGCCGCGGCCGACGACGCATGCTATGTGGCAAAAGAGCTCGGTGGAAACATGATCAAGGTCTACGAGGTGGCAGATCACACCTTCATTCAGCGCCGCGGAGAAATGCACTGGATCTCGCGTCTGACTAAGGCAATAGAGGAAGACCGCTTTGTGCTGTACGGACAACCGGTGGTTCCCCTCCACGGGGACTTCCCGGAAAAGCTGGAAATTCTACTTAGACTCAAAGATACAGAAGGAACCATTATCAATCCCCACGAGTTTATTCCGGCGGCAGAGAAGTACAATCTCATGCCGCAAGTTGATCGTTGGGTGATAGACGCGGTCCTGAAAGTTGCCCGCCACGACATAGATGTTGGCCGAGTGCCACGCATTTTCTGTCTTAACATCTCCGCCTCCTCAATTGCAGACGATAATTTCCTGGGCTTTATTCAACAAGCCTTTAAACGCTATGACATGAGTATGGAGAACTTTGTTTTTGAGATTACCGAGACAACTGCAATAGAGAATCTTAGCCGTGCAAAGAGGTTTATTGATGGGCTCAAGCGTGAAGGCGCTTTATTCGCTCTGGATGATTTCGGCAACGGGTTTTCCTCTTTTTCATACCTGAAAAACCTACCCTTTGATTACCTGAAAATTGACGGGAGCTTTGTGAAAGATATCGACACCGATCTTATCGACCGAGCAATGGTGGATGTGGTAAACAAAATGGGACATGTAATGGGTATGCAGACCATTGCGGAGTTCGTGCGAGATGAATCTATCCGAGTCCTGCTCCAAGAAATGGGTGTGGATTACGCACAGGGTTATGCCATTGCAAAGCCAAGTCCTTTGAGCGAATAACAGGCCTTGGAAGCTAAATGGTAGTGTTACTGCTAGGACTTAAACATTGCGGCAAATCAAGTCTTGGACGTGGCGCCGCCCACGCATTGGGCAGCCGTTTTTTTGACCTTGATGAGGTTGCTGTGGAGCTGTTGCAGGCTCGCGGTGAGTGCTTGCCGCAGGAAGAAAGCGCCAAGGTCATTCGTCGTTACTATGAACAAAACGGGCGGGATGCGTTCCGTACACTTGAACGTTCTGCGGCCTTGACCGTTGTTCGTCGCGTGAACTCGACGGTTGGGACTGCTGCTGACCCTGCAAAGAAATCCAGCAACATCTGTGCGCTTGGTGGTGGTACACCGGAGAACGAAGCAGCCTATACGCTTTTGAGGCCTCTATCCTGGGCCATATATTTGCGTGAGAGACCGGAGATTCTCTTTGAGCGTATTGTTGCTGGTGGTGTACCACCCTTTTTTGAGGGTCAAGACCCGTGGGAAGCGTTTTCCGCACTGGCGACGCGAAGAGATGCTTTGTATCAATCCTTGTCAGATGAGGTGTTTGAGCTGGAAGGACAGAGCATTGCAGTGCTGCTACCGAAATTGATTCAACGTATAGAGGAGTACCAAGATGGCAGGTAACAGTTTTGGACAGGTTTTCCGGATAACAACCTTTGGTGAGTCTCACGGTGGTGCGGTGGGTGTCGTACTTGACGGTTGCCGACCTGGACTAGAGATATCCGAGGAAGAGATACAGGTGCAGCTTGACCGGCGTAAACCTGGGCAGAACAGCATAACCACCCCTCGCAAGGAACCGGACAAGGTGCACATGCTCTCCGGTGTTTTTGAGGGCTATACGACCGGCACCCCAATGCTCATGATTCTCTACAACGCCGATGCAGACCCATCCGCATACGACGAAATCAAACAACTATTTCGACCCGGCCACGCCGACTATACCTACTTGAAGAAGTTTGGACGGCGAGACTGGCGGGGAAGCGGGCGGGCATCGGGGCGTGAAACCGCTGGACGGGTGGCA
The DNA here is from genome assembly GCA_007695055.1 of Spirochaetaceae bacterium. Classification (GTDB taxonomy): domain Bacteria; phylum Spirochaetota; class Spirochaetia; order DSM-27196; family SLAA01; genus SLAA01. The sequence continues at coordinate 29,139 of REEM01000114.1, read as the reverse complement.
GCTGGCACCGTGGCGCGCAAGTTACTTGCTGAAAGAGGAATTTCGGTACTTGCCTACACCGCCGCTGCGGGCGGCATAGAGTGTGAAACTTTTGAGCCGGAACACATCGAGGCAAATGAGTTTCGTGCGTGTGACCCGGCCGCGGCCCAGAAAATGCTCGCACGTGCCGAGGCTCTTAAGGCAGAAAGCAACAGTATGGGTGGCGTAGTGGAGTGCCGCATTGAAGGGGTTCCAGCTGGCCTTGGCGAACCTGTGTTTGACAAACTCGACGCCGAGCTTGCACACGCCATGCTCTCGATCGGGTCGGTCAAGGGGATTGAGTTTGGCTCCGGTTTTGCAGCTGCCGCCATGTCCGGCAGTGAACACAACGACGAGTTAGGCCCAGGTGGATTTTTGACCAATAATGCTGGTGGAATTCTGGGCGGAATCAGCTCCGGCGAGCAAATTCTCTTTCGGGTTCCGGTCAAGCCGACCTCCTCCATTGCACGACAACAACAAACCGTGGACCTCACGGGAGCCGAACGGATCATTAGCACCGAGGGCCGCCACGATGTCTGCATCTGCCCACGTATCGTCCCGGTAGTGGAGGCCATGGCCTGCCTTGTATTAGAGGATCACTTTAGGCGTCAGGCGGCAATGCTCACCTAGTGCAGGTTGCTGCCGCGGCCTTATCAAGTGCGGGGAGACCTTATGCTTAGCCAATGGATTGTCGAGTATCTCCAATGGGTTTTTCTACTCATTCTGCTTCTCAACCTGGCTCAGAGACGCCAGTATGAAACCGCCGCGCGAAAACGCCTGGCAACGCTGTATATTGCAGCTGGGCTGATACTCTTTTATGCAGTTGCACATGTGATACGGCTGTTGGAGATCTCAGATTGGTGGTTGCTTCCAACCGGGGTAGCCTTGGTTTTTGCCCTAACTCGCGGAGAAAGCGCAGTCCGTGCATTTCGCTTGTACTGTCGGGGCTGTGGTTCTCGCCTTTCGCTTGCAAGTATTGTGTATCAAGACTCAAACCTGTGTTCAGACTGTCGTTTTGGCGAGCCGCCGGAAACACCATACGAAGAGGTTGACGAGCGTAAGGATTGAACATGAGCGTGAGCCTCGCGGTATTAGGGAAGTTCCCGGCGGCGGCCAAAATGGACAATTATGAGCGATACTCCAAACACCACCAAGAGTACCGGCCACCAGTTCCACACAAAACGGTAAAAGTCCGTCTCTACTATATCCATACTAAAGCTCAGAAAAACGAAGGATAGTATTGCTATGGTTGATGCCGGAATTTGCAGTGATGCACGTGCCGCAGGATCTTTCTTTGTGTGTCCATACACAAACAGCGAGATCCCGGCAACGGTCATGAAGAGTGGCCATATCCTATAGAGCGCAACCGCCGAAAGCACGGTGTTCATGAGCAGGTAAACCGCACCACCAAGGGCCAGAAACATGCCAAGAAAAACATAGCCGTCCTGACCTGTATGCGCAAAACCTACGTACAGCATTCCTAGCCCTACCACTAAGGGTAGCACAGGCCACAATGCACGATACGCCGTCAAAAAACCTGTAGTATGAAGTAGTAGTAGTGCTCCAGCTAGTACAAAAAGAAATCCAAAGACCAGCATCTTATCGGGAAATCGCGTTACCTTGAGCTTTGTCACCAGACTCCCCTTTTGACTGTTCGTTCCTTCATGAGCTATAAGTGTAGCAGAAGGTATTCCGACTTGCCAAGCGCGTTCACGGTTGTTACACTCGAGTTCGTAAATCCGTTGCCATCCAAGGAGCAACCCATGAAACATTTCCCGCACAGTTTCGGAACATGCGTAGTTCTCCTGCTGATCATAGCCTCAGTTTTAGCCTGTCGTAGCGGAAATGAGTATTTTCTCGTCGGTGAGTCTGAGCAACGAACTGAGTTGACGCGCCTATTTGAAATGCTTGAAGCTCCGGATGCATCCTACGAGTCGCGGGTTGTTCTCATTGAACAGATTGCCGGACAGCTCTACAACGCGGGCTATCCACAGCGGATGCAGGTATTTCTCTCACGCTACATAGAAGATAGTCCAGATGACCCGTATATCGCCTACTACCTGCTTCTCTTAGCACAGCACTACGCCTCTGAAGGCGCTCATCCAGTTGCTACTCAGTACTACGCTCGTATTGTAGCGGCATATCCTGATCTTGTGGTACGTGAGCGCTCGGTACATTACCAGGCACTTCGTGAGCTTATTCGCCTTACTCCAAGCGAGGAAGACCGAATTGCATACTACCAGGATCTCATCACACGATTCCCGGATCGAGTCGACCTTGGCAAGAAGCATTACTACCTCGCCCAAAGCTATCAGGCACTGGGGAGGTGGGATGAGGCATTTAGCACCTACCAGACCTTTCTCACTCATACAGACACCCAAATTCCAGGAAAACCTGATGCGCACCGTGAGATTCAAACCTTGGTGAACCTCTACAATTCACGACGCAACTGGACAATGGAAAGCATTGACGACCTGGTGGCTGCCATAAAGAACGCTATTTGGGTGCAGAGTCCAAACCAATTGCTGCGCTACCGTTCCGCCGATAGTTTCTTTGCAATGTCATGGGAGCAGGAGGAATGGGACTTCAACAGTCAGATTTCCTTTGATATAGGTGCCTTTCTACTGCGATCACGAGTTCGCTTTGCTGACGAGCTGGATGTGAGCTCGAATGCGCGCGAAGCATATCTGCGCACCTGGAACTGGTCCTATCGTATCAATACCTGGTACCTCTACTTCCGACGCATAGACTTCCCGGCTGACCCAGAGATTCACAATAACTGGGAGTGGGCGGGTATCTACTTTGGCGAGGCACTCTAGGTTGAGTGGCCTCCAATGCGGCGCGGGACTTATGAGCCGCAGCATTCGGCCGATACTTAAAGAGAGATGATCACATACCCACGAATCTGTGTCGCATTGAGCCTCCTCATTCTACTAACCGCCATTACTCCCAAGGTATCGGCTCAAGCGTCTGATCCGCTGCTTTTGCGTAACGAGTACATTGTAGACTGGACTACTGCTGAGTTAATTATTCGCACAACACGCAAAGTCGAAACTCAAGGTGGCAATGCACCCATAGCGGTACATCTCACTGAACGTGAAGCAGACTACAGCCTACCCCAGTTGCTGCATACCGCGCTGCATGGGCTACAACGCGACACCGTTGACACTGTCGGTTCGGCGACAGCAGATACTCCCGCCATTGCTGCCGAGATAACCCGACTTGTGCCACACGTTCAACGCAGTTCCTCACGCCGCAGTCGAGATCTTTCGGAACTCACCGTTGAGTATCGCCTCCCTCTTTTCCCGGCCGCCACCGAGCTCTTTGGTCTACACGAAGTCTCCTCACCATTGCCACGAAATCTCCAGCGTGTTCCAACCCGCGAATTCACCGGGATTATTGTGTATGTTGCCGACTCGCTGCAGGTGCACGGCACAACTCGGACAGATCTCCTTCAAGGGGCCCTTTTTCCACGGATCTATGACACCGAGATGAACGTGGTGCTTGAACCAGGAATGATGGATCCAGACTATCTACAGCAGTGGGGGCCAGTGGCGTACAGCACAGACGCACAGCCCGCCGACCATGAGGAACGTATTGGTAGTGATCCGCTTCGCATACTTGCGCGCGGTATTTTTGGTACAACGGCTACGGATCTTCTTATCAGCACTACAGATGCAGCTCGCATTCTTAGCCAGCCAACAAACCTTAGCCTGCTGCGCGAGGGAAGAGTTGTCCTTGTAGTTGCCCCAGACTCGGCACGCGTTCAGATACAGCCCTGAAGCCCCCTTCCCCTTGGGAACCCAGCGCCAGTCCCATTGGTGCAGGGCCATGAATACAGTCCCATGGATATACATGTCGATATAGTTGACCGCCAGCCCTGATTGTGTTCAAATAAGACACATGTCAAATCTACAGCTGTCAGTCCGACAACTCACGACCAGTCTCCTATCAAGAGCATGGCGTAGCGGTATAGGTCTCATTTTCGTAACTCTTTTGAGCGTCGCCTTCATTTCCTGCGGCGACCGCCCTATCGGCTATGGAGTACTCCTGTGGCCCGAAGATCCAGACTACCTCGACGCCGGAAGCATCCTCACTCTTATGAGTGAGTCAAACATCACCGACAGTTACTGGGCAAAATATCGTCCAAATCAAGATTCTGCTGCGGCTGGCACCGAGGACTCGTCTAACAACAATGCCACCATGCTCGAGGATGAGTTCAGTCGATTCCGGGTGCGGAAGTTCGAAACCCAAGAGGCTGCATTAGAGTTCGCCCAGGAGTTCAGTGAGTTAGCTGGCACCTACGCTCGTTCTCAGCGGGACGCTCTTCCTATTCGGCGGCTCATGGACCGGCACTCAGATAGGATTTATCGTTTACGCGAGGGTGAGGAACTCAAGGTCATAGATCGGAGTCCGGAACGGACCGACGAGGCCGGACTTGTCGATTATTGGTACCGGGTTATTGCCGAGGACGGCACAACAGGCTGGACCTTTGGCTACTACCTGACAATCTTTGAGGTTGGTGAAGAGCCAAGTGCGCAAGGGTTTCATGACGGGGAGTTATTCTCTAACTTCCTCATGCAAACCTGGAGGCCGCGGTATTTTGCTGACATGCTTCGCACGCGGCGTTTTGACTTAGAACGCTTTCACCCAGCCTACGGGCTCTTTCCGCAACCTGAGTCGCGTAGCCTCCGCATTGTGACGCCGAGAGGTACTACCGAACTATCTTATTCAGGACTGCAACCGATCAGTGCAACTACCTATATAGATCAAGCTACCGGTCTAGAACTTGAGTTTGAAGACGAGCAGTCGCTCACCCTCCGCTATGAGGAAAACGGTTCACGAGTCAGTTCCCGATTCGTGATCATTGAGGCAGATATTCGGGAGCAAATATCCAACGAACAGACACGCCGACTTGAGGCGTATGATGAGCTTTACCAACGCGCGGGCGGCGGAATGAAAAGCCTTGCCTATGGTGACATTGACCTCCAACGTGACCGGAGTTTCTTCTGGCGCGGCAATAGCCGGCTCCGTCCCGACGTCATACCAAACACTGCCGGTAACACGGGTCGCCTTACCCTCGGCCGATACCTGCATGCCTCATTACGCAACCAGTTTGACGGAGCGCTTGCCTTTGACTTCAACGGGATTGACACCGACGTGAGCTTTCTCTATCGGGTCACGCCATCCGGACTGCAGCTAACTCACGTTCCGGAGTCCCAACTCGACGGGGTAACGGTGAACGCAGTGCCTGAGCTACCCTTGGTTATATTCTTTGCCTTTGGCGACAGCCCGCCACCTGACGATCTGGACGAATCGAGCGGAGCCACGGATGAGAACGAGACAGGCGGCGCAAATGGTTCCGCCGAGGGTAGCTCCGTTGAGGACAACTCCCCAGAGTGAGCCTTGTACAACTGAGCAGGCTGAGTCACGGATTCGGCGACAGAATACTCCTCAAAGATGCTTCGTTCTCGCTTGCTGCCGGAGACCGTGTAGCACTTGTAGGGCCAAACGGAAGTGGAAAAACCACTCTTATGCGGCTCATTGCCGGGCACATAGAGGCCGACTCCGGGCAGGTTGTGACCGCGCGCAAGCTTCGCGTTGCATACCTCCCACAAACCGGAGTTGCTCACGCTGGCAAAAGTCTCTATGAAGAGGCAGACTCGGCCTTTGCAGAAGGTCACGCGCTCGCAGATGCACACGCCGAAGTCACTGCACGTCTGGAACAGCTTTCTTCAGCCAACAATCGCGAACTGCAGACCGAGTTGTCGCGCCTCCATGAGGTGCAGGAGCAGATTGAGTCCTCCGGTTACTATGACCGCGAGGAACGAATTCACCGGGTGCTGCAGGGCCTGGGCTTCCGCGAAGAGCAGTTTGGGTCCGACTGTTCCACTTTCTCCGGCGGAAAACAAATGCGCATAGCCTTGGCAGGAATTCTGCTGAGGGAACCGGATGTACTGCTGCTAGACGAACCGACAAACTACCTTGACCTTGAGACTCGAGACTGGCTGTTAGAGTACCTGCTGTCCTATCGCGGTGGTGTACTCCTTGTTTCGCACGACCGCTTCTTCTTGGATTCCTGGGCAACCGAGGTGGTTGAGCTTTTTGGTGCCGGACTAAAGCGCTACAAGGGAAACTACACCCGCTACGAACAGCGACGCGCCGAAGATCTCCAGCAATTAATGGCCGACTATGAGCGCCAACAGGACCAAATTCGCAAGCTCGAGAGTTTTATCACGCGCTTTCGCTATAACGCCTCAAAGGCCAAGTTGGTTCAGAGTCGGGTGAAGGAACTGGAACGCATTACGCCTATTGAACTCCCGGAGGGCTTCCGGCCCATTCGGCTCAAACTCCCGGCCCCGCCTCGCAGTGGCAGCCCGGTTGTAGAGCTCAGCAGTATTAGCCGCAGCTATACGGGTGAAAACGGCCTGGAGTTGAAGGTGCTTGAGAACCTCAGCCTTGAGTTCGAGCGCGGTGAAAAGGTTGCATTGGTGGGGCCGAACGGAGCTGGCAAGTCTACCCTCATGCGTATTCTTGCCCAACGCGACCAGGGCTATACTGGGTCTCTCAGCTGGGGCAAAGATGTACGCATTGGGTTTTTCTCTGAAGACCTCTTGGAAGAGCTGCAGGCCGAGGCCAGCGTTCTCAGCATTATTGAAGAAGCCGCGCCCACAGCGGTACAGCCTGCCGTGCGTGACCTCTTGGGTGCGTTTCTCTTCAAGGGTGACGATATACTCAAGCCCTTTGGGGTGCTCAGCGGAGGTGAACGTACGCGTCTGGCAATGCTCCGTATGTTGCTTCGACCTATCAATTTACTCGTACTTGACGAACCGACAAACCATCTAGATCTCGTTTCTAAGGATGTACTCCTGCAGGCGCTTCGGGACTACAGCGGTACAGTGGTGTTTGTGTCGCACGACCGGCACTTCCTTGAGAGCCTTGCGGGTCGTGTGGTTGCGCTCGAACCGAAGCCTCATAGCGCAGCTGAGGTCAAAAACTATCCCGGCCCCTACTCCTACTATCAACGTCGGCGCGAGGCTGAGCTGAGCGACGCTGAGTTGCGCACCGCTTCCGGGGTATCTCAGGTGAAACCCTCTCCCACCTCACATTCTCCTGCCGTGGTCTCGGAGCTCGGCTCTTCGGCCGGAGAGTATCAGCGGCAGAAGGCTCAGAAGGCAGAGCTGCGGAGGCTTGAGCGCACCGCTGAGGCGAGTCTTTCCGAACTTGATCAACTGGAGGTCGAGCGTGAGCAACTTGAGGTGCGGCTATCCGAGCCCGAGGTCTATACCGACGGTGAGGCAGTCAAAAAAATCCGCACTGCAATGCAGCATAATGAAGCAACACAGATCCAACTTACCGAGCAATGGGAACAAGCCGAGCATGCTGCTGCAGAGCTACGCAAAGAGTTGGGTTTATAAGTCGCTCTATGGGGTAGTCGTACACGCTTCCGCATCGGTATAGTGCAGAGGTTATGCAAATAGCTTCATGGAACGTCAACGGCATTCGTGCCTGTGCAAAAAAGGGCTTCTTCGACTGGCTGAGCCAGACAAGTCCGGATATTGTGTGTCTTCAGGAGACTCGTGCCGAGCCCACTCAACTGGGTGAGCAAGAGTTACATCCTGCGGGGTATCTCTCCTACTGGCAGAGTGCCGAGAAGAAGGGGTATAGCGGCGTTGCCCTGTACAGTAAGCACGAGCCTACCGCCGTTCGAACACTCGGCCACCCTGAGTTCGACAGTGAGGGGCGGGTGCTCTTCTTAGAGTTTGACTCATTAGTGGTCGGAAGTGCTTACTTCCCTAACAGCCAGGACGGTGGAAAACGCCTTGAGTACAAACTCAAGTTCTGTGATGCAATTATGACCGAGCTTGGGAGCATGGTGGCTTCCGGAAAGGACGTCATTCTTGCTGGCGACTACAATATTGCTCACCAACCTATAGATATAGCCAGACCCGCAGAGAACGAGAATAGTGCAGGCTACCTGCCCGAGGAACGGGCCTGGATGAGCAGCTTTCTCAGTTCGGGGTACATTGATACCTTTCGACAGTTTGACACCTCACCCGGACGCTATACCTGGTGGAGCTACCGCGGTGGCGCACGGACTCGGAATGTAGGATGGAGAATTGACTATCACTGTGTTAATGAACGACTCAGCAGTAGGCTAGAGTCGGTACAGATCCAGGCCGAGGTACACGGCTCGGATCACTGCCCCATTCTCCTCAATGTGAAGACATAGGAGACGACAGGTACTTGTATGAACAGCGACGACGAACAGTTTATCCCGTTATTCCCTCTGCCGCTGGTTCTCTTTCCTTACATGCCGCTTCCCCTGCATGTCTTTGAGCCGCGATACCGTGAAATGATTCACAGCTGCATGGAGGAAAAGAAGCCCTTTGGACTCATTCGGGCCGGAGCAAACGGTACATCATGGGCCGGATGCTTAGCAGAGGTGCGGACGGTGCTCCAAAGGTTTGACGACGGACGCTTTGATATTCTGAGCTTTGGTATTCAGCGCTTCTCGGTGATCAGCTTTGACACGAGCAAAGACTATCTGCAGGCAGCAGTGCGCCCGTTTCGTGACGCAGAGCAGCCTGAGGTCGAGCCTGCTCCTGAACTCCGGGAGACCGCAATAGAGCTTTTCATGGAGTTTGCACGACTCAACGGCCGCAAGGTATCACAGAAGAACCTCAACAAGATGCCGGATGAGGAACTCTCTTTCATGATGTGCCATGGTGAGCTCTTTTCACTTGCCGAAAAACAGGAGCTCCTTGAGCTACGGGACACCCGCCTTAGGCTGAACCGCTGTGCCACCAGACTCTCGGACGGTATTGACCAACGCGTCAAGCTCTCTCAGGTGGAAAAACACCTCAAAGGGCCGAGCTTGGCAGAACTCCAGAAGCTCCTTAACTAAACTCCCGAACTATCCTCAAACCGAAGGGCCCGGGAGTTAATGCAGTAACGCAGGCCTGTAGGTTGCGGACCGTCTGCAAATACATGCCCAAGGTGGGCGTCACAACAGGCACAGAGCACCTCGGTGCGGGTCATTCCGTGACCATAGTCGGTTCGCTCTTCCACAGCGCCTTTATTACTTGGCTGATAGTAGCTGGGCCAACCGCTACCTGAATCAAATTTATGTTCCGAGCGAAACAGCTCCTCACCGCAACAAGCACATACATACACACCAGCTCGAGTGTTGTGGTAATACTCTCCACTGAATGCAGGTTCGGTTGCGCCTTTGCGAGTAATCTGAAAGGTCTCGAAATCGAGCTCCTCGGCCCACTCACGGTCACTCTTCTGCAGTTTTGACATTCGATATACTCCTTGCATTCCCTGAAAAACTACTGAGTCCGGACCTTTACGGCAAGGATTTCCGCAACACACTGACGAATTCCTTATGAGTTGTTATATTATGCAGGTAAGGACGGCAACATGAAGAACTACCGAAAGAAAATTGGAGCACTTCGCGACGAGAGTGCGGAGCTGCAACGAAAGCTACAAGATGAATTCTCGGAGCTTGGAACAAAGCTGCGCGAAGCCTATCCGGAGCTCTGCCAGGAAGACAATGCCCAGGAAGTGTGTCGTGAGTATGAAGAGGCCGGTGAGCGGCTCATAGTAGCTCAGGAAAGCAAGACGCGGATTGCAACGATACAGAGTCGGATTGAGGCCATTCGTCAGGAAATCTCTGACGGTAGCTCCGAGAGAAAACACCTCCAACAAGAAGCGGTTGCGGTGTTTCCAGGTATTGGGCGACGGGCTTTCGAAATTTTCCATGACAACACCTACCTCGAAGCTGATTATGCGGAACGTTTCAGTGAGATTTCGGCTGCGCAGAACGAGGTCGACCGACTTCAGGCTGAACTTGACGAACAAGAGGCTATTCTTGAGTCCAAGCCGTTCTTAGACCGTATTGTCACGCGTGGACGAGTAGTACTCCTCAAGAACAGGGTCTCCAGCCGCAGCGAAGCCATGGAAAAGCAGTATCGTAAGCTTGGCGAGAGCATTGTTGGTTCGGACTTTATTCGCGAGGTCAACGACGAAGAACTGAACCGGGTTGCTGAGCCATATTCAGCTGCTGAGCGGCGAATTGCGGATATTGCAGACCGTGCCGAGCAACTTGACAAAGAGCGTACCGAGCTTGAGTCGGAGCTGTCACAGTTGTGTGAAGGGCGACGTCCAGGCAAAGCAAGCTCCGAGCTAGATGATCACATTCGCGAAATACGCACTACCCAGTACAATGCCCTGGCTCAGTTTGCGCGCATAGTCCGCAACCAGCTGAACGAAGACATGCGTGAAAATATGAAACAGCATTTGGAGCATATATCTTTGTTAGAAAAGGACGTGGATGACAAACAGGCCAAGATCCACCGTCTTGAAGCTGCACTTGAGGTTGAACGGCTGCAGTCCGAGATTGACCAAGTAAACAACGATATTGGACTGCGTGAACGCGAAATTGAGGCTGCAGAGAAAAGAAAGGCTGAGCTCTTAGAGCGACGGGCGCAGCTTGAGCAGCAACGCACCGAACAGGAAGAACAACGCGGGAATCCTGAAGAGCTGTAGTGTTTTGAGGGAAACCAGAGCCATCAGCCGGGGAGGCAGAGGCGTCAGCCAGGGAGGCAGAGCCATCAGCCGGGAAAGCAGAGCCATCAGCCAAAAAACCAGAGCCATCAGCGTCGGGTTATGTGCAGTTGCACCTCAACTGTGCCAAGGCCACGCATGACCGGCTCTAAGCGTATGCCATAGACGCTACCCGCATTCAGCTCCGCCGTCACTCGTGGGTCTACACGGTAGCCAACGTTGCGAGCCATCTCCCGCCCCTGCTCGTCTAGCAGTATGATAATGAGCTCTTCACCGTCCCGGCCCGCCGCTTGAATCTCGTAACTACCGGTACGGTCAGGAGCAAACTCGGTCTGAATCCCATCCTCGTTGATGATGGCAGTATAGCTGCCAAGCTCTACTCGTTCCGGCAGAAAAGCTGGCTCAACGAACTCCGCCCCAATTTCGAGTTCGGCGGCTGCATAACGCAGCACGCCTTCCGCAGCATATGCCACAACTAGCCCTTCATTGCGCGGAAAAAGAGCTCTCACCGCACTGTTTCCGCCAGCAGCCTCCCATAGTACCGTGCCACTCGGCAGTTCTACCGCGTAGAGTCTTCCGGTATCGGTTCCTACATACACCACAGACTCCACTACGGCCGCAGCCGTAGGTTCACCGGACAGCTCGTGAGAGAAACGTGGGCTCAAGGTCTCGGCGTCAAGCAGGTGCAGATATCCGTAGAGATCCAGCACCACAGGCCCAAAATCACTGAGAAGGATCTGGTGCACCGCGCCAAGCTCCTCTACCCGACCAAGCTCCTCAGCCTCACGACCCACCTCACCGGCGTGGAGGTCATACACCGCAAAGCCAGTCCCACCCACATACAGAAGTCCGTCTCGCAGGACGGCGCTGTTCGGCAGATCCGGCCCATACCTCACCACCATATCCAAGGGGCTAAGGCCGTCGCGGAGAAAGGCCTGCAGCTCTCCCTCGCTCGACACGGTCACAACCAGACTGTCATCTGCAAGGAAACTCTTTGGCGCAGCCGCGGAGCGCACACGCCCCCGCAGGCCACCATTTGTCAGAGGAAGCTGTTCAACCAGTCCAGACTCAGTAGCGACAAGCAGTTCCTGGCCAATGAGTAATGGTGAGCGGTAGGCAGCAGATCCAAGCCGGGTCTGCTCCATGACAGCTCCGTCCTCGGTCGCTATCCGAAATACCAGCCCATCCATGGTGGTCACCCATAGTTCTTTCTCACCGAGCACCGGTGGCGCGAGGAGCGGACTGTCAAAGGGGCGTGTCCAAAGCAGCTCGCCTGACTCAATGGCCACCGCCGACAGCGCTGGCTCTGAGCTCACAAGGTAGAGAACGCCATCCTTCACGACTATGAACTCAGGACTTGATGTCTCATTCCATAAGAGCTGCCCCTCACTCAGACCTAAGCGCGCCGCCTTGAGTCCGTAAAACTGGCCGGAAGCCCCGGAATCTCCATACGCATAAACCGCGAGCGTCTGTGGCTCTGGCTGTTCGGCGGCCTGCTCAAGCTGACTCTCGTCAACCGCCGCACCCTCGTTTGCTGGTGACGCAGCACCGCAGCCCATGAGCGTCACGACAAAAAGCACAACCGTTAGCACACCAATTGAGGATATCCACCGAATGCGAGATAGAAGGTGGGTAACTGCATAGCTGTTCATGGTCTCTCTCCCGTTGTGCCGTCGACCGCTGTCTCGTCTGTGCCGTCGACCGCTCGCCGGTCGCTCCGTTTCTGCTCTGCCGCGGCTCGCAAATAGCGCCGCTCGCCTAAGGTATCCTGCTCAAGCTCCCGTAGAATACGGCGAACAGCGCTATAGTTCTGTTCCGGCAGGCTGTCAGGACTCAGGTGCCTAAAGGCCGCACCAAGATATAACTCGGGCTGCATGTTCCAGCGGGACAATGGCCGCTCAATATGACGACTCGCGCTACGCAGAATGCTGTCATTGAGCTCAAGAGCAAGCCCTTCGGCAGCAGCGCTTCCCTCAAGGACAGCCAGCAGTTGGAACTCGGGCTCAAGCTCTGCAATAAAGCGCTCCTCAAGGCTTAATGAACCTGCCTCGCTGCCAGGAACTGTCACGAGGTACTGACCGTGCAGACGGCCCCAGAGTTCACGCCTGTGCCTGTTGTCAGGGAGCCTAAGTTCCTCAGCTAGCTCATGACTCAGTTCATAGCTCAGCTCATAAAAAATACTATAGTAGAGCTCGGCGGCAATCTCATGCGGCAGGATCTGCCGCCGTGCAGCTTCACGCCCTGCAGCGTCACCGGAAGCGACCCCGCTCAGCGCGAGGTTTCTCCTGTATGGAATTGCAGACTCGGACAGGCTTCCCACCCCCAGAGTTGGCCGCAATGCCTCGACTCGGGGCCCGGTGAATCCGGCTTCGCTGAGATCGGACTCAGCAACCGCTTGGTCAACACGTTCGTAGAGCTCCGCTAACCCAGTAGAAAAAGCCTGTACCAGTGGTGATGTAGCTTCGGCGGCCGCTACCGCCCTACGCAGTTCCGGTGAACCCAACACTACTACCGCGGTTTCCAGCGGTGACAGCTGCTCCAAGCGGTCTGTTATGCTCAGGTAAAGGTCCTGTTCGGCACCATTTACGACGGCCCTGTGAGCTAAACTGCGCACAGCATAGGTTCTCGTCACTGCCGCAAGCGCCCGGAAGCGGTCAAGCGATACATCAATGTGGCGCGCAAACTCCAAGCGCTGTAGCTGTGACTGTTGCTCATACAACACCGCCAACCTTTCAAAGCTCAACTCCAGTAATGGGTCGATGTCGGATGCAGCAGCCGTGCCCGTGGGGGCAAGAACGCGCGTTGCCGCCGCCGGATCCAGAAGAACACGCAGCGCCCGGATCGCCTCGTCAGAAAGACGTGTAGGGTCCGCGCCGCTTGCCGCGTTGATATGTGGAAGAGCCACTCGCGCAGCCTCTCGCAAAGCGGTCATACTGTCAAAGCGAGCGCCGCTGCGGCTTTCAGCGCTGCCGGGAATTTTCCGCTGTAGGTCTTCAAGCAGTTCAGCAACGTGCTCGGGGTCGGGACTTGGCTCAGCACGCTGTTCAGCAGCCAAGGCAAAATAGGCGGCGCGCAAGCCGACGGCATCGATGCCGCGCGCGCCGGCGGCGTCGCTGCCGTTGTTGGGGTCGGCGTTGTTGGGGTCCGCGGAGTCGCGAGCCTGCAGCGCCCACGGTAGAGTTGCGACCACAAGGAACGCAAGGGCTACGCGCCTCAGGGTCTGAGTCCAATGATGGTGGCGTGGTGTTGTACTCTTCATGTGCTTCTAAGTGTAGCGCAAAGCGCCTCCAACCGCAAAGCACAGCAATTTTGTCAAATGCCGAGTTGTGATACAGTATTCCAATGAGCGACTCCCTATTTTCGGCCAAGGCGGACGGGGCCGATCAACCTTTGGCAGCGCGTATGCGCCCCCGCACACTAAACGAGTTTGTTGGGCAGGATCACATTCTGGGTCCGGGACGTCTTTTGCGTCGGGCAGTAAGCGCCGACCGCGTGTCCTCTCTTATTCTTTCAGGCCCGCCGGGTACCGGAAAAACAACCATTGCAGAAATCATTGCAGGTGCGACCCGTGGGCGCTTTGTGGCGTTGAACGCGGTGCTCTCCGGTATAAAAGAGCTGCGTGTTGAAATTGAACAGGCCTCCGAGGCCAAAAAGCTCTACGGGCGCCGTACCATTCTGTTTGTCGACGAGGTTCACCGCTGGAACAAGGCGCAACAAGATGCTCTTCTACCTTGGGTTGAAAGCGGCACCGTGATACTGGTGGGTGCCACCACCGAGAACCCCTACTTTGAGGTCAACAGCGCCTTGGTTTCCCGTAGCCGGGTATTTACCCTCAAGAAGCTCAGCAATGACGATCTCTACGCTATAGCCGCTGCCGCACTGAAGGATCCCAAACGGGGTTACGGGGCCTACCGTGTCGATATCGACCCTAAGGCCTTGGATCACCTGGTGCAGGTTGCCGACGGCGATGCACGCACCTTACTTGGGGCTATTGAACTGGCTGTCGAAACCACACCTGAGACCTTCCCGCCCCCGGAAAATGAACGCATTCACATAACCATGGAGGTAGCAGAGGACAGCATTCAGCGCAAAGCACTGCTGTACGACAAAGAAGGCGACTACCATTTTGACAGCATTAGCGCCTTTATTAAGTCCCTGCGGGGTTCCGACCCAGATGCCGCCCTGTACTGGATGGCGCGAATGATTGCCGCCGGGGAAGACCCCCGTTTTCTTCTGAGACGAATGCTCATTGCCGCATCCGAGGATGTTGGCATGGCCGACCCGCAGGCGCTGGTGGTAGTGTCTGCCGCCGCTGCCGCCTATGACCGGGTTGGAATGCCGGAGGGGCAGTTTCATTTGTCACAGGCAGCGCTCTATTTGGCGACTGCACCCAAGTCCAACTCGACCATGGGTTACTTTGACGCCCGCGCCACGGTTGAAAAAGAGGCCGAGGCCGAGGTACCCCGCCACCTGCGCGACCCAAACCGTGACGGTAAGCACCTGGGACACGGTGAGGGCTACCTGTATCCGCATGCCTACCGTGACCACTGGGTCGCGCAGGCCTACCTACCCACCCGCCTGAGCGGACGCGTCTTTTACCAGCCAGCCGACACCGGGCGCGAGGCCGAGATCAGGCGCGAGGTGCATAGACGCCGGGAGTTGCAGTTGTCTTCTGCCGCGGCAGAAGAGGACGAGATTCTCAGCACCGCACCACGTAACTCGCGCCGTGATGAGTGGCTCAGGCGGGCCGAGGGCCAAGGCACGGCACTGCAGGCCGAGATCCGGGACACGGTCTTTGAATGGGCGGCTCCAGCCCGGCACGCGCGGGTGCTTGTGCTTGGCCGCGGTATGGAGCTCTTCCTCTTTGAGGCAGCCCGACGCTGTGCGGAGGGGCTGGTTGTAGGTCTGTGTGAGGACAGTGCCCGTGCAGATGCGCTTATAGCGCTGAAGGACAAGCACCTTGGTGATGACCCAGCCGAGGCGTTGCGAATTGAGCCGCTGCAAGCGGACTCACAGGAGCGGTTGCTCGCCTACAGCGAGCGCGCCGGGTATGAACTTATCATGATGCGGGACGGGGGGCTGCATGCCGCTGACCGCCTGGGCTTCTTTACTGGGCTGCACGGCCTCCTGTCACCAGGTGGACGCCTCATTGGCGCCGAGCGAGTGGCCGACGCCGTTCCCAGGCTTTCGGCGCTGCTTGCTGCGCGGATAAAACCGGAACAGACCGATGCCACGCCGCAGGAGGCAGATACCAGCCTCATTGCGCGCCTGCAGGCTGCCGAGGCGCCGCTCTATTCCGGTGAGCTGCATGCGGCCTACGGATGGACAAGCGAGGCAGTGCAACAGGTACTTGGGGAGGCGGGCTTTGCTGTGCAAGCAACAACTATCCTCGGCCGGGATGAACGCCGTCAAATATCAAGCTCGGATATAGCGAAATGGGTTCCGGAGAATCCGGCCGAGGCCACGGAGAAAAGCTACGCCTCAGCGCTGCTGAGCGGAGCGCAGGCACTGACAGAGGACGAGTACCGACGCGCGGCCTCCCTTCTGCAGAAACACCTCAGTGATACCGAGCATAACTGGCCTCTGCAGTACTGCCTCTTCCTGGTTGAGAGGCTACATTGACCCGGTTCTCCGGCTGCTTGTTTTTCGCGCGCGCGGGGTAGAGCTATGTGAACGCTCTCATGCATTTCCGGCCCTGGTGCTTGACACAGAGGGCTGTTTTGTGACATCTTCTCGGTCTGTAGACACGGTGGATGTAGTTCAGTGGTAGAGCACCAGATTGTGGTTCTGGCTGTCGCGGGTTCAAATCCCGTCATCCAC
Source organism: Spirochaetaceae bacterium (assembly GCA_007695055.1). Taxonomy (GTDB): domain Bacteria; phylum Spirochaetota; class Spirochaetia; order DSM-27196; family SLAA01; genus SLAA01. The sequence continues at coordinate 12,729 of REEM01000114.1, read as the reverse complement.
CCTATCCTTTTTGGATAAACTACCGGACACTGTTTCGGTCACGGGCGCCCGTAGCTCAGCTGGATAGAGCGTCGGACTTCGAATCCGCAGGTCACAGGTTCGAATCCTGTCGGGCGTATAAAGATACGGCAAGCACCCCAATAACTTGTCTATCTGTAAAGAATTGGGCCGTTAGCTCAGCTGGTAGAGCAGCAGACTCTTAATCTGCGGGTCGAAGGTTCGAACCCTTCACGGCTCAGTGCCACCGAATCGGGAACCAAACGATCAAGGCGGTGGGCTGTCCCACCATCAGGTGGATACCCTGTTTACCGACCTCTGGCCGGTGAATAGAGTGAAAAAAGGCTATTGACGCGAAGCACCGCTTCGGGTAATATCCGGCGAGAGTGGTGAAATTGGTAGACACGCTAGATTTAGGATCTAGTGCCTTCGGGTTTAAGGGTTCGAGTCCCTTCTCTCGCACTCTCACTGCCAAGAAATCGTCGGCCTGGTTCGGTTGATTCAGGCGGGAGTAGCTCAGTGGTAGAGCTCCACCTTGCCAAGGTGGATGTCGCGGGTTCAAATCCCGTCTCCCGCTCTCACGAGACATGTGGCGATCCGGGGTACCGGATCGCCATTTTTTTTATCTACACTCAGGATTCGCAAGGAGCTTAGGGTTTATGGTTACCGATAAGAAAGTTGAACGACTTGAGAACGCGAGCGTGAAGCTTACAATTACACTCGACAAGGACTCCGTGAAGAAGGAATACGACGACACGGTCCGCCATTATAGCAAGTCAGCGCAGATCAAGGGCTTCCGTAAAGGCAAGGTACCCCTGGAGGTTATGGAACGCAAGTTCGGCCCCAGCCTACGCGCCGAGGCGCTGCAAAAACTCCTTGAAAGCGGTCTTAAAGAAGTTTTGGACGACATTGAGGAACAGCCGCTTCCCTACGCCCAGCCAACCCTGACCGATGAAGATATCGACCTAAACCCCGAGGAAGACCTCACTTTTAGCGTCCAGTATGATGTGTTTCCCACCATTGAACCCGGAGAGTACACCGGTCTTGAGGTTGAGGAGCCACAGGTAGAGGTGAGCGATGAAGACCTTGATCGCGAGCTCAAAGCTATTCAAGAACAGAATGCCATGGTGCAGGAAGTTGAAGATACACCAGTAGAGAAAGACCACATCGTCACATTGGACTTCTGGGAAGTAGACGCCGAGGGAAACCCGGTGCCTGACAGTGAGCGCCAGGACTTCGTCTTCACGGTAGGCAGCGGATACAACTTTTACAATGTTGATGAAGACGTGATTGGTATGAAGCCCGGTGAAGAAAAAACCGTCACCAAGGAATATCCGGAAGACTACTCCTTCAAGGAGATTGCCGGAACCACAAAGACGGTTCAGATACGACTCAAGACAGTCAAAAAGCGCGACATGCCCGAGCTCGACGACGAGCTGGCGCAGGACGTGAGCGACAAGTACAAAACCCTACAAGATCTTAAGGACGATATTCGCAAGCGGATGGTGGACACCGCCGAGGCCCGCGTCCGCGAGACCAAGTCCAACAACTTGGTGAAGAAGATTGTCGAGGGTGCCACCTTAGATGTACCGGAGTCCATGGTACGCGCCGAACTCTCACAGTTCTGGCAGGACTTTATTCGACAGACTGGTTCAACCGAAGAAAACGTCATGAAAATGCTCACAATGCAGGGCAAGTCCCCTGAGAACCTCTTTGAGGAGTGGCGGCCAAACGCAGTCGAGCGTCTGAAAGGACGGCTTGTTCTTGGCAAGATCATGGAAGCCGAGGGCGTTGAGGTCACCGACGAAGAGCTTGAAGAAAGTATTCGTGAGCGTGCTGAGGAAAGCGGCATGGAGCTTGACGAGTTCAAGGGCTACCTTGAACAGCAGAACATGACCGAGTATTTACGCGACCAACTCCGCGAAACGAAGTTGTTCGACCAGCTTTTTGAGAAGTCAAAAATCGTCAAGGGTGAGAAGGTGAAATTCCTGGACTTGATGCAACGAAAGTCGTAAATTTCGGGAAATTACTACCACCAGCGAACACAAGGTTGTCCGAATGCAAGAACAAATGAACACAATGGTACCGATCGTCGTTGAGCAAACCGGCGCAGGCGAGCGGTCTTACGACATATTCTCCCGTCTGCTGAAAGACCGAATAGTCTTTCTTGACGGTGAAATTCACGACGTCACGGCTGACTTAGTTGTGGCCCAGCTTCTGTTTCTGGAGTCGGTTGACCCCGACAAGGACATTAATCTGTACATTAACAGTCCTGGTGGTTCGGTAACCGCCGGACTTGCCATCTACGACACTATGCAGATTATTAAGCCCGCTGTGCAGACAATATGTCTTGGACAGGCCGCTTCCATGGGAGCAATCCTCCTTGCCGGAGGAGAAGCTGGCAAACGCTACGCCCTCCCCTCATCACGCATTCTCATACATCAACCATGGGGTGGTGTACGCGGACAGGCAAGTGATATCGGCATTCAGGCGCGGGAAATTGTGAGACTCAAGAAAATGCTCATCACCTACTTTGCCCAACACACCGGCAAGCCGGTAGAACAGGTTGAGAATGACATGGAACGAGATTTCTTCCTGTCGGCAGAGGAAAGCGTGGCATACGGTGTCGTCGATCAGGTACTGACCCGAGGGACTCATGAGCAAAAACAAAGCTGAGAACGATAAGAGCTGCTCCTTCTGCGGCAAGAGCTCCGACTTTGCGCGGCGGCTCATTGCCGGTCCTGGTGTCTACATCTGCGACGAGTGTGTGCAGGTATGTAGCAAGATACTGGACGAAGAAGACGAGGTAGTGAGCACCGAGTTCACCGAGGACATTCCACGTCCAGCCGAGATCAAGGCATATATAGACGACTACGTCATTGGTCAGGAGCACGCCAAACGGGCTCTGTCTGTTGCGGTCTATAACCACTACAAGCGCATTACTCATCAGGGAAAGCTTGAGGACGGTGTAGAGATTGAGAAGTCCAACGTACTCCTCATTGGCCCCACCGGAACCGGAAAGACGCTGTTAGCCAAAACCTTGGCCGAGCGACTCCGCGTGCCCTTTGCAATTGCAGACGCAACAACCCTCACCGAGGCGGGCTATGTGGGTGAAGACGTTGAGAACATCTTGCTCAAGCTCTATCAAGCGGCCGGAAACAATGTGGCCGCAGCCGAACGCGGCATTATCTACATTGACGAGATCGACAAAATTGCCCGCAAGTCAGAGAACGTATCTATAACTCGAGATGTCTCGGGAGAAGGCGTGCAGCAGGCGCTGCTCAAGATCATTGAGGGCACTATTGCCTCGGTACCTCCGCAGGGCGGACGTAAGCACCCAAGCCAGGAAATGATCCGCATAGACACCAGCAACATTCTCTTCATCTGTGGTGGTGCCTTTGTTGGCCTGGAACGCATTATCGACAGCCGCGTCTCGGAACACCCTATTGGCTTTGGAGCCGACATTCGGCGCAACCGGCCGGAAGACCGTGCCGAGCTTTTCAAGCTGCTTAATCCAGACGATCTCATGGCTTTTGGGCTTATCCCGGAATTTGTTGGGCGCCTACCTATTAGTGTGGCGCTCCATGAGTTGTCACATGACGACCTCATTCGGATTGTCAAGGAACCTCGCAACTCAATTGTAAAGCAGTATCGCGCCACAATGAAACTTGACGACGTCGATCTGGAGTTTGAGGAAGACGCCATTCGTGCAATTGCCGACCAGGCACTGCTGCGAAAAACCGGCGCTCGTGGGCTCCGCTCTATTGTGGAGAGTGTCATGATTGACACAATGTTTGAAATTCCTTCAATTGAGGGCAAGAAACGCGTCGTAATTACACGGTCGGTCATTGAAAAGACCGAAAAGCCAGAAATTATCGCGGAGAAGAAGTCCGCATAACAAAGCTCACGAGCATAAATCACCGTGCGGGTCCCCATACACTCCGCACGCGAGGAGTACTCCATGGCGATATCGGACCTCAAGGGACGTTCACTGCTGTGTCTGGCCGACTACACCGCAGCCGAAATAAATGAGTTACTTGGAGCAGCGGCTGCGCTCAAGCAAGAGGCCCACGAAGGTCGGCGCGGCCGAAGGCTTGAGGGCTACACCTTAGCCCTTATTTTTGAGAAACCTTCTACTCGCACCCGCTGCGCATTTGAGACCGCCTTTGCAGAGGAAGGTGGGCATCCGGTCTTTCTCTCCCCTAACGATATTCATTTAGGCAAGAAGGAAACGGTGGAGGACACCGCCCGCGTGCTTGGGCGCATGTTTGACGCTATTCAGTTCAGGGGTTTTGACCAGGGCGTGGTTGAAAAACTTGCCGAGTACTCGGGAGTTCCGGTTTACAACGGTCTTACCGACCTTTACCACCCTACCCAGATACTGGCAGATCTCCAGACAATTGCAGAGAACTTTGGTGAACTCAAAGGGCGGCGTGTAGTCTATGTGGGCGATGCCCGCAATAACGTAGCACGCTCACTCATGCTCGGGTGTGCCAAGCTTGGACTCCATTTTACCGCAGCCGCTCCAGCCGAACTCACCCCCGACTCTTACTCCGTAGATCAAGCTCGTGGCTTTGCCCAGGAGTCCGGTTCTGAAATTACTATCACCACCGACGCCTTTGAAGGAGTCGCGGGAGCCGATGTCGTCTATACCGACGTTTGGGTTTCCATGGGCGAGGAAGACAAGGCTGCTGGACGTTTGAAGATGCTCGAGCCATACCGCGTGACAGCAGAGCTTATGGCGGCTACCGGGAAGAAGGAAAGCATTTTCTTGCACTGCTTGCCAGCAGTTCGGGGCAATGAGATGACCGACGAGGTCATAGAGGGGCCCCAATCACGGGTGTTTGACGAGGCCGAGAACCGGAAGCACACCATTAAAGCGGTATTGCTTGCAAGCTTGGGAGTTCTTTAACAGTTCACACGAGCTTGAGCTTGCATTTTCGGGCGAATTCAGTATTCTTATAGAGGTACAATCCGGTTCGCCGGGAAGATTAATCTGTTGAACTGTCTGTTGAGGAGGATACCGTGAAAAAGCTCGTTCTGGCCGCCGCTCTTTTCGGAATTATTGCAGCGGGGCTCTTTGCACAACAAGATCAGCCTACGGTGTTCGTGCGTACAGTCTATGCAAACCGTGTGTATACCCACTCTATGGGATACAAAGTGGAATATACTACCAGCACCAATCGTCTCGGGGAGCTCTATCTCCCTATAGAGTGGTTTATCGTGGCCGCTGGACAGGGCCGACTCATTCATACCCAAAGCAAGTCTGCACCTTACATGCAGTTAGTGTACCTTAACAATGAATTTTCACATATTAATCTTTTCGTAAAGGCCAACTACGACCATCACACATGGGGCATTCTCTCGGGCAACGCAGAGGTTGCTGGTCGTTTTGACGTAGAACAAGTACCGCAGATTCGTTAGCAGTGTGTAACAGGGCTCAAGCCAGACACGCGCCCCTGCTTGAGCTCTTATTTTAAAAAGGATCTCCGTGTGAACAACTCAGACTCCGCACTCCCCGGGATAATGGAGTATCTTTCATCATTTGAGACCTACTACCTCGTTGGACATATAGACCCAGATGCAGACTGTCTTGGCTCTTCGCTTGCTTTAGGGCATTACTTAGAACGCCGCGGAAAGAAGGTGCGTTACTTCAACGAAGGCCCATTCGACCGCTCCGAGATTCGGGAGATGGAGCCTATTTTTCTTCCCCATATTGAACCGGGCTGGAAGACGAGCGACCCTAACCCGGCGGTGGTCGTACTTGACTGCTCCGGCCCCGAGCGCATTGGGGAGAAGCTTCAAGCCGATGTCGCGGGGCTGCCTCTGGCAATCATTGACCATCATCCTATGCCCCCAAGGTCTGACTGCGTGAGCTACGTAGACAGCACAGCACCGGCTGCTACCCTGCTTGTGCAACGAATCATTGAGTTCGCAGGCTCAGAGCCTGATCCCTATGAAGCTCAGTTCCTTTTCTTGGGTTTTGCTACCGATACCGGTTTCTTCCGGCACTTAGAGAGCAGCGCGCACGCAAGTGTTGCTGCTGCCGCCCGCCTCATGAAGGCTGGGGCAAGTCCACGAGAGACCTACCACCGAATTTTCGGCGGCCAGAGTTTTGTCTCACGCAAGCTACTGGGCCGCATTCTGGAACGTGCGGAGTCGCACTTTGATGGTCAGCTCCTCTTGACCTACCAGACCCGGGCCGATATTGAGGAACTTGGGCATGAGGCTCGCGACTCATCAACGGTCTACGACATGCTCCTTGGTGTTGCCGGGGTCAGGGCAATTGCTTTCCTGCGTGACGACGAAGACGGCAACTGTGTGGGTAGTCTCCGCTCGGTAGATGACACCGATGTAAGCCGCATTGCTAACCTCTTTGGCGGTGGTGGGCATAAGCGTGCTGCGGGCTTTCTTACCAGCCAACCCAGACGCCAAGTTAAACGGGTCATTCTTTCAGAGCTGGCCGAACAATTGAATTCATAAATCTCTTTGGAACTTGGCCGAGCAACTACCGGGCTGAGTTCCGGCTTTTCATTTACCTTAGTTTACATAGAACACCTCTATCTCAGCAGAAATGGACATAGAACGAGCATTTGTAAATGAAGGTAAATTCTTCCCTCGCAAAGCGAGCAGGAACGCCGTAATTCTGCCTCACACTGGCATGGCTTTTGCTAAGTAGTGTTCCTCACTATAAGGAGGAGCAGTACATGTCCCAGCTATCGGAACTGGTAACGGAGTACCAGCGTACAGGAAGGAAGCGCCATGAACTTAGGGAAAGAATAGCGCTTATTGTTTACAACTACCCTCAGGGTCGTCGGTTTTTTGAAGAAGACGATGCAGGAGATTTTCTGCTGTACTTCCAACCACGAATTGATCGAATCATTCGACGGTTTCATGATCAGGGCAACCGCTTTGAGGCTTACCTTGGTACCAATCTTCGGTACCAGCTTCACAGTTATGTGCAACGCAAGCAACGCGCCAAGTTGCGGCACTATGCTGGCAACCTGGACTTAATCTGGGAGGGAGTTGGGCCCGAACTCCTCCTCAACGAAGCCACGCCTCAGTACGCTGAACAACGGCCGGATTTTGACGCTCGGGCCGCCGAGCAGAGATCAAGGCGGGTGTTTGGAATGCACCGCCCAGCCGAAACCGAGGATCGTGTGAACGACCCGCACTCCCGGCGCCTCTTGTTGTTAGGAATGAAGGCTGCCGACTATCTGGAGCCGCATCACTTAGAGAAGCTAGCAATCCTGACCGGGTATCGTTATGAATACCTCTTTCAATGCTGGACCGAGCTCCGTGAACGCACCTTTTGCCGTAGACGTCGGCTGGCGCTTCTGCAGCACAGACGAAACAGGGCCTATCTGCAGCTTCGATGTCTGGAAATACAGATGTCCGCAAGTAACGACGAGAAGACTCGCCAACGATACGTTAGACAGACTCAGTTACAACGTGAGCGGTTGCGAGCAGTTGTCGCCCTCATAGAACGGGTCCCGCGTACACCCACCAATAGAGATCTGTCGGCTGTTCTTGGTATTCCGAAAGGGTCAATTGACAGCGGGCTCTATGCACTGCGCGGTGCTCTCTGTGAGATTGAGACTTCACAAAAGGCTGCTCCCTACGTAGAATGAGCGACCATGGATATTCTACTTGCCTCAGGCAATGCACACAAATTGAGCGAAATGTCTGCCCTCTTTCCCAGGCACCGCCTCCTTACACCCCCGGACTTTGGCGTACTGGGTTTTTCACCAATTGAGGATGCACCGGACTTTCACGGAAATGCACTTATCAAGGCCCGTGCCCTGCATGCAGCGGTACTGCAGCTGCAAGGGACGGGCACCGCCGTTCCTCCCATTCTTGCAGATGACTCCGGAATATGTGTTGACGCCTTGGGCGGCGGCCCCGGAATTCTTTCTGCACGTTACGGTGCTGAGCGTGAGCAGGCGCCACGGAACGACGCCGAACGTACGGCGCTGCTGCTGCGGGATTTGGCCTCTGTCACTGATCCCGGCGCGCGCTCTGCCCACTATGTATGTGCTATTGTGCTGCTCTGGAGTCCCGAGCGTTTTTCTCTATGCCAGGAGACCTGGGAAGGTCAGATCAGCGTTGCCCCCTCTACGGGAAGCGGCGGCTTTGGTTACGACCCAGTCTTTTTCCTGCCGGATGAGGGTCTCACGGTATCCGAGCTCTCGGCCGAACAGAAAAACAAGCTGTCCCACCGCGGCAAGGCTGCTGCCCGCATTGCGCCCATGCTAGAGCTGTAGCCAATGCGGGTGGCTTGGCACGAGCGCGGTGCTGGGCGGTGCTGGGCGGTGCTGGGCGGTGCTGGGCGGTGCTGGAAGCGGAGCCGCACTTGACGATAGGCGCACCGGCGAGTAGCTTCACTGAATGAGCACAACAAGCACCATACCACAACGACAAGATGTTCCTGCCGGGGATCAATGGGATCTCAGCAGCCTATTTGCCCGCGAGGAGGACTGGGAGCAGGCCCTTCGGGAGTATCAAGAATCCCTGCCACGCATTAGTGAGTTTGAGGGCACCCTGGGTAACTCGGCCGAAAACCTGGCCGCCTGGCTGGAGTTCAGCACCGAGCTCGAACGCAAGGCCGAACGGCTTGGATACTACGCTCACCTGCGAATGAGCGAGGATCTGGGCGCTTCTGCAGCGCAAGACCGCTTTGCGCGGTTTATGCAGGCTGCGACTAAGGCCGAGGCCGCCGCGGGGTTTCAGGCGCCCGAGATACAGGCCATTGCGGATGAGCGCATGGAGGAGTATCTGCGCCATGAGCGGGTCGCGCCCTATGAGATAGCGCTTCGGAAACTTCTGCGCCTCAAGCCGCATGTTCTCTCTGCGGCCGAGGAGCGTCTACTGGCCATGCAGCAAGAAGCCAACCAAACTTCAAGCAAGGTTTTCGGTGCACTCACCGACGTAGACATGAAGTTTGGTACGGTACACACCCCCGAGGGTGAACGGGATCTTTCTCAGTCGGCCTATGGCTCACTCATGCTGCACCCCCAGCGTGATGTGCGAAAAGAAGCCCATACCAAGTTCTACAGCGAGTTTGAAGATCACAAGAACGCACTCGCTGGCCTCTACGCAGGCAGCATTCAGCTTGATATCTACAAGGCCAAGGTTCGCAACTACCCTTCCGCACGTGAGGCGGCGCTGTTCGTAGATGACGTGCCGGTAGCAGTCTATGACTCACTCATAGATGCAGTGAACGAAGCCTTACCGCATCTACACCGCTATTATGCACTCCGCCGTCGTGTTCTTGGTTTGGACAAACTGCATCTGTACGACACCAAGGTGCCACTGGTTTCTGAGCTAACCGTGCGCCATAGCTATGAGCAGGCCGTAGCGCAGGTGGTGGGAGCCGTTGATCCACTCGGGGCCGAGTACGTAGACCCCCTGCGTGAGGGCCTACTTGGAGCCTGGGTAGACCGCTATGAGAACAAGGGCAAACGCTCTGGGGCATTCTCGGCCGGTTCCTACGACGGATATCCCTACATTCTCATGAACTACAAAGAGGACGTTCTGGGCGATGTCTTCACATTGGCACACGAAGCCGGACACTCCATGCACAGCTACTTCTCGGTTCGTGCCAACCCGTTCCAGCACTACGACTACACAATCTTTGAGGCCGAGGTCGCATCGACATTTAACGAGCAGCTTCTCTTCGACAAAATGCGCCGTGAAGCCAAGGACGAAAAGCTGCGACTGTACCTCGTAAACAAGCAGATTGACGATATCCTGGGTACCCTCATCCGCCAGACCATGTTTGCCGAGTTTGAGAAACGCACCCACGAGATTGTGGAGAACGGCGGCGCAGTGACCTTGGATGTGTTTCGAGCCGAGTACCGCAAGCTGTTGGAGAAGTACTTTGGACCAGAGGTGGAACTGCTGCCAAACGACGACCTGGAAGGACTGCGGGTACCCCACTTCTACCGGGCCTTTTATGTGTATAAATACGCAACCGGAATATCGGCGGCCATTGCGCTCTCGGGACGCGTGCTGCGGGGAGAACCCGGCGCATTGGAAGCCTACCAAGCCTTCCTACGCTCGGGCGGATCTCGCTACCCTATAGACTCACTGCGTGTTGCTGGCGTCGACATGACCAAGCCCGAACCGGTGCGAGAGGCCTTGAATCTCTTTGCGGGCCTGGTTGGGGAGCTGGAAAGCGGATTGCAGTAAGCCGCCCATGGGCGGGGCTCGCGTGGGCCGGGCTCCCTGCCCGGGCTCGCGGCGACAGTGCTGCCGCGAGCGCGCTTAGGGCAAAAGCCGGAGCGGCACCGCAAGCAACTCAAGGTCGCGGCGTAATGACTCCGGCGTTGGCTCTTGGTCTGGGTCATGTTGTGACACCGCTACGTAGTGAGTGGTGCCGTTGCGTCCGGGAACAAGCATGACCGCCGCAGCATCTGCACCAGCGGCCTCCACAAAGAAGAAAGAATGGAGCAGGTGGTCTATGGGCGAGTAGCCCCGGCCACCGAGTACCGTAGAGCGCTCAAGTAACTCGTACAAGGACCGGTAACTCCAGTCTATTTCAGTACGCGCCGCTCCACGCTGGGCACGCAGCGCCGCTTCAAGGTGGCGTTGAGCGGTCTCATCCTTTTCAAACAGAAGATACTCGCTCAGGCTATAGAGCGTGTACGGTGTCCCCGGCGCCTTCTCGCTGAGCAATCCCTCCTCTGCAATGTACGAAGCATTGAGCCGCACAACGTTGGAGAGTTCCATGTTACCGTCAACAACTGCACGCACCACTCGCAGGACAAGCCGAAGGTGTTCGAGTTCTTGTCCTGGATACATGACCACCGACTGCTCGGCGCGGCGCCGGTCTCGGTCTTGCCGCAGATCACCACTAGATAGCTCGTTATCCGCGGGGCCACCTGAATCCACGCGGCCGTCAAACTCAATAAGGGTGTCGTCGCCAAACGGCGCCACGAACACCCTTGTGTCCCAATGCACCGAAGCGAATCGCTGAACTCTATCCTGTAGCAGACGCTCAAGCGTTCGGGGTCGCCCTAGTTGGATGCCGCCAATGCGTCCTTCCTCCTCCGCGTCAACCTCCACATGCAGGCCCACAGCGAGTACCATGTCGTCGGCAAAGAGCAGTTCATATTCGTTCGGTTCCGGCGTGGCAGAAACGGCCTGTACCGAGCCGTGTTCTTCAGCAATACGTTGCACGGTTCCAAGAATGCTTTGGGAGCCTACATCGCGCAAGAACCCAGCCGAGAACAACCCGCCGAGCGAATTGCTTGCCTCGGTTCGCCTCCCAGCCGCAACCAGATCAAAGAGAGCTACCAGCTCCTCAATGCCCGAGTGGCCCGCTGCCTTGCGGGTGCTGTCGCCCGCCGCTACATCGACCGCCACAAAAACAAGGAGTCCCATGATATAAAGAAGACCAAGCATTTTGTTTAGATTCCGAAGTCCTAAATTATTCATGCTTTCCGACGTCGCCCCGACCCTTCATCTGTAGTGCCCGCACGACTCGCAGACTTAGCACCGCCCTGGGCCACAGTCTTTGAGCCCGGCACCGGAGTTTGAGCGGGATCCGGCTCTTTTACACCGGGCAACGCTCGCCTGGTATAGCCACTGTAATCCTTTGCAACCGGCTGATACTCACTGTTAAAGAGCGTGCTTGAGACCAGGAAATCTGCGGTAGCCCTGTTGTTAGCTATGGGCACGTTGTAGAGTACCGCTATGCGCAACAATGCCTTCACATCGACATCGTGAGGCTGCGGCTGCATGGGATCCCACAAGAAGATGAGCATATCGATTTTTCCATCAGCGATCATGGCTCCCAGCTGCTGATCACCCCCTAACGGGCCGCTCTTAAGCCGTTTGACCTTGGGCGCTGGCACGACACCACGAATAGCGCTCTGTCGTTTGAGTGCCTCCATGACCAACTTACCGGTTGTCCCGGTGCCAACCAGCTTGTGCGGCCGCAAGGACTCATAGTTCCACTCAACCCACTCTGCCATGTCCTGTTTTCTGTTATCGTGGGCCACAAGCCCAATGGTCTTTATTGGAAAGCCGCTCCCGGCCTTGCCGTCAGAAATACGTTCTTTTGCTAGCTTGCTCAGATGTTCCTCCTATCCAGCCAATTGTAACGCGAATAAAGCCGTGCGAACAGAAGCACAGCAACTTAATTCCACACGGCCCCTGCTTCACGGCCCCTGCTTCAGGCTGGTGAACGGGCCCGGCGCGTGCGCCTGTTCCACAACTTGGCGCACAACCTGTTCCACAACCTGTTCCACAACCTGGCGCACACTGCTGGTTCTTTTTACGCGGTACTATCAGGGTCACGTTAGATATTACTAGTTTTGTTGTATTATCTAACGCGAGTCTGAGCATGGATCAAAACCGCTTTGGCGCCGGAATTCTCGTACCGTAGTTGACACACAGCGCAGTTTTTGGCTAAGATGCGGCACACATGCGGCGGTGGTGAAATTGGTAGACACGCTAGGTTGAGGGCCTAGTGGGCGTTAAGCTCGTGCTGGTTCAAGTCCAGTTCGCCGCATTTTGAAGGCTCCCCGGAAGGGGAGCTTTTTTGTGTCCGCTCAGCGAACTGGACTTGAAACGAGGATGCGGCGCGAGCTGGCGAGCGCAAACCAACACGATGTTGGTTTAGCATCCGAGGCGGCCCGCAGGGAGGCATCACGATGATGCCGACCGTAGGGCAAGTCCAGTTCGCCGCATCAAAAATGGCCGAGTACCTTCAAGGTGCTCGGTCTT
>REEM01000186.1 GCA_007695055.1 Spirochaetaceae bacterium | reverse complement strand
AAGCCTGAAACCAAGCGTCCAGCTTCAAAGCCCACAACAGTGCGGAGCTCCTGACTGGCAACTCGTATAGAATACCGGGCCTCACTTAGTGCGTCGCCTGAGAGATGCGGTGCATGCAGGCGCAGGAAGCTACGGCCTTCAGGTGTGTGGAAATGCAGCTGTTGCACCTGTCTGCCTTCTGCGAGAGCGCTATACAGCGGCCAGATAAGCCGGTACAGTACCATTCTTGCTTCAACTTCCTGGTCTTTGTCCAGAGCGCGTTCAAGCTGATCTATTACCTCGGGGCGAGTCAGATGTGTTTCAAAGTAGGACTGCATTCCGGTCTGATGCAGTTTCAGCACAGCCCTCCAGGCAACATCTTGAGTCCGTACCTGGGCGTCCAGATACCGCTCCTGGCCCTGCTGCCACTCGCTGTGAAGATATGCAAAAATGATCAACCACAAACCAACAAGCACGAGTGCGAATGCTGCAAGACTACGATAGCGAATAATCATGGCAGGGCTTCACACAGATCGTGCTGCAGTGCTTGGAGCACAGCGCAGTCAAGCCCACCGCAACTTGGCATTGTGGCAATGGCTTCCAGGCATCGTAGTTCGTTGTACGCAGAGTCGCTGGCCTTGACCATACCCCAGCGACCCAGTCCCTGCCAGTCGTCAAAAACCTTGTCCGGAGTAGCAGATAGGAGCTTCGCCAAGTCTTCTCGGGTGTTTTCATCCAGCAGCTGACTGTTGGCAACCAACGCAAAGCCCGGATATTCCGGCCCCTCCATCACAAGACGCAGTCCAATGTGCTCATAACCTTGTCCGATCACGGTCTTGACGCCTCCAATGGCGAACTCACCACGGACTAAGGCCAGAGCTACCTCCTCATGAGAACCCAGATACATGTAAGGTAACTGATTCAGGTCTCTACCCGCACTACCCAGCAAGTGCTGAGTAATGAGAAAGCCGCAGGTAGAAAGGGCTTGGGTAAGCGCGACCGGCCCCTCGGTTGTTGCGGGCTCAGTATTGCTGTCCATGGCTGTGGCCAGAGAGCAGGTATAGCTGGCCTGACCGTCAGGTTCTCGAAAAAAGACTAGAGGTTCTGCGCTGGACGTCACGGCCCGCAAAACGATGTACGGCAGAGGCCCAAGATGCACCAGATGGATTTCACCCCGAGCAAACTTATCCAGGATCGTGGCGTAATCTGGTTCATACTGGATCACTATAGTGAGACCAAGGCTGTGTTCAATGTAGCGGACGAGATCTCGGCTCTGAGCAACCACACTCTCCGCATTGGTAAGCGGGAGTGGTGCATAGATGAGGGTGTCTTGAGCATGGCTTTCGAGCGGAGCAACGAGCAGCACCAAAACAGCCGCACCCACAATGCCAAATGAATGATGGGGGAAGGCACCGCAGAAGCTGTTTATCCAATTCACTCACCACCTCCAGAAAAACGCGGATCGTGGAAAGGAGTATGCGTCATAAATAACACTCATATCAAGGGCCAGCCGTTGTATTTGAGGCACTTGATACCGCTGCTTGCAGCGCACAAGCTGAGTTCGTCGCAGGTGGTCGGTCACTGGGGAAATGAGAACACAATGCGCGCTCCCGTTCCTCCCTGGGCTATGATGTTAGACTCAAGACGTATCTCTCCGTTCAACTGGGTAACCAGTTCGCGAACCATTCCAAGTCCGAAGCCGGAAGGAGTGTGTAGATCATAGGATTCCGGGATTCCGGGGCCGTTGTCAGCTACAGAGATCTCAATATGGTCGTCAGTACAGCGAGCATCAACCTGAAGGAGACGGTGGATAGCTGCACCCTCAAAAGATACCGCGTCGGATTCAACGTCCGGTCGAAATGCGTGCTTCATAGCGTTGGTAATGAGTTCATTCACGATCAACCCAATTGTAGATAATCTCTTTGCATCAAGCATGCACCGTGCGTCCTCAAGCGCCCCGGCGTCAGAGCTCTGTTGTTGATTCGAGTCAGACTGTTGAGGACTGGCATTTACCACAACCTGAAGCCCAGGAATAGCCGGGAAGACCTCTACAACTCTGCGCACCAGCTCCGAGAGGTATTCCCAAAGAGACGCACTGTCCAAAGCCTCACCTCTAAACAGCTGCTCATAGAGAACCCCGAGACTATGAAAGCGGCTCTGTGCTTCCTTTATCGCATCCACAGCATCTTCGTTGGCGAGTGAGTAGGTTTGCAACTCCAGAAGCCCGTTCATAGCACTCATGTTGTTTTTCACGCGGTGCTGAACCTCTTTGAGTAGCCGTTCCTTTTCGTGAACAAGTTGGGCATTGCGGGCCTCTGTCTCTATACGGGCCAGAGTGATTGCCAGCATTCCTGCACATGTCTCAAGCAAGACAGGATTGCGAAGGACCTGCCCCGCAGGAAAATGCAACGCCAGGTCTCCAAAACCACGCTGGTCGGTTGCCACTGGAACACGAATGGCTGTCTCCTCTTGGGTAGAATGGGCTGGCCCGGGATCGGCCGTCTCCTCTTGGGTAAAATGGGCTGGCCCGGGATTGGAACCGCAACCCGGGTTCGGCCAGGAACCAGTATAGCTTGCATGTGTAGCACCCGAGAGACTGCAGACGGTGCTAAGGATCTGGGCGATATCGATGTTTTCGGTAGTGTAACCCTGAAGGTTGGCCGCAACAGCTGCGAGCGTCACATGAGCCTGCTCAGCCAACTTACGTTCGGTAGCATCCTCTGCAAGACCCAGGAAAAGGTCCTCGGATAGCTGTGTTGCAGTTATGCTCCACCAACGCATCTCTCCAGATTTCGTGCGAAGCCTGAGCTCCTCGCGAACTGGGTTGCCCCTGAGCAGGCTATGAAAGTGCTGCTCAGCAGTTGACTGGTCATCTGGGTGAATGAGATCAGCTATTGTCATGCTGAGCAACTCTTCACTCTCATATCCGGTGAGGCGGCAGGCGGCATCGTTGACCTCAACGTACCTACCATTTCTGTCGGTAACGAAAATGCCCAGCGGAGCATTGTCTACATAGGCGCGATACCTGAACTGCGATCGCTCCAAGGAGCGCTGGGTAGATCCCAGCCGCCCTCGCATGCGTAAGATCATGAGTACAAGCGTAACCAGAACTACAGTTATACCTGCACCTGCTGCTGCGAGTAGAGTACGCCTCAGTTTGACAATGGTTTGCTCGGCAACAACGCGTTCAGTGATGTCAAAAATGATTGAGAAAAGGTAGGTGCCGCCGTTGATATCTACCGGATATGAATAGACCTCTACATAACGAAGTCCACTTTCCAGTGTAACGTGCTCAAAATTGAAGTAGTTGCGTTGCTGAGTCTCCGCCAGGCGCATCTCCTGGGAAATCTCATCGTCGGTCAGCTGGTTGATCTCGTTAATGCTGCGCTCAAGCAGATCTGGGTACCCGTAGAACTCGCGGGCCGTCCTGTTCGCCGCAACTATTCTGCCGTCCTCTGGATCAATGACCAGCATAACGCTACCATGCTCGTGAAAAAGCTGTGACTGGGTGAAAAGAGAACCTGTCTGTGCAGCAAGTGGCAGAGCAGCCAGAGCGAGCAGCAATGCTGCCAAGGCCGTCAATGAGGTGAGTTTGCGCGTAAAAGGACCTGCTCGTGCCCACCCTTTTTGCATCATATAGGGCATTATCGGCGCGCAAAAGGAGCTCTCCGAGCTTTTTTTTAAAACCGGAGCCCAACGGGGTCTTGCGCGGGAAGCGTCTGAACGCAAGAGATTCGTGTTGTCGGCTTGAGAGTACGACCGTATATTCGGCGAAGTATGAGTAAAAGAACACAGATCATTGTGCTTGGTGCCGGTTTTGCTGGCCTGCAAGCTACGAAAGCCTTTCTCAAGAGGGCGCCCGACGCGGAGCTCACCCTCATAGATACAAACACCTATGCCACCATGCTACCGGCGCTCCCAGATCTACTCTCCGGCCGGGTACCCAGACCCGCGGTAACGCGAGAGTTAGCCGATATCTTCCCGCAGCGCGTTCGGCTGGTGCAGGACGAGATCACCAGTATGGATTTCACAGCGAAGCTCATCACTGGGACAAAAGAAACATACCGGTATGACTACTTGGTAGTAGCTACCGGATCAAAACCAGCATTTTTTGGATTCGCCCCTAAATCTGGAACACTACACACGCTTCATTCGTATCCCGCTGCCGAGGCTCTTCGCGCTGAACTCACTCACAAGGCACGAGACAAAAACCACGCAACACTTGTGGTCGTTGGTGCTGGCTATACCGGACTGGAGGCGGCCGCGTGTGCGAACCATGGATACACGGAGCTGCGTTCCGGGCTGTCTATTCTTGTAGTTGAGAAAGCAAGCGATATTCTCACATTTCTTTCAGCGAAAGGACGGCAAAAAGTCCGCACCTATCTTCAAAGCATAAACGTTGAATTACGGACTGGCGTGTCCCTTGCGGAGCTGAGTTCAACGCAGGCCACGCTTTCCGACGGCACCACCATAGATAATCCAGTTGTGTGTTGGACCGCTGGCATGCAGGGCGCGAACGAGCATATAGCTGGGAGCTTTGAGCAAACACGCGACAGACGACTTGAAACCAACGAGTATTTACAGCTCCCCGATCACCCTAATGTGTTCATAGCGGGGGATTCGGCGGCGCTGAGCGACGGAGCGTCGGTTCTGCGGCGGGCGGTTAACTTTGCCTACTACTCAGGAAGCCGAGCAGCCGACAATTGTGTGCGGATAATGAAGGGCCGCAAGCCACGGCCATTTCACCCGGTAGATCTGGGTTGGGTTATTCCGCTGGGAGACATGAGTCTGGGAAAGGTGTTTGGAGTTATTCCGGTTGGAGGCAAACTCGGATTGCGAATCCATTACTTCATGTCGGGTTTCCGGCATTTCGGATTGGTAGAGGCTTGGGAGTTTATCAAGACTGCACTCTACCTCGGCAGAGCCGCGGACAGGCCTGACCAAGAGGGCTCTCCAGAATGACCAGGGCCGCAATAGCGAGCTCGGTGAAGGTGTGGTTTCTCTCGCTGCGTCCCTATTCCTTCACTGCCTCCCTTATGCCGATACTGCTCGCCGCCGCAGTCGTGTTCGTCATGCAACGGAAAGGGGAGCTCAGCGCGCCGCTGTGGGTGACCTTCCCTTTGTTTGCCGTCGCTGGTGTCCTGTTTCACGCAGGCACCAACGTGCTCAACGACTACTACGACTACATCCACGGAGTTGATAGCGAAGGAGACGTGGATCCCACCCACCTTCTTACGCGGGGATTAGTCACTCCCAAATTCATGCATAGAACAGGACACATCTATTTTGCTGTGGGTGTTCTTGTTGGGGTCACAATAGGTATCTGGCGGGGGCCGGTTTTTGTCGGTGCTGGAATTGTCGCCGCGAGCGCAGCGTACTTCTACACCAGTAGGCACCTGAGCTTAAAATACCTGGCACTTGGCGATATAGTGGTCTTTTTGCTGCTCGGGCCCGCCATGGTTGCTATGGGAACATGGGCCCTGACAGGCGCCATACCCATGTACGCTGTTGCGGTGAGCCTGCCAGTGGCCTTCTTGGTGACTGCAATCATGCACGGCAACAATCTTCGCGACGTGGAAACCGACAAGGTTGAAGGAATCCTGACCCTTGCCGGTCTCATTGGGCGTCGAGCTTCCAAACATCTACTCTCCTTTCTACTGCTTGCTCCCTTCGCGGTCACGGTGGGGCTTGTGGGTACTGGAACCTTACACCCTGTAGCAATCCTTAGCTTTGGAGCGCTGATTCCAGCTGTACGTCTTATGAAAAAAGTCTATAGAGCCAAAGAATCTGCTGCCTTGGCTTTGCTTCCTTTGTCCTGCGCCTTTGTGCATATAGTATTCAGTTCGCTGTTTCTTGGCGCACTGGTACTTGAGGGGCTTGTGTTCACAGGATGACCACCATTACCCCGCAGGAAATTGAAAACGAAATGATCCGGATTGTAGAACAGGAAATAGCTGTTCACGAACTAGGAGACCATAGCCCTACACTTACCACAACACTCCGGAGCTACATAACGCGCCCCGGTAGACGCATTCGGCCTCAACTGCTCGTTGAAACTGCCTGTGCTTATGGTTATACAAACAGAACTGTGCTCATGCGCGTAGCTGCTGCAACCGAGCTGCTGCACATTTTTGCACTGCTACACGACGACCGACTAGATGGGGTATCAAGAGTTCGGCACCAGAACACCCCGAAAGACACGTACGCGGTCACACCAGCGCACCACTACGAACTTCTCGCTGGCGACATTCTCCACACCATTGCACACTCTGTGCTCGTCGACACAGTTCATGATTTCGATATCGCACGTGAAATTCTGAGTACCGTTCGGCGTATTTCCCTAACGACTATTGCTGGGCAGGCAATGGATATGGAGTTTCTGCACAAGAATGCACCCTTGCCCAGTACCGAACGGCTCAAGACGCTTTACGACCGGAAAACGGGGTACTACTCATTTGTCGCCCCTCTCAGCATAGCATTGCTTCTTGCCGGTGCCCCATCATCGGAGCAAATCACGGCACAGCGTGCGGGGCTTGCTTTAGGAAGGGCCTTCCAGTTTCGGGACGACCTTACTGACATTCATCCCTACATAACGGGAGCGAGCGTGCCACTCCCGCATCCCGCCAATTGGGAGTTCAATCTTGCCGGAACATACCTGTACGAAGTTCACGGTACCGACAGTCGTTCCAAGTGGAGTACAAATGCCAGCAGAACGCGCTTGCTGTCGACAATACGCTTCCATGAGCTTGCACAGTTTACAGAGCAACAGGTGGAGTTCGAACTAAATGACTTCCGAGACGCGGTTTCGGAATTACGCCCCGACAACCTTTGCCCTATGGACTTTCTTGTAAGTATTATTAACGCATGAAAAAGAAGACAATCTACAGCCTTTTATTTGCAGTTGCGGGCGTGGTACTCGTTGTGGCCGTCGGACTCCGCATATACACGGGATATCGGGCAGGGACAGCCGAGCCGACACGTGCGGTTGAGGCTGAACGTATACAACCGGAAGATCGGACACTTGGTTCCATTGAGTACCGGGTAGTTTCCGGAGATGCCGAGCAGTCACAGGCGCGCTTCCTAATAGACGAGGTGATATTCAACCGGGAAACCGAGGTCGAGGGTACCACCGACCAGATTGACGGCTCTTTCGTTCTGTCCTTTGAGCAGGGAACGGTAGACGTTGGCCAGTTCGAGATAAATATGAGGAGCATTCGAACACGTACGGTAGATTTTCATCTTGAGGACGTACGGCCAAGCAGTTCCTCACTCAGTGATTCGGAGCGCGACCGCGTCATACGGGCATACATTTTGGAAAGTGCGCGCGACGAGTTCGAGTTTGCCACCTTTGATCCACGATCTGTATCTGGCACGCCTGACAGCTTTGCCCCGGGAGACCGGCTTGATCTGGTAGTAACCGGAGACCTTAGGATTCGAGACGTGACCTCCTCAGTGTCGTTTGACATGGAGGTTTTCATCGACTCGGAGGAGCGTATATCCGGCAGCGCCACAACTACCATCCTCTGGGACGATTTTGATATCTCAATTCCCTATGTTGGTGGGCGCTCCTCAATTGCAAGCGTCGGTGAACAGGTCGAGCTTGAACTCAGTTTTGTTGCAGAAGCTATGTAGCTGTTACATGCCCCTGGACGTCGTTCTGTAGGTGGGCAAATGCGGCCTTCCACTCAGTAAGACGAGATGTCGGCACATCAAGCTGACCTTTTCGTGCAGAGTCCTCAAACTCTCTTGCTATATCTTGGAGCGTGGGGGCACACAGAGTGCCTGCCACTCCCTTCACCAGGTGAGCGGCACGAGCGACCGCTGGGGCGTCTTGGGTCTTCAGCCCTTCTGTGACATCGCTCATCATTCGTTCCGACTCTTCAAGAAAAGTCGTAAGCACCTCTTGAATTGTCTCTTCATCATGAAACAGGCGCTCAAACATTATCTCCCGCTCCCAGACAGGCGTCCCAGAAGCTGAGCCTGTAGCTTGATCTTTATCCAACTCTGTCCATCCTGATTCCGGTTGGCTGGCTGGCACGGTTAATGTGGCTACGGGCAACCACTTCTCCAGCTTCTCCGCAAGCGCATGGGGCTGTACAGGTTTTGAGAGATAGTCGTTCATTCCTGCATTGAGACATCGCTCCCTATCTTCAAGCAGCACATGACCGGTCATGGCAATGATCGGTACCGCCGGGTTTCGAGCGGATGAACGAGGATCACGTATGCGGAGCGTAGCCTCCACACCGTCCATCTCGGGCATCTGCATGTCCATGAGCACAAGATCGTAGGGGATCATTTCCAACGCTTTGAGCACTTCTTCCCCGTTCGCAACTGCCTCACCCTGAAGACCAAGCTTGTTCAGGATTCCAAGCGCTACCGTCTGATTGGTGACGTTATCTTCAGCAACGAGAACTCGGAGGCCCCGCCCGGCGAACCTGTCAGACAACTCGCGTACACTATGCCGGTTAGCCATAGGCGGTCTCGAGGCACCGACAACTCCGGGCGCCTCAGGCCTTCCGACCGAATGTGAACGCAGCACTTGAAGCATGACGCCACGCAGTTCACGCTCTCTCACCGGCTTGGTGAGATACCCCGCAAAGCCAATCTCCGACAGTCGTGCCGCGTCCCCGCGTGCACCAAGCGAGGTAAGCATGACCATGCAGGTCTGCCGGAGCTCGGCTTGTTCCTGTATGGCGCGACCGAGGGTCTCACCGTCCATGCCGGGCATCTGCATGTCGACCACCGCCACCGGGAAGGCATCATTTTCGGTTAAAGCCTGCTGCAGCTGTTGAAGGGCTGCCTCGCCGTCTGCGGCCGCCTCGGGACGCATCTTCCAGGAGCTGAATACTCGGAGCAGCAGCTCACGATTCGTTTCGTTGTCGTCTACTATGAGAACACGGAGCCCCTGTAACTCAATAGCTGGGCCCTCGGCCAGCCGTGCCATGCTATCACGCTTTTCAAGCTGGACTGTGAACCAGAACTCGCTTCCTTTCCCTTCCTCACTACTCACTCCAATTTGGCCACCCATGGCCTCAACAAGCTGCTTGGAAATTGCCAGTCCAAGCCCGGTGCCACCAAACTTCCGCGTCATAGAAGAGTCTGCCTGGGTGAAGGAGTCGAAGAGAATGTCAATCTTGTCCTTCGCAATACCAATTCCTGTGTCTCGAACTGACCAGAGAAGCGTTACCTTTCTTGCTGTATTGGACTGGACAGCACACCGAACCACAATCTCGCCCTCAGCGGTGAACTTAATTGCGTTTCCAACCAGATTGGTAAGTATCTGTCGCAGCCGCCCCGGGTCGCCGGTGAGTGAGCGAGGAACATCGGGGGCTATAGTTGTAAGCAGCTCCAGTTCCTTTTCGTGAGCCCGAAGTGCCCATGAGAGGCCAAAGTCGTCAAGCATGCTTTCCAGATCAAAATCCA
>REEM01000101.1 GCA_007695055.1 Spirochaetaceae bacterium | reverse complement strand
GCTGGCGAGCGCCGAGGCACACGATGTGCCGAGAGCACTGGAGGCGGCCCGTAGGCTCGCAACAGCTTCTATTTGGTCAATTTGTTAAGAATATGTTTGGCCAAAATCTCGTTGATCTCCCGATGACGGATCATTTCGCACCCCGCCGCTTCAAGTTGCTTAACGAGATCCCTTCTTTTCAACGGACTTCCAACTCCGCAATGCGGCGGACTTCAGGGATTCGATCCTGAGAAAGATCCTCAAAAAGGTCACGCAGATGATCTTTAAGCTCCTCGATTGTTTGGCCTTGAGTCCAATAGTCGGGGAATTCTTCAAGGTGGCCAAGCCAGTGATCTTTTTCTTGCCAGTAAACGTACCGTACCGTCATGATTCAATGATACCCGTGCGTGATAGCAATGTAAATGCGCAAACGCCAAGAGAACTCGATTACTTCAGATTGGGGATTGATCCAGATGGAATGAGATCTACCTTCACGCTTCAGATGACAGCCACTTCTCCGCAGACGGCTCTCAGGTTCCGTTCGTTTCATCCTATAGAAACGGTCTCTCGAACAACGTCGGCGGACAGACCGCGAAGACCATCTCCCAATCGAACTTCCGGACAAATTGCCCAATAGCCACCCCACCTTCTGGGGCTTGATCGATAGTGGCAGTAGACTCAGCTCTCGTTTCGCCTCTCCCAGAGATAAGTTACAACAGAAGTACAACGGTTTCCTCGTTGTGACCCCGAATGCGCAGGGCTGCGGCCCTAACCCTAAAACCCAACACTGCGTGTCATGTCGCGAGCGCTTGCGTTAGAGAGGATCTCTTCCACAATGCGATCCGGGCTCAGTTTTGGCTCATCAGAAAACGCAAGCACATCGGCTGCGGTAGCTATATCGCTCATCATGAGTGCTGGCCCAGCGCATAGCCGCTTGAGAGCGGCCTGCTCAGCGGCCTGCTCAGCGGCCCAGCTGTACTGAGGGAAGAAGCGCCCGAGGGCGGCCGGGAGCATGTCCGCACGCAGGGCCCCAAAATGTGCGTGCCGGTGAAAGCGGCGGCGCAGGGCCGGGTCTATGTGCTCAACACGGTTGGTGCAGGCAATGAGAATGCCTGGGAACTCCTGTATTCCCTGCAGGAACTCGGCAGCCTGACTCAGTTCCCAGCTGCGCTGTGCGTTCGCTCGGTTGCCCAAGAGGGCGTCGGCCTCATCCAACACAAGCACGGCTCCACTCTGCCGCGCCTCACGGAACATGGCGGCAATCTGCTTCTCTGCTACTCCCACGTAAGGACTCAGAAGGTCCGACGGTCTACGGAGCATGGCCTCACGTCCAAGCTCGGCGGCAAGGTAGAGCGCAAACTGGGTCTTACCCCCGCCAGGAGGGCCAGCAAAGAGCAGCCGTACCCCACGACCGGCCTCGCTACGGCGCACTACATCGGTCAGCAGTTCCGTTGCTGGTGGGACTGCCGCACACAACTGTGGGTCAAACTCTCCCGCCGGTGCGGGTAAGATGCGAAACTCTTCTGAGAGAGGTCCGCCGGATGCTGCCTGCAGGTAATCCTCCGCGGCCACGGCCGGGTCATCTGCGGCCTTCATCACAGAGACCAGGCGCTCTATTGCCGCTGGGCTCAAGTCATAACGCTGCGCGGTGCTCCGAGCAAAGCGCGGGGCGGTAGAGACTTCCTGCTGCGCTAAACGTTCGCTGAGCATGCGCTCACGGGTTCGCAGGTCTGGCCGTGGAAAGTCATACACGTGACCAAAGCGGCGCATTGCAGAGGCAGGAATGCGGGAGATAGCATTTGTAATCCAGATGCTGGGAACCTTGAGCTCTTCCAGCAGTTCATTCAGTTCGGCCTTGTCGTAGCTGCCGCCTCCAAGCATAGAAAGAAATCCTCCGGCCCCTTGCAGTAAGGCATCTGCCTCATCTATGAGCAGCACCTCGGTTGTTGGGTCAATGAGGCTCTGTGCCATGCGCGTGAGGAGCAACCTGTCGCGCGAGCTTGACTCACGACTCGGAAACATAGAGAGCCCGGAGACGTCTACCGTGAGGGCACGGATGTGCTTGCCTTGCGCCTCGGCTAATGCGTAGGCAAACTCGGTCTTACCTACTCCCGGACTCCCGGCAAGAAGCAGCGCGCCCGAACGTTTGAGGACGCCAGCCATGACACTGCACTCACTCGTGGGTACCGCAAACTCCTCCGGCACGTACGCTGCACGCCGCGGCTCGGTGAAGAGCCCAGCGCGTAGGTCATCGACCCCGCCTGAGATAAAGGAGTACATGAGGGGCGCACTCAGGTTAATATCGTCCCAGCTATCGCGATGTCCGCGGTACTGAACCAGGCCGTAGTTATACAGCCGTGAACCGTTGCGGGTAAGCTCACTGAACTCGGCCACACTGCAACCGGCAGTCTTGGCTACCGCGCGCAGCGCCTCGCGCCCGTTTTCATCTCGCAGACAACCTTGCAGGTCGCCGGACTCCCCGATAACGTGGAGTGCCACAAGAATCGTGATCTCCTCATCACTGAGCTCAAGCAGCTCGGCAATCTCCGCGGCAACCTCGGGCATGGGAATATCGCCGCCCGGTACGACGCGCTCGGCAAGCCGCTCTCGCAGATACGGAACAGCGATATAGTTCAGCTCTACATCGGCCCGGTTCATGAGTGAGCGCACTGCAGAGGCAAGCTCACGCGGTGCACACTTCTGCAGCGCCTGCACACGTGATAGGTGCGACGGATCAATTTCTTGAAGCACAACGTCTTCTATGAGCCTGTGAATGTCCTCGGCATCTACCGCGTGCAGTAACAGGTGTGTGAGTTCCTCACTTGGCTCAAGTGACTCACTCAAGCTGAGGGCAACCGCCCGGTGAACCGCAAGCCACTGATCATGTGCGGGGGGAAACGCCGAACCGCCCCTGTACCTTTTCTTGAATCTCCGTATGTTTCGTTCCATACACGGAGCATACCTACAGAGCGGTGACACCACGTGTCCCGGGTCTCGTCTTTCTTTCGGAAAATTTTCTGCCTCGGGACAGTCTGTATCATGGGCTTGATACCTACCTATGCCCGTCCGGTTGACTGTAGTCTGGACTCCCTGTCTTTCGTGCCCCATTCTTAGAGAGAAATCATACCGGAAGCCAGATACGTTACAGACCTTCTTCCTAGCCGGAGACAACAAATCTAAGCGAAACAATGCTTATACACCTTCTCTGATCACATGGTATAATACTCCCAATTTTCGGGCAACTCCGGCGCACATCAGATACTCACACCAGCTCCGGCCCGTGAACCGCGTATCCTCCACAAAAGGACTGGTGCATGAACGAGAACATCAAAAAGACCATTCTCCTGGTGGAAGATGAAGCGCTGATTGCGATGTCGGAAACCAAAGTGCTTGAGAAGCACGGATATGAGGTGATCCTCGCCCACAACGGCGAACAAGCTATTGAGGCCGTAAATTCCAACCCCGAGATTTCTCTTATTCTCATGGACATTGATCTTGGAACTGGAATTGACGGCACACAGGCTGCCGAGAGAATACTAGCACTACATGACCTGCCCATTGCATTTCTCTCTTCCCACACCGAACCAGAGGTGGTGGAAAAGACAGAGGGAATTACCTCCTATGGTTACATTCTCAAGAACTCGGGAGAAACGGTGCTTCTGGCCTCAATAAAAATGGCTTTCCGTCTCTACGAGGCCCATATGGAACTGAAGAGACAAAAAGAAAACCTGAATACGGCGCTGGGTAAATATGAGCAAACTGCGGAAGAGCTCACCAAGAAGAACGAAGAACTGGATCGCTACTTTAGCTCGAGCCTCGACCTGCTCTGTATAACGAACACAGGCGGGGAGTTTATTCGACTTAATCCAGAGTGGGAAAAGGTAGTTGGTTATTCGGTGGCCGAACTCGAAGGCCAACCCTTTCTCGACTTTGTGCATACAGAAGACAAGGATGTAAGCTCCGAGGCGGTTACCAAGCTTGATGCCACGGAAGATGTAACGAGTTTTGAAAACCGTTTCCGTTGCAGAGACGGCTCCTACTGCTGGATAGAGTGGCGTTTGAGACGAATCGGAACAGAGGTTTACGCTGCGGCCAGAGATATCTCGGAACGTAAGGCAGCTGAAGATGCCTTAATTGAAAGAGAGGCTTTGTATCGTAACCTTATGGACAACAGCATTGACGGAGTAGAGCTTCTCGACGAGGATGGGCGCTTTCTTAACGTTAACCAAAAAGAGTGTGACATGCTCGGCTATAGCCGTGAAGAGCTCCTTGCCATGAAGATATCGGATATCGACCCTAATTATCCTGCCGATGGCTTTTACCATTTCTGGAAGGAACAACCAAAGGGTACCTCGGTTCTATTTGAGTCTCTCCATAGGCATAAGGACGGTACTCTCATTCCGGTGGAAGTAAACGGCATATTTTTCAAGACTGGCGATACGAAGTACATTTACGGTGTTGCGCGCGACATCACTGAGCGCAAAAACCTCGAGCGTGAGCTCCAAGACCAGAAAAACCTCCTGCAAGACATTACTGACAACCTGTTTGAGCTGGTGGCTTTGACTGATAACACCGGCACCTACACATTTGTTGGTAATTCTCACAACGTCTTAGGATACAATGCCGACCAGCTGTTAGGGAAAAAGGCATTGGATTTTGTGCATCCCGAAGACCGAACTCGGATAGAAACTCTGTTTCAGGAAACCCTACCCAGTAATGAAACTCAGGCCCGAGTAGAGCTTCGGTATCGCCGTGCCGACGGAAGTTATTCGTGGGTAGAGACCTCCGGAAAGAAAATTCTCGCAGAGGACGGAGAGATAGGAAAACTGCTTTTCAGCTCCAGAGATATTTCCGAGCGCAAGCAGGCAGAGGCACAGCTCCAGCAGGTATTAAACGAGTACGATACGGTATTCCATGGAACCCGGGACGCGATGTTTCTTATTGACGTGATCGATGATGCTACCTATCGATACATTCGGAACAACCGTGCACATGCCGAAACGACCAGGGTAACGACAGAATGCATGGCAAACAAGACACCCCAAGAGCTGATGGGAAAGGAACTGGGTGATAAGATTGTCGCCGATTACAAACGGTGCGTGCAGGCTGCTCGTTCTATATCCTATGAAGAAGTTGTGCAACTGCCCAACGGAAGGAAAACCTGGTATACCACTCTGACCCCCGTTTTCGATCAAGGCAAGATCCAGTATTTGGTAGGGTCTGCCCAAGATGTCACAGAGCGTAAACAAGCCGAAGAAGAGATCCAGCGCCAGCTTATTGAGAAGGAGACGCTTCTTAAAGAAGTTCACCACCGCATAAAGAACAATCTAGCACAGATTGAATCCTTGCTGTCACTCAAGGCCGCGTCTTCTGATAACCCTGAAGTGCAAGCTGCTCTGGATGGAGCGGTCTCCCGTGTTCACAGTATCAAAGCCGTGTACGACAAACTGTTGATTGGCAAGGACTATCAAGACCTTTCGGTTAAGGACTATATAGAAAGCTTGGTCGATTCCATTGTGGCGGTGTTTGCTGAACGCAAAACCATAAGCATAGAAACTAACCTTGCAGATTTCACCCTGAGTTCGCAGAGACTTATCCCGG
This sequence comes from Spirochaetaceae bacterium, assembly GCA_007695055.1. Classification (GTDB taxonomy): domain Bacteria; phylum Spirochaetota; class Spirochaetia; order DSM-27196; family SLAA01; genus SLAA01. Next base: position 3,956 of record REEM01000101.1, on the reverse strand, counting down.
TTGGCATCATCATAAATGAGCTCTTAACAAATACCTTCAGGTATGCGTTCACAGGAAGGGACAAAGGCCATGTTGTAATACAGCTGGACAGGACCGACACCCATTTAGCCCTGAGCATTGAAGACGATGGCGTCGGACTTGATCACGAAGCTGCGGCACGCAACTCGACGGGGTTTGGCCTGACTATTGTACAGATGCTGGTTGAGCAGCTTAAGGGTACCTATTCGGTGGAGACACCCAATGGAAGACGGAGTGTTGTAGAGTTCGAAATCTGATTTTGGTAAGCACTACGCTTCTCATATTTCTGGGTTTTCAGAGTAGGTAAATGAGTAACCACGTTTAACTTTCCTCGCTGTGCTGCCGATATGGACTATCAGAGGAATAGCTCGTGAAAATAGGAACCGTCTTCACAACGATGTATCTGGGAATTTTTTTACTTCTTGCCGCTATTATGATCATGACACTTCTCCTAATGGACAATCAAAATACTCTGGATCGAAGTCATGAGAGCCGGTATCGGTCGTATCTCGCTGCGGATGAGCTTCGGCAGAGTTCAGATGATTTAACACGTCTCGCTCGTACCTACGTGGTGAGCGGAAGCCCCATGTATGAGGAAATGTACTGGGAGATACTAGCAATACGTAATGGCGAAAGCCCCCGTCCAAATGACTATCACCGGATCTACTGGGATCTAGTCCTTGATATGAACGACCGTCCCAGACCATTTGGTGAGCAAAACGCGCTTCAGAACAGAATGGAAGCACTTGGCTTTACCGCAGAGGAATTTGCCCTGCTTGCCGAATCCCAGGCCAACTCAGATGCCCTGGTGTTTACAGAGACCATTGCCATGAACGCAGTCAAGGGGCTGTTTGACGACGGCCAAGGGAACTTCGTGGTCGAGGCCCCGCCCGATCGTGAGATGGCAATCAGAATCATGCATGACGCTGCCTACCATCGCGAAAAGGCTGGCATCATGGCCCCTATTGACCGCTTCCTGGAGATTCTTCAGGCGAGAACCCAATCGGAGGTAGATGAACTCAGCGCGCGCGCCGAACTCTACACCACCATCATAGTTGTCCTATCGGGTATGCTTGCACTGCTGTTGCTGTTGAGCTACCTCTTGTTCCGGATACGGGTTATGGCACCGATCATGGAGCTTGATCGGAGTCTTCAGAGCATTTCCGGTGCAGAGGGAGATCTGAGCACACGCTTACCAATACGACACCAGGATGAACTCGGTTCCTTGGCCACTTCTTACAATGCGACCGCACAACGCATAGGGGCAACTCTTTCAGGCGTACGAGAACAGGCACATGCGCTTACCGAACTGGGGACGAATCTATCAAGCAATATGACTCAAGCCGCCTCTGCAGTAAACCAGATTACGGCCAACATCCAGGGAGTGAACCAGCAGTCCGGATCGCAACATGAGAGTGTTACGAGCAGCGGTGAAAGTATGCGCGCCATTGTCGCAGCCCTCGAACAACTTGACAGTCTTATAGAACAGCAGACACTGCATGTATCTGAATCGTCTTCTGCCGTTGAGCAGATGATTGCCAACATCGCCTCAATTACGAAATCGTTGCAGTCGAACGAACACAGCGTTCAGGAACTGCGTGACACAGTTGAGCATGGCCGCAGCGACATGGATACTGTCATGAAGGACGTCTCGGAAGTTGAGAACCAATCGGAAGGCTTGATCGAGATAAGTCGTTTGATCCAACAGATTGCGGCACAGACAAACCTGTTAGCCATGAATGCAGCAATTGAGGCCGCCCATGCCGGGGACAAGGGACGCGGCTTTGCCGTAGTCGCGGATGAAGTTCGGAAACTGGCCGAATCTGCTGGAGCGCATGCCCACACAATTTCTGTCATGCTAAAGTCTGTACGAGAGTCGGTTGAACGAATAACCGACTCAGCGGGGCGAGTGCAGAGCCGTTTTGCAGGGATCGAAACCAGTATCCAACAGGTCTCACAACAGGAAACAAGCATACGCAGCGCAATGGAAGAGCAGTCAGCCGGGAGCAAGCAGGTACTTAATGCCAGTGAGGAGGTTGCTCAGGCAACCAACGAGGTTCAGACACATTCGCATGAGATGCTTAAACGGAGTCAAGAAGTGAAGTCAGTCTTTGAAACCCTTGACCGCATCAGCGACGAAATCACCAGCAGCATGAACGAAATGACAATCGGCATGCAGGAAATCAGTTCTTCAGTGAATGCAGTCAATGACCTAAGTGCTGAGAATCGTGAAGTCATTACTGCTTTAGTGCAAGAGATAGACCGTTTTCGACTATAATAGTGCACATATAGTGTGCACCATGTAAGCACTGGGGAAAAAGCCGTACAGACCATTGTTGAAAATGTACCCCCTGTGGATCTGATCCTCATGGATATCGACCTTGGTTCTGGTATTGATGGCACGGAAGCCGCTCGGCTTCCTAAAGATTATTGAGCGAAGCAAGAACGGGATAGAGCTCTTTGATACCGCAACCCTGATAATTCAAGACGATGACGTAGGCCTTGGTGACCGGGTCAATAACCGGTTTTGCTCTCAATTACCACTATCCATTCCAGACCCCGCTTATCCGGCCCGGGCTTCAGCTCAAGGCGGGCAGCGGCCTGTTCCGCAAGAGACTCCACGAGCTCAAGTCCGAGTCCATGAGAGCGGTGGCTGTCTTGCTGTACTTCCACCGAGGGGGTCAAACCACACCCGTTATCGGACACAACCAGGAGTCCGACATCGTCTTCGTCAAGAACCTTGAAAATTACATCAATCGTTGCGTCCTCTGGCGGTTTTCCCTCCTTAAGGGGAAAGGCATGGACGGCAGCGTTGGTAAGGATCTCATGTGCGATAAGGCCAAGAGGAATAGCACGATCTATTGCGATTGAGAACGACCCATCAAGTCCCTGCGTCCGCAATTCTACGCCATCCGGTACTCTTTGTACCGTCTCAGTGATGACATCCCTCAGAAAAGAGGTGAAATCAATGCGGTCAAAGGACTTTGACTCGTAGAGGAGGCGGTGAACGCTGGCCATGGAATGGATACGCCCCGCAGCGCTTTCCAGTCCGGCTCCGGCACCAGGATTGTCTGCCACTTGAATGTTTAGGAGGCTGGAGAGAACCTGTAGGTTATTGTAGACACGGTGGTGAATCTCCCGCAAAAGCAGCATTCGGTCTTCCAGGACGGCACGCTGCGACTCGTTTGCCCGCACTATTGATCTCCAGAGAAAGGACTCAAGAAGAACCACAATGACAGTAAAAAGCCCTATAAGGATAAGCGTGGCGAGCTGCCATGGAGTCAAAAGCTGGGGTAGACGGCTTTCATCGTAACGCAGCGCCATTATAACGGCAGGGTTGTCCCGAATAAGCACAGTATGGTCCGAGACACAGACAGGACAGCGTGTCCCTACCGCGTCAGGCACATGGGGATACTGGGAAAGCACCCGTTCACTCCCATCTAGGAGAAGAACTTCAAAGGCGTTGGCGTACTCGCTACGGTACACTACGGAATCAAGATACCCCGGGTCGATACGAAGAGCGATAACACCAAAAGGCCCGTCGTCACGCGTACGGCTAGTTGCATATATGGGCCCACTGACTACGAAATGGGCATTCTCGTCCTCGGTAGAACCTTGGCCATCACCCACGAAGGTACCACCGAGGGGCATGGTTATTGTGGAGCGAAAGAACTCCCGGCCCGCCACGGAACGTCCAACTGCGAAGCCACCGGCCTCCCGGGATGCAACTCGTACTATTCCGTCGGCGTCGACAAAAGCGATACCGGTAACGAAGTCAAGACGTTCTTCTATCCGGGAAAAGACTGCATTTACCTGGTCTCCTCCTTCCAGCACGACTCCGGGTGCTGGTGCGAGGCGAGAAACGGCGTTCTCTACAAGCAGGGGACCAAACGCTGGGACTACCACGCGGTGCTCAGCCGCGAGGTCGCGGTGTCGGT
>REEM01000185.1 GCA_007695055.1 Spirochaetaceae bacterium | reverse complement strand
CGGTGCTGCAGGAGCAGGGCTGGTTGGAGGAAGAGCACCCGCACGTCGGAACTATCTTTTTCTCGTTCTCGGTAGGAAGTCTGCGAGCCTTTCAGCAGTTGGCACCTGGGGTGCCGCGTCTGCTGCTCATTACCGACAGCATGATTTCCAGGCGCAGCTGGGTAGAATGGTTGGCTACCGCCGAGGCGGTAGCGCATGGACTTGGGCCCAAGGGCTTTATGGCCTGGCCGTGGCACATTGCCGCAGCACACGAGAGAGGCTTGTTCGTTTTTCCGTACACCATCAACTATCTATGGCAGATACAGGTCTTGGCCCGCTTCCAGGCGGCCGGATTCATTACCGACCGGCCCGAGATGGTTTTAGACTTCCTCAACCGCATAGATATCGTCAACAAGACTAATCCTGTTGGTGAGCAATCTGCAACGCCCCTGGTCCCGGACCGTCTTCACGGTCAATCTGAAAGCGCCCAATAGTCTCGGCAAGTTGCCGTGCCTGAGCTGAAAGCTCCTCTGCCATAGATGCCATTTGTTCTGACGCGGAGGCGTTTCCCTGTATCGTGCCGTCAAGCTGGGTTACCGCGTTTCGAATTTGGGTGGTGCCTGCGCGTTGCTCATTGGTGGAATGGCTGATCTCCTGAACCAACTGCGCTGTGCGTCGAATGTCGGGCAGGATCTGCTCGAACATAGCTCCGGTTTCCTCGGCTACCGCCACACTTGAAAGAGAGAGTTCGCTGATCTCTCCTGCCGCCTGCTGACTTCTCTCAGCAAGCTTGCGTACCTCCGCTGCTACAACCGCAAATCCTTTGCCCGCCTCACCAGCACGTGCCGCCTCAATTGCGGCATTGAGGGCAAGGAGATTCGTGTTGCGTGCAATTTCCTCTATGACCGTGATGCGGTCGACAATGGCTTTCATGGACTCGACCGTGGAGCGAACCGAATCACTACCACGTTCGGCACTTGTCGCCGTTTGCGTTGCAATTTGCTCGGTAGTTGCTGCGTTCTCGGCCGCATGGACAATGGTGGACTCCATCTCCTCTATAGAGGACGAGACCTGCTCCACTGCTGCTGCCTGGTTGCTTGCACCGTCGGAAATTTGCTGAGCGGTGTCAGAGAGTTCGTTGCTCCCCGCGCTCACCTGGTCGGAGATCTCACGGGCATCACCTAAGACGCCACGCATGGCTTCTATGGTCAGATGTACCGCATGCATGAGTTTCCCGGTTTCATCCTCGCGGTCTGTTTGTGCATCGACACACAGGTTTCCTGTGGACATTTCACCCATAATTGATACTACTTGATCAAGCGGTCGGAATGACCAGCGAATTACTACAAAGATAATGAGCAGGGCGGCTGCAGCAATGGCTACCGCAACCAAGATAGAGGCAATGAGCGCCCTTTGAACCTGATCTGCCATGTCGGTGCGGTCCACAATTACCAGCACGTGGCCTATCTGATTGTCACCAAAGTCACGCATGGGTATTTCATGAACATAGAGCAAACGTCCGTCGGTGTCGGCCTGCATGGTGTTGTCGCTAAAGTCTGCGGTTACGTTTCGTGCGTGATCAGAGGAGAAGGTGTAGTAGACCATCTCGCCGCGTACAACGTCCTCGGCCTGGGTCTCAAGCCTGCGTGCCTGTTCAAACACTTGTTGCCGAATTGCGACCCCGTACTCAATCCCGTAGGTTGCAACGAGGTCCGCAAGTGCTGAGTTGATGGATCCGCCAAACTCTACACTTCCAATATGACTACCCTCATGGAATACCGGGTACACGACGCGAGTGCCTGGGCCACCCCGGCCTACCTCAAGCCCAACAATTGGGCGCTGCTGTCGGTTTGCTTCTACCACCGTAGCGCGAAACGCCGAGAGATCGTCCCCGAAATTTTGTGGAGCGTGATATCTGAGAAAACTGGTTGCTGGAGGCAGGTGAAACTGGAATTGCGCAATGCCATAGTTTGCCACAAGATCACGGTTGTAGTCCTCAAGCATCTCAAAGAGCGCCTCTCTATTCCGTTCTGCAAACTGTGCGGAGATCTCCGGATTCTCGGTGAGCGTCCGCACCGCAAGCGACAAATAGGAAAGCTCCGACTCCAAGGAGCCGAGGAAGCTCAACTCAAGCTGTTCAAAAAGTTCAGAATTGGCATTTGCTAAGGTGCCCTGGAACTCGACTACTTGCTGCCGAATTTGAAATCCAGAAATAAGAGCTACGGTAATGAACACGAGTATTAGCACTCGCGCCTTGAGACTTACTTTCTTTAACATCTTTATTCCTCTCTGACCCTAAGTGTTCATGTCTTCAATGACCCGGTCGGCAGCAACCTTGCCCGAAATCATGCTCATGGTGGTACCGGTGCCCGGCACGGTGTACTGCCCACTGTAATACAAATTGGACACCTTATGCGAGCGGTTTGCTGGTCGGAAATAGGCAGTTTGAAACAAAGTTTGGCCCAATCCAAAGGCATTTCCTTTGTACGAGTTGTAGTCGGCTGCAAAGTCGGCGTGGGACATGGTCTGCGTAAAAACTATGTCCTCGCGGAGTGAGACACCAGCGCGTTTCTCTATGCGGTCCAGAATAATGTCAAAGTAGTGATCACGTGTCTTGGGGTCTTCCTGCAGCCCGGCAGCTACCGGCACCAAGGCAAAGACCGCCTCCTGGCCCTCTGGTGCGCAACTTGGGTCGGTTGCGGAGGGAATGTGCAGGTAAAAGAGTGGTTCCCGTGGCCAACGCTGATTGCCGTAGACTGTGTCAAAGTGCTCGTCCCAGTCGGTGTCAAAGAAAAATGTATGGTGCGCAAGTTCGGGGAGCTTTCTGCGTACCCCTATGTAGTAGTTTAGAACCGCCGGAGCCAAGGTGCGTTTTTCCCAGAACTGTGGGGTGAAGCTCCTATACTCTGGCGGCAGCAGTTCTTGGTCTACATGATGATAGTCCGCATTTGCCACTACGATATCGGCCTTGATCTCTTCCTGCCCGTGTTCCGACTCGACCTTTACAGCGCTTACCTTGCCCCCTTTGAACTCAAAACCGGTCACCGGCGTTGAGAAGCGAAACTCGACCCCGGTTTTCTCGGCCACATGCTGCATGGCCTGCACTACAGAAGTGAAACCACCTTCCGGGTACCAGGTTCCCAATCCAAAGTCGATGTAGTTCATGAGGGTGTATACCGCAGGTGTCTTGCGTGCAAAGCTGCCGAGGAAAACAACCGGGAACTCCAGGATCTTGCGGAGATAGGGGTGTGAGAATGATGAGTTGATCATGCCTCTATAGCTGCGGAGCAGATTCAGTTGAGGAATGTTCTTGATCATGGTGCTGTTGACCATGTCAAAGATGCTGCGGTAGTTGCGGTATACAAAGTGGTCAATGGCAAAGTCGTACTTTCTCCGTGCGCGCTCTACAAAGCGGCGCAGTTTGACATCTCCGTCCTTTTCATAGGTGGCAAAGATACGGCATGCTTCCTCAAAGTCTGCCGGAACGGTCACGACGTTCTGTTGCTCCCCAGGCTCCGAGTCACCAAAAAACACCTTGTAACTTGGGTCGACCCGCCGCGCCTGATACAGACTCGAACGGTCAAAGCCAAACTCTTCAAACCAACGGTCGTGTTGATCTGGCATCCAGTACCAGCTTGGGCCCATATCAAAACGGAAGCCTTCCCGCTCGAGGAGTCGTGCACGACCCCCCACCCAGGCGTTCTTTTCTACCACCGTTACTTGGAAACCAGCCTTTGCCAAATGGGCTGCCGCCGAGATTCCGCCAAAACCTGCACCAATTACTACAACGCTTTTCATAGTCCAGAGCATACGCCGGTACCAGTAGGCGGTCAAGATTGATCATTAGGATTACTGACTACGCTTGCGGGCATTTGTTGTGTTGCCGAATGGGTATTGAGATGTCTATATTTGAGTTAAGAAGTCAGAGACGAGCGGAGGAGCAGCATGGACCAGCACCCACAGGATATAGCCAGCGAGGTTGCAGTAGCTGCAGGATTGATCCAGGATGGAGCGTATCACGAAGCGGTGGACTGGTTGCACGAGCTCCTTGCCGAGGAACCCAACAACCCGCTCGCTCTCTGGGAGCTTGCTATAGCCTATAGTGAGACTGGGCGTGACCGTGAAGCCATTACAGCTCTGGAATATATGCGTCAACTTGGATATCGCAGCCCACAGGTGCTCAACGCTATAGGAAGTCTGTATCTCAAGGTTGGCGAGTTTGAGCGTGCAAAAGTGAGTCTACTCCGAGCCTATGCCGTTGACCGAATGAACCCGTCCATAATGCGCAACTTGGGGCTTGTGTACTCAGCTCTGGGGCGTCACGACAAGGCCCAGAATCTCCTCACCGCATCATACCAACTTGACCCTGAGAATTATAAGACGGTACATGCGCTTGCCGAGTATTTCCTGGAGCGCGGTGATTATCACTTGGCCCTTCCGTGGATTCGAACTCTCTTGGAGAACGATGTGCCACAGGACTTGCGAGAGGACGCCCAAGCATGGCTGCCGCGCGTTCAACTCGGCTGGTAGTACCCGGGCGCAAAGGGCTTAGAGCGGGTCTCCTTGGTCTGCTTCTGCTCTGGGGCCTGGCTCATGCAGCCGCTTTTGAAGACTTCTCCCAACTTCATATTCATAACACAACTGGTGAAACCCTTCTGTATATGTTCATCTCGCCTTCCGCCTCACGCTCCTGGGGGGTCGATATAGTCGCCGACGACAACGGGCTTGCCTCCGGTGAACGCTTTGCCGCCTTTTTGCCGTTATCTCGCCAGGAGTGCCTCGTGTACGACCTGCTTGGACGCTCCGTCACCGGGTCGTTCTATCTGCTACGGGGCAAGGAGTTATGCGGCGGATGGAATGAACTGACTCTGGGTGCGGAGACTCTATTTGAAAGCCGAATGAGCATGAACCTTGGGCGGCTCACCGTGCACAACGACACCGGGCATGACGTGCTCTTTCTCTACACCGCGGTAGATCGGCACGAGCTTTTGGGGCCAAGTATTCTCCGTGCGGGCCGTCAACTGCGTGCATTTGGCACGGCAGAGTTCTTGTACGCGCATGAGGGTCTGGATGTCTTGTATCTCTGGGCGCTGGATTCCGGGTCGGGTGTTCATGAACTAAGGGTCGATATCGACACAGCGGTCGACGAGTATGAGATTGTGCTGCAAGCTGATACACGCGAGCGGTAGGCCTGGTACGGCCAGGTGGCAAGTTAGCGCCGGGTGTCGAAGTCACCCGCAGGGTTGCTCCCTTGGTCAACAGGAACAAACCACCCTTTCTCGGGGTCGAGCCTAAGGTTCTGGTGTTCGGCAAAGGCTATACCGAGTTCACCACTTTGCATGAACGCGGCCGGTGTCGCCGACTGTGTTTTTCCGTTTACCAACATGAGCCTATCTGAAAAGTGGAGCGCAAGATGGAGGTGGTGGGTCGCAACTGCCGCCGCCTCTATGACGCCGTCACGAATGAGACTGCGCAGCAGCAGAAACAAGGATGTCTGATGCGGCGGGTCAAGGTGTGCTGCCGGTTCGTCCAGCACCAGCAGACGCGGTTCTTGCGCCAACGCCCGCGCTAACATGACTCGTTGGCGCTCTCCGTCGCTAAGGCTCCCAAGCTGACGGTCAGCAATTGCTACAGCACCGCTGAGTTCCAAGGCCTGCTCTACCGCGTTTTCACGCGTCTTCCGCCCTGAAGGACGGGAGATGCGCCCAAGCTCTACCACCTCCCGTACTTTAAGGTAGGCCGGTGCGACTGGGTCGGTCAGTACTACCGCCAGATGGCGGGCGCGTTCATCGCGAGCCATTGCCGCCTTCCCATACAAGGGCCTGCCGTGCAAGCGCACCGTGCCGGTCTGCGGCTTGAGCAGCCCGGCTGCACACCGGAGCAGAGTAGTCTTGCCGCCTCCGTTAGGCCCAACAAGTGCCAGCACCTCCCCAGCGCGTATAGACTCTGTCTGCAGTCGGAGCACCACCGGCCCCCGGCGGTAGGCAAGCTCTACATCCTGCAGCTTAAGGAGTTCGGTTCCCTGTTCCGGAATTTTCCCGTCTGAAGCACTGTCACTCATAGACGAACTCCTTCTTTGGAACCGCGGGGTTTAAGCACAACAACCAGGACTACCGGCACCCCCACCAGGGCCAGAACGGCATTGAGCGGCAGCACCCGGCTGCTTCCCGGTACCCGGGCAATGAGATCTGCCAGGACTGCAAGAATGGCGCCGCACAGCACCGTAGCGGGCACCAGGAACCGGTGCCGCGAACTACGCAGGTAGCCTCGTGCAAGATGCGGCACCGCAACCCCAACAAAGGAGATTGGCCCGGTGTAGGCGGTGACGACCCCGGTCAGTACCCCAGCAGTAACCAGCAACAGGCCTTGTAGCGCCCGTGCATGCACTCCGCTGCTCTCCGCATATGCACGTCCAAGCAGGAGGGCGTCAAGGTGTGACCCTTTGAGGGTGAGCGCGACACCAATGCCGGTCACCGCAAGGATCAAGGCTGGTTGCACTGCACCCGGGGGCAGGGCAAATGACCCAAAGCTCCAGATAACATAGCGCTCAAGTCCGGCCGCCGGGCTCGCCGCCATAAGCAGGGTTGTAAGTGCGCTTGCCGCGTAGCCAAAGAGCAGGCCAAGCACCAGAAGGACAACCGGGTCTTCAACAACTCGGTGTGCTGCCATGACTACTGCTACTACCAACCCGGCGCCACACAGGGCAGCAATGAGAGAAGGGCTTGAAAGCTGCGCCCCAATACCGCTCAGTACAACAAGGGCAACGCCTAGACCGGCGCCGGCGCCGACGCCAAGGACGCCCGGGCCTGCTAAGGGGTTGCGGAACACCGTCTGCATGAGCAGGCCCGCCAGGCTTAGGGCCGCGCCGGCACCTACGGCAAGCAGTACCCGCGGTAAGCGCACCTCACGTATCACAATGTAGGCGGTGCGAAAGTCCGCATCCGGGGCGGTGTCAGATCCGTGGAACAGGGCGCGCAGTACATCGGCCGGTCCTACCGGCACCGACCCCAACATGAGTGCGGTCAGCACCACGAGTAGCAGTAGGGGGAGGAGCAGTGCGACTCGGAGATGCAGAGCACGGTGGGCGGGCATTAGGGCTCCAGTTTCTGGTAGTAGACCGGGCTGTGCTCCGGCAGAAGGTCGGGGTGCATAATATGCACCAGGTCAGCAAGCACCAGGTCGGGGCGCCCCGCACCGGACTCCCAGAAGTCGTTGGCACTGGAGTCTCGCACTCGAGCATTGTGGTGATACATGCGGCCAGCCTGATATGCGCCGAACCGCGTCAGCCTTGCATCTGCCCTTACTACATCGTCCCGGGAGTTCCAGTCATGGTTCAGGTTGAACCAGTAGTCCGCGTCTGCGGCTCGTGCCAGTATCGACTCAAGATCCAGGAAATGAGAGCCCGCACCCCGAATATCGTCCCAGAGGTAGTTTCCACCTGCATCTGCAAAGAGACGAGCAATGTAGCTGTCACCTGCTGGCACCGGCCAGGACCCCTGCCAGGGGCCGTTTGCCATAATGCTTGGGCGGTCGTTGTCGGGGAGTAGGGCGGTTAGGGCTTGGAGTTGTTCATAGCGCTCGGCACGTTCGGCAAAAAGCTCCTCCGCCTCCGCGCTCCGGTTGAACACCGCACCAAAGAGCTTAAGCCATTCGGCTCTTCCCAAGGGGCTTTGCTCACGCCAGTCAGACAGCACCACAACCGGAATACCAGCCGAGCTGAGTCGCCGCAACGCCGCTTCATCTGGCCCGAGCGCCGACACAAACACCAGGTCAGGTTGCAGTGCAACAACACGTTCCAGGTCCAGCTCCGGCCCACCGCCCACACGGACGACATCGCCTGAGTTCAGCCGTGTGAGCACCTCGCTGTTGTAGATATAGTCCGGGTTTTCAACTCCAACCACGCGTCCGAGCAGTCCAAGATCTGCCATGTGCGCAATGCTTGGGGTCACAAGCGAGATAACACGTTGAGGCTCGGCGGCCACAACCGCGGCATAGTCGCGGCCGTTGCGTAGGGGCTGCGCGCCTGGTTGCATTACCGCATAGCGAATAGGTCCACCCCCCGGCCATGGCTCCTGAATAGTGATCTCAGTCACCCCCGGGCTCTCCGCCGGGTTCTCAATAGTAAGGTTCTCTGCGTACCGTATTGAGGTTTCCTCAACAGTGGCTACAGCTTCCTGGGCTGGCGCAGCGCTCGCTGGCGTGTCCGACCCCAAGACCGACCCCGAGCCCAGTCTGGGGCCAAATGCTGAGAACCCCATGCCCGCTGCGGCAAGGATCATGGCGGTGAGGAGTAGACTGGTTGTACTCAGTCGTGGGTTTTTCTGCATGGTGCCTCAGGATACCTCAAAAACAATGCGAATGCTGACACTCATTTCGGCTGGACTCTCGTCTATGGTACCCGGTCGGAACCGCGCCGCCCGCACCGCCGAAATTGCCGCCTCGTTGAGCTGTGCATGCGCGGAAGGTGAGACAATGGTCGTGTCCACCGGTTCTCCACTGGGCGATATAGTAACCCGAATCACCACCACACCCTCCATGCCACGCCGTCTGGCCTGTACAGGATACTCGGGCGATATCTCGGCCAAGGGCCGCGGCAGCTCAATACGCGGCGGCCTATCGGCTTCAGGTGAGCCGTCTGGCACACCCCCGGTGACGGACTCGGCACTGCGGCCGTCCGCTCCGTTGGATGTGTCACCTGGGCGGTCGCTGGTAACGCCGCCGCTCTCTGCAACCGGGCTCAGCTCCGGCAGCTCAACATGCTCGCTGGGCGCACTGGAGTCCGGCTGGCTGCGAGGCAGGGTAGGCTCTTCAGACTCGGCGGCTTCGTTAGCCTCGGCCGCTTGGTCAACTTCGGCGGCCTCCACCGTCTCGGGCCTTGGCTCGGCCCTGGCTACGGAGTCTGGGCTGGCTTCCTGCTCAGGCTCCGCCCTCGGTGGCGCGCCGTTGTCGGCGCTGGTGCTCTCCGTACCCGCTGCCCCGGTGCCGAACTCCAGTGCCGTAATGAGAAGTCGGCCGTCGCCCGCAGATGGCGCGTCGGCCGGTGTATACAGCGAAACAGCGACAACAATGCCAGCATGCAGCACGAGCGAGACCACAACTGCCCACACGAGGTGTTGGTTCTCTGTTTTCCCGCCGCGCCACATCCGCATCATTGCCCTTTTCCTCTCTCCCTAGTACCTATACGACGCCGCTATCTCAAAGCTCCGCCCCGGCGCGGGGTAGTAGCCTCCAAAGAAAACGTACGGAACGTAGCTCTCGTTGAAGATGTTTTTGAATGAGGCACTTATGGCCAGATCGCCGGGCACGCCCGCCGGGCGGAATCGCAGGAAGAGATCGGTAAGGAAGTAGGAATCGATCTTGTCTAAACTGTTCGCGCTGTCACCGCCCTCGTAGGATTCGCTCCGGAAAGTGATTGCAGGACCAAGCTCAAGACCAGCAATGGGCCGAATTCCGAGTTCCGCATCTATACTGTGGTTGGGTACGAGCGGCACCTGGTTGTCCTTGTTATCACCCTTAATAAAGATCGGGTTAACATAGCTATATCCAGCGGCGATACGCAGTTGCTGAATTGGTTCACTGGTCAGTTGGATGTCACCACCAATGCGTCTGGTTTCATCCAGGTTGGCGTTTCTCAAGTTCTCGTCCGGTG
>REEM01000118.1 GCA_007695055.1 Spirochaetaceae bacterium | reverse complement strand
GGCGGACGCTATGGCGTTAAACATGCTCCGGTTGTTGAGGTTATGGAAAATGTAGAGCGGGTTCAGCACCCCTGGTTCAACGACATCGTTCTGATACATGACGTTCTCGGTTATGGCAAAGGAAAGCCGGGGTATGGGTCGGAACTCAACTCGATGTCCGAGAAACATGCGCATTCCCGGAGGTGGCTCCTCACTGTCGGTAGTGAAGTCCGAGTGATGCAGGAACAGGTAAGTGGCCTCTACCTTAAGTCGCTCGTGGTATGAGACAAAACGCAGCAGGTCATGGTAGTCAAGGTGGTCGTTAAGCACAAAGTTCCCGCTGCGCCCATGCCCCCACCGCACGCTGTCGCGCCCGAATGTAAGGTTCCAGCGGTCACCACCAGCCGCTGCAAAGGCCCGGTACGGGGTCTCAAAAGCCACGTGGTCAAGCAGATGCAGATTGGTGGTGAGGTGCTTGTTGTAGAGCGGCTCGCTTGTTGCGCTGTCGGTCTTTTTCTCGTAGGCGTAGCGGTTCTTGCGATACTCCACGTCGGTGTACAGATAAAGCCAGTTGTGGAGTTCCATCTCCAAGGCCAGGGTGGCTGCCGACGCACGGTCGGTGTACCCATAGACCCAGTCCCGCGCATCTGGGAAGTCGTCCTTGTTGGTGTGTCCGTAAGCCTCAAGAGCCATGGCCAGCGAAATATCAGCCTGATAGCTGTCGCCACGCACCGTCCGGTAGCTGCGCTCGTCCTCAAGCCGCTGCCAAATGCGCTCTATTGTGTTCCGTCCGGCCGGGGACAAGGAGCGAGCCTCGCGCCCTTGGTGCGCGTGCGTCTCAAGACGCGAAAGAACTCGGTTCCATTCGTCTATGCTCCAGGGGCGGGAGCCGGAAGGCGGGGCGAGCCCGACCTCGTTGTACAGTAGGTCGATACTGCGGTACAGCGGGTCCCCTAAAGGAATGATTTTGGCATAGTTGTCGGGGCCAGCCTCGTTTTCAGAAGCGATGGCGGGAGAAAGCACCGCCACCAAAACTGCTACGAGGGTGACCAGTATTCGGCAGCTATGTGAGTTCATATCCAGAATATGCACCTGCCGGGCAATCTTATCAAGCTGCTGTGGCCGATCAGACAACTGAGTTGCAACACCCCGTTGCAATTCATAGCGAATCATTAAAGAATACAGCATTTGAGCTTGATGCAGTGACGCCAGAATCCTATCTTTGAGGAGTGCACGCACGCCGTGCAGCCATGCAAGGAGATTACATCAATCATGAGACAACAGAATCAACTATTAACCAGTAGAACCCAGGTCAAGAACCGTTTTGCGCTGATCCCAAGTGAGGGAGTCCCCTACTCCCGCCTCCCGGAGTGGCCAACTGCACTGGTGCAGATCTTGGCTGGCCCGGCACTCGGCGCCGAGTTCACAGAGTACCGCATAGAGTTGGAGGCAGGCGGCGAGGGGCTGCACCCGGCCGATGGAGAGATTGAACACTTTCTCTTTGTGCTCGACGGGTCTGCCGAGCTGACCTTGCTACAGGGCGGGGCTGGCGGGGCCGGGGCAGCAGCTGGCACCGCTGGCGATGGCGGGGCCGAGGCGGCAGCTGCCACCAGCGCCAACGGTGAAGCTACCACCACAGCATTTGGGCCCGGCTCCTACGCCCTTGTTCCGCCGTCGGTGGGGTACCGACTCAAGGCCAGCTCCGCAACACAGCTGTTGCTGTTGCGCAAGCGCTACGAGCCCGCGCCGGGCATTGCGGAGTTTGCGCCACTCATTGGGTGTGAACTGGACGTACCAGGTGAGGTCTACATGGACGACCCCGGCGCCGCGCTGCAGACGCTGATCCCGGAAGACTTTGCCTACGACATGGCCATGAACATTTTCACCTTCCAGGTGGGCCACAGCCTGCCGGTAACGGAAACACATATCATGGAGCACGGGCTCTACGTCCTTGACGGTAAAGGTGTGTACTACCTTGACGACAGTTGGATGGAGGTAGAGAAAACCGACTTCATTTGGATGGGCCCTTTCTGCCCGCAAAGCTACTATGCCACCGGTCTGAGTCCAACTCGATATATTTATTACAAAAACGTCAACCGCGATATCGCGCTGTAAAACCCCACGCACGCCAAGGAGCCGCAGCATGCAAGAAAAAATTTACCGAGATGAGGATGTAGACCTCACATTACTCAACGGAAAGACCCTCGCCGTCTTAGGTTACGGCATACAAGGCAAAGCGCAGGCACTGAACAGCCGCGACTCAGGCTGCACCGTGATTGTCGGAACTCGCCCCGCAGCCACAAGCCGCTCACGAACCGAGGCAGAGGCCGACGGTTTTGAGGTCTATAGTTATGCCGAGGCAGTTCAAAAGGCCGATGTCTTGTTGATTGAGCTTGCCGACCCCGCGCAACCTGCAGTCTACGCTGAGGACATTGCCCCCAATCTCCGTCCCGGGCAGACTCTGTGTTTCTGCCATGGCTTTAATGTGCTCTACGGCGCCATTCAGCCTCCCAAGGATGTCAACACGGTGCTCTTTGTGCCGAACGCGCCTGGCGCCTTTGTGCGCGAGAAGTACCTCAAAGGCGAGGGCGTCTACGGCTGTGTCGGCGTAGACAACAACGCCACCGGCAACGCCCTGGAGATTGCCTTGGCCATTTCCAAGGCGGTAGGTTCCACCCGCGCCGGTGTTGTGGAACTAAGCTTCCAACATGAAACCGAGGGCGACAACTATGAGGAGCAAATTCTCTATGGTGGTGTCATTCACCTCATGAAGCTTTGCTTCCAGACCATGGTCGACAACGGCTACGCCCCGAGCTTTGCCTACGCAAAGTCTATTCGTAGTCTGCGTAGCGTCATTGATGTCATGGACGAGAACGGAATTGAGGACTACATCAGCACTCGCTCAAGTCGTACCTGTGAGTTTGCGGTGCGCACCCGCGGGCCACGAGTCATTAACGAGGACGCGGTGCGAGAGATCTTTGCAGAGACCGAGAAAGGGCTCTTTGCCAGAGACTGGATGCAGGAGTGGCAGCTTGGCATGCCGCAGATCCACCGCATGCGGCGCACCGCCGCCGAAAGCACCATGGAAAAGACCGGCAAGGAATGGCGGGAGCGCTTTGGCGTATGAGTGAGCCCACACGGGGGCGGCACGAAGTGCCCCTTGAACAAAATGACCTAAGCGTGAAGCGCCTGAGCACAGACATAGAGGCCATTGCCAGCTTCTCAGAGAGCCCACCGGATGTCGGTTACAGCCGGCCAACCTTCTCCGCCCCCTGGCGGCAGGCATACGACTACGTCATAGAACAGGCCACAGAGATTGGAGCCGAGCACGTGGTAGATGCGGCAGGCAACCTGCACATACGCCATCCGCTGGTTGGTTGGGAACGCAGGGTGTGGCTCTCGGGTTCACACCTGGACTCGGTGCCATCGGGCGGGAAGTTTGACGGTGTCTCAGGCGTGGTTATCCCACTAGAGATCATGCGCCGACGGCCCGAGCTGCCGCTGGAAATCATTGTGTTTGCTGAGGAAGAAGGCACCACCTTTAATCTGGGAATGCTGGGAAGCCGCCTCTGGGCTGGCACCCTTAAGCCCGACACCATGACCCGCATTCGCAACCTCCACGGCCAGACCGCGGCCGAGGCTGGCGCCCCGCACGGACTGGACCTGGCCCGGCTCGCTGCCGCTGATGCCGCTGCGGGGGCGCCAGCGGCGGCGGCCACGGCTGCGGCCACGGCTGCGGCGGCAACCAGCGGCACAGGCCCCGCGGCCGACTGGCGCACCAGACTGCAACCGGAGCGCTACTACGGCATGGTGGAGGTGCACCCCGAGCAGGGCTTGGGCCTGTGGGACTCAGGTGCGCCTTTGGCCGCGGTGAACCGCATTAACGGCCGGCGGCAACTGAGCATTACCGTGACCGGGCAGGCCAACCACGCCGGGTCCACCGGAATGCCCGGCCGCCGTGACGCGCTAGCTGGGGCCGCGGAAATGGTGCTGGCCTTTGAGAAGCTGGGCCAGGAACTGGACCGTCGCCTTCCCTATACCGTCCTGACCGTTGGTAGGCTTGAGGCGACTCCCGGCGCGGTCAACGTTATTCCCGGCAAGGTCGTGTTCTCCCTTGACTTCCGCGGGCAGCAGGAAGACCTGCTTGTAGAAGGCGAACAGCGCATCCAGGAAATTGCACAAGCAATATCTGAGCGCCGCGGACTAAAACTTGAGATTGAGACTATTGAGCAGCTGACTCCGAGCCCGTTGTCAGAAGACATCTGCACCCGCCTGCAGCAGGCGGCATCTGCCCGTGGCCTTGAGCTAAGGCTTGTGCCGAGCGGAGCGCTCCATGACGCGGCGGTGATAGCCCATGTGCTGCCAACCGCCATGATATTTGTGGCAAGCCGTGACGGCATTAGCCACAACCCAGCGGAGTACAGCCGCATAGAAGACATCGCCCTTGCGGCCCAGCTCCTGGAGGACATGATTGTAGCCGGGGAGGAAGACGCCAGGTGAGTAGACGAGCTAAGGCCCCGACATCGACCCCACTGCCCTTGGGCCGTCTCAACGCCATGCCTGCCGCTGAGGCCTTGGAGCCCTGCGGCGGCTTCTTTGAGAACTCACCCTGGATTGTGGAGGAAGCACTCAAGGAGCGCCCATTTGAGTCGCTCCACGGGTTCCACGCGGCCTGCATGCGGGTGATACATGCGGCGGGCGTTGCCCGGCAGTTGGAACTCATCCGGGCTCACCCGGACCTTGTCGGACGGCTTGCGCGTGAGGGCAGGCTTGGACAGGAGTCAACACTGGAACAGGCGGCCGCCGGACTCACCCAACTGACAGAAGAGGAGATCAAGGCCTTTGAGACCTACAACGCGGCCTACCACGACCGTTTTGGATTTCCATTTGTAATCTGCGCTCGTCGAAACAAAAAAGAAGCCATACTCGCAGCCCTACCACAACGCTTGGAACAAACCAGAACCGAGGAAATCCGCACTGCCCTTGCCGAGATCGGCGACATTGCCCTCCTCCGCATGGTAGACGCGCTCCGGGAAGACACGTAGTAGTGGAAGGCACATAGTACCGGACAACACATAGGACAACACATAGGACAACGAAAAGGAGAAATGATCATGGTTCATCTTCAGAGCAACTCATACGGAAAACAGCGTGTGCGGCTGACCAAGGTACTACGCGGAAAAGCACCGGACGGCTCACCACTGCACGAGGTGCAGGAGTACACCGTTCAGATCATGCTCCACGGAGATTTTGAGGCCATTTACACCCACGGCGACAATGCCAACTGTGGCCCAACCGATACCATGAAGAACACCGTCTATGCCATTGCCCGCCAGACTTCCTTTGACTCTCCGGAACATTTTGGGCTGGCACTTACATCACGCTTTATTGACCACTTCCCACAGGTGCATGCCGCCGATGTGCAGATTGAAATGAGTCGTTGGAGACGCATTGAGGTTGAGGGGCAGGCGCATCCTTTTGCGTTTATGAAGCAGCATGGCCAGCGCACCGCGGCGGTCACTCGCAGACGAACCGAGGGGCCCAGTGATCTGAGCGTTGCTGGCGGAGTGTCCGGCCTTGAGGTCTTTAAGAGTTCCGGGTCAGCCTTCGGCGGATTCTTTCGCGACGAGTTCACGACCCTCCCCGACACCGACGAGCGGATCCTTGCCACCACGGTTGATGCGGTCTGGAACTACCTCCACACGCCAGGCTTAGCAGCAGGAGAGATTGCCTTCAACGAGGCCTGGGACACAAGCTACCAAGCCATTACCGAGGTCTTTGCAACTCATAACAGCCCCAGCCTCCAGGCCACGCTCTTTGTAATGGGTGAGGAGATGCTCAAGCGCACGCCCACAATCTCGGACGTGAGTTTCACTATGCCAAACCAGCATCATATTCTCTTTGATCTCACTCCATTTGAACTCGACAACCCGGATCAAATCTACTACGGCACCGACTCACCCTTTGGTATTATAACCGGCACGGTGGCGCGCGGGGCACAGCCCGGAACCACCACCTCCACCGCGTCTGCTTCCACGGTGGCACGGCAATGAGTGGCAAGTTAAGCACCCATGTCCTGGACACTGCCTCTGGGCGCCCGGCCGCCGGTGTCGCCATTGAGCTGTGGTACCTCGGCCCGGTCGCTGACGCAGCGGCTGACGCAGCTGCGGCAGCACCCGAGCGAACAGCCGCGCCCGCGGCCCCGGCCAGCACTCCCAGCCCCGGCCCGGAACCGCAGCCGCTGCTCAACGTCCGCACCAACGCAGACGGCCGCACCGACGCGCCGCTACTGAGCGGTGAGCACATGCGCGCTGGCCGCTACCGGCTTGTCTTCACGGTGGGTGAGTACTTTGCCGCACAGGAGAACCCGGACGCCGGGGTGTTCCTGGACACAATCCCCATAGAGTTCCAGATTGCCGACCCAGAGGCGGGCTACCACGTCCCACTGCTGGTCTCACCCTGGGCCTACAGCACCTACCGGGGCAGCTGAGCATGAGTGCCGATTTCGTACTACGCGGGGGCCAGATAGTACTCCCCCAGGGTGTCGTCCAGGCCGAGCTGGTGGTGCATGAAGGCCGCATAGTCGAGGTGATCACCGAGCCAGATGCCGGTGCCGGTACCGCTGGCGCGGCCGGTACCGACGCTGCCGCTGGCACCGCAAGCGCCGGTTCCGCGACCAGAGTGCTTGACGCCCGCGGCTTCACGGTTTTCCCCGGCGTCATTGATGCACACGTGCACTTTAACGAGCCCGGCCGCACGAACTGGGAAGGCATAGCTACCGGGTCGGCGGCGCTCGCCGCGGGCGGTGGAACCTGCTTCATAGACATGCCGCTCAACTCGGATCCACCGCTCCTTGACGGCCCGGCCTTTGATGCCAAACACGCCGCGGCCTCGGTGCGCAGCCGTACCGACTTTGCCTTTTACGGCGGACTCACGCCCGACAACCTGGACTCCTTAGAGGAACTCGCCGAACGCGGCGTCGTAGGTTTCAAAGCCTTTATGTGCCCCAGCGGCATTCATGAGTTCCAACATGTCGATGCAGACACCCTGCACCGTGGAATGGAAACGGCAGCCCGCCTTGGCCTCCCGGTCTTGCTGCACGCCGAAAGCCCGGCGGTCTTGGCCGCCGCAGCTGCGGCAGCCGACTCCACGGCGGCCGGGGACACAAGGGCCGTCACGGCCCCGGATGCAGTTCGCCGCTTCATTGACTCGCGCCCAGTCGACGCCGAGATAGCCGCAATCACTCAAGCACTCTCTGTCGCCGCCGAGACCGGCTGCCGTGTTCATATTGTGCATGTCTCAAGCGGACGTGGTGTCAAGCTCATACGAGGAGCCGTCATGGAACATGGTCTATCTGCAAGTTGCGAGACCTGCCCGCACTACCTGTACTTCAACGAGCAAGACCTGCAGGACATTGGTGCCCGGGCAAAATGTGCCCCTCCCCTACGCGACGAGCTGACACGACGTGACTTACTGAGTCGGCTCATTGGTGGAGAGATTGACACCGTAGGCTCAGACCACTCGCCCTGCCCTCCTGATCTGAAGGACGGCCTGCCCTTTGAGCAGGCATGGGGCGGCATTGCCGGAGTGCAAACTACTCTGCGGACACTGCTCACCCTCGGCGTACCGGTGCAGCGCATCGCGCAGCTCACCGCCGCGCGCCCGGCTGAACTGTTTCGCCTACCGGGCAAAGGCTCGCTGCAGGTCGGAAACGATGCAGACTTCACCCTGGTGGAACTTGATCACGAGTCGCCGGTCAGCCTCGCCGAACTCCAAGATCGACACCATATGTCACCCTTCGTGAACCGGCCCCTCCGGGGACGCATCCACGCCACCTATCTCCGCGGCCGCCGCATAAGCGCCGAGACCCGCGGCCAGCTCATCCGCCCCTCCTGAGCCAGCCTTACATCCGCTGGTAGAAGGAGAAGCAGATCAAAATGTCTCTTGATGGGGAGCGAGCAATGGAACTATGCTTCGAGCTCCAGCACATTCTTTGTGCCGTTATCGTTTCCAATTGTATATGTGCCGTTAAGCTGTTCGGCCAGCATCTGTACAAGAGTTAGACCAAAGCCCTTTGATCCGTTGGTGGCAACCCCGTCATGAAGGCCTATGCCATCATCCTGAACGGTCAGCGTAATATGGGCTTCGGTCTTGTCCAGTTCAATCACAACATGCCCCCCGGCCCTACCTGTGAAGGCATACTTGAAAGTATTTGTCAGGAGCTCGTTTATGATGATACCGACCGGAATGAGCTTTCTCGAACTCAGGGTGAAGTCACCCATCTTCTGCTCAACGCTTACGTTTGCGCGTTCAGGAAACACCGCGATAATGGAGTCAACCAGGCTTTCAATATAGTCCTTAACCGAGACGTCCCGATAATCATTGCCAATCAATAGCTTCTCGTAGAGGACTCTCATGCTTTGGACCCGGGACATAGCTTCACGCAACGCGGCTTGCACCTCGGGGTTGTCACTCGACTCGGTCTGCAGTGACAACAGGCCTTCAACCTGA
Source organism: Spirochaetaceae bacterium (assembly GCA_007695055.1). GTDB lineage: Bacteria > Spirochaetota > Spirochaetia > DSM-27196 > SLAA01 > SLAA01. The sequence continues at coordinate 1,212 of REEM01000118.1, read as the reverse complement.
GCCATATTATTCTTTATTCTGTGGTGTACTTCCTTGAGAAGCGTTTCTTTCTCCGCAAGCTGGCGCTGTATTTCCTGCTCGGCTCGCTTACGCTCGGTGATATTAATTACCTGAGCAAGAAGCTTGTCATCGGATAGTGGCAGAATATGAGCTTCAAAATTTGATGTGGTATTCCCAATTGGAAGTTCATACTCAATTACTTGAAGTGAGTTCGTCGACAAGGCGTCAGCAATGCCTTGCATAATGATAGAGGTAGCTGGCTCAGGGAGCACTTCGGAAAACTTGTTTCCTAACAATTCTTCCCTTCTCAAAAACAAATCATCTTCGTTAGCGGTGGCTATTTCCAGATAAACACCAGCTTTGTCATAGGTGATGAAGAGGTCAGGGGATACTTTTGAAATACCGTCTATAAAGCTGGATTTTAATTGCAACTTTTCTCCAGCTCGCTTGCGCCCGGTGATGTCGCGAGTGTTGAACAGTATCTGCTCCGGGGTGCCTGAGTCGTCGTTGAGCAATATGCCTGTCGTTTCAAACCACAGGTACTCCCCGTCAGCCCGTCTGTACCGGTATTCCCCTGTCTGATGTTCCTGGAGTTGCGGAATCTTCTGCATTGCTTCAATGATGGCTGGCGCATCATCTGGATGTACGAGCTCGGTGGCATTTCTGCCTATCAGCGACTCAACATCATACCCCAACAGTTCATGCGACTTGCTTACCAAACGAACCGTGCCATCAAGCTCGGCAATGGAAATAAGATCAACGCTATTATCAAGAATTTTTTGCAAGAGCAGATCACGCTCTTGCAGTTCCTTGTCCGCTTGTACTCGCTCGGTGATGTCGCGGTAAAACCCAACAATCTTATCTTCCTCGCCACCAAGGAATGAAGCTGAGACCTCTACATCAAAAACGGTTCCGTCTTTGCGTCGGTTCCGTGCCTGAAAAAATGCGGACCCGGTCGACCTAATTCGTTCTATCCGTGCGGCTGTTAGCTCTGGTTTCTTGTCCGCATCTATGTCAGCTATTGAAAGCTGCAGAAACTCCTCTCGGCTGTAGCCGCACATCTCGCAGTAGGCGTCGTTAACGTCCAAAAACCTCCCGTTCATGTCTACGACGCAGAAGCCATCGCGAGTCGTTCGTAAAACTGAACGCAGATAGTTCAGGGTGTCTCGCGTCTTGATCCGCTTGGCGGGCTCGTGTGCCAGAACTTCTGTG
>REEM01000034.1 GCA_007695055.1 Spirochaetaceae bacterium | reverse complement strand
AGAAAAAGCTCGCCGCGCTCAATACCTTCCAGCACCAAAGTCTCATCACCGACACTCTCTCCAAGCTGCACCTCCCGAAGCTCCAACTCCTGGGTGTCTTGATCAACAATCCAAAGAAAGTGTCTACCCAAACGACGTTCAATAGCGCTCCGAGGGGCAAAAACACCGCTGAAACGTTCAGTTGGTAGTTCAATAAGGAGGAAGCTTCCCATAGTCAGAGACTCACCGGCAGGAAAGCGAAACCTCAGTGTGAAAAGGCCGCTTTCGTAGTCAGGTTCCTGAGACCGTTGTACCAAACGGCCCTCAACCCGGGTTCCGTTCGCTGCCTCCGCTTGAACACTCCGGCCAACCTCAACATGGAAAGCATCTTTGTCGCTGATTCGTGCTTCCAAGTTGTACTCGCTGTCATTGAGTACCACCACACCAGGAGAACTTTGTGAAACAAGCTGCTCAATCTCGATATCGACCTCCGAGACCCGGCCGGAAATGCGAGCATTCACAACAACAGGCCGGAAGCCACGTCCTACCTCATCGCGTTCAATAAGGTACAACTCTGCACCAACCTCAACGCGATCACCCGGCTCAACGAAGACCTCGCGCACAAAGCCTGAAAAAGGTGGTGCGTGAGAAATTCGGCTGCGTGGTTCAAGACGGCCGCCGACGAGCGTGGAGCGGCTACGAGTACTTAACTCGGCAACGAGTGTGGGCGCGCCTCCTCCACCGCGTGCCGAGGCAGGTGGGCCGCCGCCGGATATGGGTTGGGCTATGGCGCTGCGTTGATCAGAAGAGCCACCTTGATCAGGCGCGCCTACGACTTCGGCGGGTGCATATTGGGAGCACCCAAGAAGAGTGAGAGCGAGCCCGCAGCAAAATACATAGGCAGCTAGGCGGAGCCTGCTGTTCGTGAAGTGATTCATACACAACTCCCGAAGTCTCAAATAACTCCCTCACCGAGGGTAACTCAAAATATGACTCTGGCAGTAAAGTTCGTGAACTCCGCAGAAATAATCAAGTAGTTCCTGCAGCGCAGCGCAGCGCATTTCACTGTTGTTTCGGATCTATGGTATCAAGCCTCTATGGCACTAAGCCGCTTAGTCTTCTTCTCCTTCGATAGTTGGCTCTTCCTCTTGTTCAAGCTCGGCTGCCGCTTCCGCCTGCTGTTCGGCTATTGCCTCTGGGTCATAGGTAGCTATAAATACGTGCATAGCCGGATAGGTAGTTGCCCGAAAACCGCGAATGACCAGAGGCATATGCTCGCTGTCGGTCTCAGACAGATCGAAATGATATCGACCACCAACTGCCAGCAGAATCCGGCCTTGATGCACTCCGGTGACCGAGATTCCATCACCCTCAACTTGATCCATTCGCCAACCGCTCGTACTGGTGTTTGTCAGTCGCACGCTGCCATCGACACCGCCTTCCTGAGCCGAACTTGACAGGGCTATGAAGAGTAGCATAGACACTATAGTTATTGTTTTCATTATGGCTAACTCCTAGGTGCAACCTACAAAAACTCATGCTGGCTCTCAAGCGCTGTTAGGAACTCTTTGCACAATCTTTGCATTACCTATCTTGCCCGACAATCGGAGGCATCGTTCCGGAACAACCCCTCCCTATGTGCGGTAGGCTTCTTGGCGTGATCTCAGGTCGGCCACTACGACCACAACGTCGGTCTCTTCAATCGTGTAGAAGAGCCGGTAGTCACCGATGCGATACCTGTAGAAATCACTGAACTCGCCCTTCAATCGTTTGATGTTGGGACCAAAGTGAGGTTCACGACGCAGCATCGGGTACACCACCTCAACCACGCGCTGATAGATTCCATGAAGAGATTTGCTCTTTCGCAGCGTTCGCTGGAAGGTCTCTGACTCGGCGATTCTGTACCTACTCGACAACGCTGTACCGTTTTGATTGAACGTTGGACTTGGCTTTCTTGAGTGTTTGAACGAGTTCCGAGTCAGACATGATCTGATCCATTTCCTCATTAGAGACAAACGCCTCTTCCGTCAGGTAGGAAACGGCAGCATACTCCATGAAGTTCGAGATAGTTCTCATCTGACCCGCTGCCGCGCTCTTTATCATTTCGTACGTTTCGTCGTCCAAGCGGATTGTAATGGTCTTACTCATATTTCCCTCTTGCTTCAATAGTATTCATATGTGTGCGTTCTGACAAGGTGCGGGAAACAGGCGTAAGCACTCATTCTGCTGGTCTCAGCTGTCTGAACCCTAACCGGGATTCTTGGCAAAAACTATGGATACTGACGTGCGAACATCTTGTCAGGCTTCATAAGCTGGATCCCCTTGCTTTCGTGCTGTAGCGGTAATACCTTACCATTTTAGGGGGTAATTATATGGCACGGTATTGGACAAGGCCCCGAATCGTATTTGTTGTCTGGGCCGCAGTGCAACTTGTCGGGTGGCTCACGACCCACTTTCTCTTTATGGATTTCCGAGCCAACTGGATCTGGCTCGTGTTGTCGGTCGTCGCGTTTGTTCCAATGATCCGTTACATGCCATGGCGAAATCGAAAACTGCGAAACATCCTGCTCTTGTGGCTGATAACGGTGGGGGTGGGAATGGTATTCTCGTTCCTGCCTTTTGAGGTTCCTGCGTTGGGTATACTCGCCGCGTATCTAGGCGTATTCTGGCTGCTGCTCATGGGCGTTGCTTTCCTCATTAACGCTATATGGTGGACGCCGGGACTTTTTATCATCGGAGGCATCGTTCAGATTGTTGCTGGCCTCTTACCCTTAATCTTTATCGATCTCTTGTACTACCAGTATCTGATTGCAGCAGTAGCGGGAACGGGAGCAATGCTGATCTTGCTGCCTAATCGCCCTCTTCGAAAACCGGCGCACGCGGCCCGCGCGGCGTAGGCAAGCGCCAAGCACACTGGGCAGGAGCTCACCACATTGGAGCATAACTCGTTGGAGACACATGTTGTAGTAATTGGTGCTGGGGTTAGAGGTATTTCCGCTGCCGCTTACCTTGCTCAAGCCGGGTACAAGGTAACGGTGTACGAGAAAGACAACGTACCTTGGGGCCTATCCCGTGTGCTCAACCGTGACGGGTTCCGCTTCGACAGGTGCCCGAGCTGGTACTGGATGCCTGCGGAGCACGACCGCTGGTTTGCCGACCTGGGTGCGCGCCGCGAAGACTACTACGCCGTTCAGCGACTCGACCCGAACTACAAGATCTACTTTGGGGACAGCTTAGCGGAGGAGCCGCTTAGGGTGGTGACCGTACCGGCCGCCTTGGAAGCAACCAAAGCAATGTTTGAGTCATACGAGCCGGGAGCAGGTAAGCGGCTTGATACCTTCCTCGAAAAGGCACGGCGCACGCATGAGTTTGTGATGTCGGAACGCAACCACCGCATCTTCAACTGGCCCTTTACTACGTACCACAGCCTTGTTGAACGTTACTTTACCCATCCATATCTCAGAAAGATTCTGGAGCTCCCGGTTGTGTCCCTGGGTGGTTTGGCGGCCACAATTCCGGCTCGGTACAAGCTTATCAACTATATCGATTTCGGGCTCGGCAGGTGGTCTCCGGAGGGCGGAGTCGAAAAGGTTGTTGAGTCAATGCACCACCTTGCCGAGAGCTACGGCGCACGGTTTGTTTTTAACACGGAAGTAACTGGAGTCCGAAGCTCGGACGGTCGGGCCTCGAGGGTGAAGGTCCGCAGCAACTGCGACGAGGATGAGGTGCATGCAGACGCAGTTGTAGCTGGCTTCGGCTGGCCGTATGGAGAAAAGACCGTAGCTCCCGCGGTACTGAACTTCGATGTGGGCTTTAATCGCAAACTTCCGTCGCTTGCCCACCGTAGCTACTTTTACAATACCGACCGGAATGAGCACTTTGCTGTGGGCCATGGGAACAGGCGTGGGCCGGATGTTCCGTACTTTTACCTGGACATACCGTCTTTCACCGACCCAAGCTGTGCCCCTGAGGGTCACGAAGCTGTGTCTATCCGTATTCCTTGGTCGGAGGGCACTGACGATTCCGACGAACTGCGCGAGCACTGCCTCAATATCGTTTTGAACCATTTAGAAAAGGTGACCGGTGAAACACTGCGTGACACGATTGTCTTCTACGAGGCTGCATGGCTCCCTCCCATGCACATGTCGACAAGGCTTTCCAAGCTTTGCTATGCTGGCCACTCTCTCCTGCAGGGAACCGAAACGACCATGAGCATGATAAGCGGTAGGCATGCGGCAGTGCGTGTCAGCCTACGAGCACCTGGAACGCGGTCATCCCCGCAATAGCCAAGGATATAAACGCGCCGAACTGCTGGCCACCGCCAAAGGACACGCCTACACCGACGCCCCGGTTATGACATTGCCTGCTGGTGCGGCAGCTGATACACTACATACATGGATAGATCGCAGACACATGTGGGGCGTTTGTCGGACATGCCGAGTTTCGAGATCGTCCCGGGTACTCCTGCGTACCGTATAGGCCTTGTCTGGCCCCTCGCCCTTGAGGTCACATCATTGAGTAAAAACCACGATGCTGAACGAAGACTACAAAGAACTATTACACACATTCTCCGACGAGAAGGTTAAGTATCTTCTCGTAGGGGCAGACACTGCTGCAGATTCCACAGCCGGTGCAGGCCGCAGAATCCAGCCGGAACTCGAGGCTGTGCGAGGATGCATCCGACACCTTCCAGAGCAGCTGCGTCAAGAAGCCCGCTTGGCTGTGTGGGTTGTCAGTTTCTTGGGCTTTCGTGGCTGTCGGCGGGGGTCGTCACCAGCACCCCGTTTCTGATATATTCAACGAAATGGAAGATGAGACCACCGGCGAATTTGCCAACACTTTACCGGTAGCCTCAACAGGCTCACGCACTACAATAGCTGCAATCCTGATCTCGGTGTTCCTCATGGGAGCGGGGATGGGAGTGCAGGGATCCGCCGTTTCTCTACGAGCGGGTCTTGAGGGCTTTTCGGAGTCGCTGGTGGGTCTGATCATGTCCACCAACTACATCGGTCTGATCATTGGCTCAATGGTGGCGCCGAAACTTATTCGCAGAGTTGGATACGTACGTGCATTCTCGGCAGCAGCCTCCCTTGGTTCGGCCTCGGCGATATCTCATCTTCTCTTGATCCACCCGATTGCATGGATTCTATTCCGTGCCGCCACAGGATTTGCTCTTTCCATTATGTTCGTTGTGGCTGAAAGCTGGTTGAACTCGTCGAGCACGCGATCCAACCGCGGGCGCCTCCTTAGTGCCTACAGCGTCGTCTACCTTGTTTCCATGGGCGCTGGACAGCCTCTTCTGGCAATCTTTCCACCCGCTGGTTTCGAGATCTTTGGTGCCACAACCATTCTCATCTCGCTCTGCCTCATTCCGGTGGCAATCATGCGGGTGTCTGGAGAACCGAGCCTTGACCGGGAGCCACCACGGCTCATACGCACCTTCATGAAATCTCCCCTTGCTGGAAGCGGAGTGGTTGTGGCTGGCATTATGGCGGGTGCGACCTGGAGTCTGACTCCCCTGTACGGACAGCAGGTTGGTATGGAGGGCGGCGCAATTGGCCTGCTCATGCTTCTGGTCTCGGTGGGCACCATTGCGCTCCAATGGCCGCTGGGTTGGATATCAGACAAGAAAAGTCGGAGCCTGGCTATCCTGTGGAGTATTGGCACCGCGGCGGTAGCGGCGGCACTCATTGCAATGTTCCGTCCAAGCGGCGGAATGCTCTACGCGCTGATCTTCCTGTACGGAGGATTTGGAATGCCACTCTACTCACTCTCGGTAGCGCTTGCGAACGACCAGTTTGAACCTAACGAGATGGTCCGTGCTGCTGGCGCAATTGTCATATACTATGGAATTGGAAATGCCTTTGGCCCTGTGCTGGGAAGTCAGTTCATGCGCTGGGTCGGTCCCGGCGGGCTTTTCCTATCTATGACACTCGTGCTGGCGCTGTTTCTCGCGTTCGTTCTGATTCGTAGAATGTTGATCCCGGCGTTCCCGAAACGACGCTCCGGGTATCGAGTCTATCCCCGAACAAGCGCCTCCGCGTTCCAGATGCTGCGCAAGGGCCGGGCCGCTCGCAAGGCGCCGGAAGAATCCTGAGCTGCAGGTAGATGTACCGGTTCGCCGCTACGCGTGCAGAATGCTGGCAATCACAGCGGCTATATCGTCCTGAAAGTTATCCAAGAATGCGCAGTCAATGCAGTTGATTTGATTCAGCATGTGGCGGGGGAAGGTCTGAATTCGGACGATGAGCTCGTCATTAGAAAAGCCGGCCTTGTTGTGAGCGGCATCTAAGATATCGGGCCATGAAACGGTGTAGTGAGAATGTATTAGCAGCAGATCGAAGATATCTTTAGGGTTGTCACGGCCTAAAACTGCGGTGAGCTTGTTAGCCAAGATGTTCTCGACAGTGTCTATGAGGTATCCGTCTTCGGTCACCACGGGTTCGCCATGCCGGTACGGAATATCGTTGAGAAAATCCACCTGCAACGTGTTTTCTATCTGAAAACGGGTGAAGCCCCGGGTTTCTATGACTGCTGTAAGCTGCAGGGACTTCTCTAGTTCCGCACGAATACTCCGTACAGCAAAGGCATAGCGGGGAGAGTCGTTGCAGAAGAAATCAAGATCGTCGGAATAGCGTTTGGCCTGGTGGAATCGACTCAGGCAGGTGCCTCCGGTCAGATAGAATTCCTGTTCCACCGCAAACACCGTATGCAGTACCCGATCCTGCAGTTCATAGAGTTGCTGATACTCCGGATCAGGAGCAGAGCCCGCTACTAGCTTTTCCATTGCAGTTCCGGGATCTTGAGTTCACCGTTCAAATAATAGACCTCTGCCAGATTTTTCCTTCGGAAGGCATGTTCATAGTTGAATTGCGGTAATTGATAATCTTGAATGAGAGCGCGCAGCTCATCTGCGGGAAAGAGCTCAAGATCCCGCAACATGTGGGAGCTGTTGAGCAGAACTTTTTCAAACACCTGAGCCTTGCGACGAACATCTCTACCGCCAGCTGCATTTATTATGTCGTCGCCTGAGAAGTTTGTGTCCCAGAAACACTCCCTCAGTATCCGGTCAAGATCGTGCATATCCTCATAGTAGCCGCTGTCTGTGTCCGGTGCAAGAGTAGGAGCGAATTCCAGCGAAGAACATAGATTATACGTTTCCGCAACACTTTTTTGCTATTAAGCTTGATTATTCCGGCCAGGTTTACGACCTTTCCCCGAGATCAACGATACAGGAGTACTGCCGTGAAACATATTGCTATTGCATTCATCATAGGGACGATATTTTTATTTATGGCCTGTTCTGGAGGGAGCTCTGATCAAGGTTCGGAGCAAGCTGCACCCTTGAAGGTCGGCATGGACCTGCGCTACCCGCCCTTTGAGACAAGAAATGCTGCGGGGACACCGGAAGGTATCAGTGTCGACGTTGCAACGGCCTTTGGCGAGTTCCTAGGACGGCCGGTGCAGATCGTGGATACCAACTTTGCCTCGCTCATTCCGGCCTTGAATGCGGGCGAGATCGATGTGATCATTGCCTCAATGAGTAGAACAGAGGAGCGTGAGCAGGCAGTCGATTTCTCCGAACCCTACTTCTATTTCAAGATAATCAGTTTGGTGAACAGCAGCTTTGCCGAGGCAAACGGGATCACGGTGGACTCACCCAAAGAAGACCTCACAGATCTCCGGCAGACACGTTTCACCGGAATCACCGGCCAGGTCTCGGCCAGTATCCCGCAATCGCTTGGGTTTGAACTGGAAATTGCTACCAATCTGGAAGCCGCAGTTTTAAACGTAGTGCAGGGTAGCTCGGACGTGCTCATGATGAGTGCCTTTCCCGTAACTCGAGGGCATCTCGCTCACCCAAACGATACAATTGTGCTTTGGGATCCCTTCGTTTCCAGCCCAATTGCAATGGGAGTTCGCAAGGGTGAGGCGGAACTGCTTGAGCAGGCCAATGAGTTTGTTGCGAACATGTCGCAGCCTGGTGGCTTGTACGATGAGCTGCGAGTGAGCTGGGACGATACGGTGATGGAGCTCTTAGGTCGCTACGGTTTGGAATTCTTCATCAACGAGAACTAAGAAGAGATTATTTGCCAGTGAAACCAACCCTTAGGCCCGGCCCGGAGGTCGCCACCAAGAGACGTGAACTCGGTGGCGCATACCTCTGGCACATTCTTGCTATTGCCACCTTTGCTCTCTTTGCGTGGTTTGTAGTAATGCGCCAGCGACAGCCCTTTGACCTGAGCACCATTGAGCCTTACCGCGACGCCATTGCTGCAGGATTTGGGCGTACCCTGTGGGTCTCGCTGGTGTCACTGGTGGCTAGTACCACGCTGGGCTTTGTCTTCTACCTTCTCTCAACTTCGCGGGTAGGTTACTTCCGTGCCTTCACTGCGGTGTTCACCGAGATCATCTACGGCACGCCGCTTTTGGTCATGATCATGATCATGGCCTTTGTGATTGGGCCCGCCTTTGGGTCAACCAACCGGTCCCTCATGGGCTTTATCGGACTTATTGTTTATATCACGCCGTACATGACCAACATCTTTCGTTCCGCAATTGCGAGTATCTCCTCGGAACAGTACATGGCTATGGACTTGTTCGGCTTCACGCCGTATCAGCGCTACCGCTACATCATTGTTCCACAAGTTGTTCGTATTCTCATGCCACCACTCATGAATAACTTCTCACTGATCATCAAGGGTAGCGCGCTGCTGAACGTGCTCTCGTACCGGGAACTGTTTTACGAAGTCAGCCTCATGACGAACAACACATTTCGTTTCGTGGAAGGGTTCCTGCTCATGTGGGGGCTTTACCTACTCATTACCATTCCGCTGTCGCAGCTGACCAAATGGATTGATTGGCGGTGGGGACTATGAAGATTGAACTTAAAGCTCTGAGCCATACCTACGACGTAGAAGTGCTCCGTGACCTTAGCATTACGCTGAGTGACTACAAGGCCGTAGCAATTATTGGCATGTCCGGTAGTGGAAAGTCCACGCTGTTGCGGATTCTGTCGGGTCTGGAACGGCCAACCGTGGGAACGGTACATGTCAACGGTCATGACGTGACAAATCCTGAATATCGAAAACAGGTGGGATTTGTGTTTCAACACCATGCACTGTTTCCGCACCTAAGCTTGCTGCGCAATATAACGCTCATACTGGAAAAGACACGTGGGTATAGCCCGGATCAGGCAAGGGCTCGTGCAATGGAACTCCTAGATCTGCTGCACTTGGCTGACCAAGTTCATAAACTGCCCAAGCACGTTTCTGGTGGTCAGGCACAACGCGGCTCAATTGCAAGAGCGCTCTCACTTGATCCAGAGGTGGTGTTCTTGGATGAGCCAACTTCAGCGCTTGACCCGATCCTAACCCATGATGTGCTCAGCGCGATAACCGAACTGCGCGATATTGGTAAGGGCTTCGTGTTGGTCTCGCATGTGATGAACTTCGTGCGGTCCTTTGCGGACTACGTCATCTACATGCACCAGGGGAAAATGGCAGAGCATGGGGTTCCTACAATTCTTGACGACCCGCGCTCATCGGAGCTGCAAGACTTCATGTCTAAGGTGCCGGACTGCACCTTCCGGTGACATAAAGCTTTATGGTTTAGATATCCCGTCAAGGCCCCCAATATCCTGGCGGGCCAGCAAAAGGGCCACTATTGCGGCGGACCATGTCACCGCAAGTATACCCCACCAGATTCCAAGCAAGCCCCACCC
>REEM01000183.1 GCA_007695055.1 Spirochaetaceae bacterium | reverse complement strand
CAACCACGCGCGCCGAGCTCATTATGACAGCGTCATGTGGCGACTCAATCTCCAGCAAGCCAGCAGTGTCTCGGGCCCGGCCGGGAAACGCCCACAGCGGCGCTCGCAGTTCGGCAGCGACTGCCGGAACCCGTGCCCGCTCTGCCGTAGACTCAAAAGGGTAGAGTGCAAACTCAACGGTTGTGTCGCGCAGACACTGGGCGTCCGGCGTGGCAATCATGGGCCCGGCGTCGCCGGTTCTGGTAGAGACGTCCGGCCGCGCCAGCCAACCGACCGCCCGCAGCACTGGTATGTGAACAGCCGAGTCGCGAAACTCATACTCAAAAAGCCCCGGAGCGTACACGGCAAGACCACGACTGCCTTCCGAGTTGGAACAGCAGACGTAGTCGCGCATGGGCATGGTGCGAATGGTATCTGGTTCGCGCGCTCCTAGCATGAGTTGCCTGAGATCCGCTCCTATATCTGTTTCATCCTGCGCAGGCGGGCTTGCATCTCGCGCAACCTCGTCAAAGGGGGCCCCGACGCTGAGCTTTTGCATCTCAGGTTCAACCGGAAAACGAAGGCGCAGTCGATGGTCACGCACCGTGTTTCGCACCGAGCTTGTGATGCGTAGCACCGCTGCCCCGGCATCCAATGACACCTCATGAAACACCGGGACAACTGCTTCCTCGGCTGCTCGTGTAGTGCGGTCCTCTGTTAGACCAACCGGGAGTCTCACGGTGAGTCCCACCTGAAGCGTTGCGCGCACGGTACCGTTTCCGGTTACCCGCACCGAGACATCTTCAGGCTTGACTCCGCGTACCACGCGGTCAATGCTGGGCGGGGCATAGGTGTAAGTGTCACCACTGTCACCGCCGTCCTCAAGTTCAAGCAGGCTGGTGAAGCGGGTGCCTTGAGCAGTTGTAAGGGTAAGTGTTCCATCCGGCTCCGCGGTGACGCTCAGCAGACCGTTGGAAATGGTACGCGTCTCAACGTTTCCCACAACATCTGTCACAGCATCTGCCACGACCGGCGCCGCTGCGCCCGACGCGCTACTCGCGGGCGCCGAGTCTTGCACCTGTGGCACCGAAGCCCAACCGAGCCCAGGCACATCTGTCACCCAGTACAAATCATCACTGGTGTCTGAGACTTCATGCCCAACAGCTTCTGTACCGCCGAGCCGCTCGGTTTCCAGTTCTACAGCAACGACCCCGCTGCGACGGTACGGCAGCGGGTTAAAGACCGCCGCGTCCTTGGGCGCCGGGCGGTGTGGGAGCGCTGCCGACACGTCCGTGAGCGCCGGGCCATGTGGGTACGCTGCCGCTCCGTCCGCCAGCGGTGGCAACAGCAGCGCGTCCAAGGCATCCTGCTGTAACAGAGCCAACTCGTCTCGCACCCGTTGAAAGCGCTCCTCCATGTCGGTGTGTACATCGTCCACACTCACCCCACAAATGCTATCGTGGGGATGATTGCGAAGGATCCGGCGCCACACCTGCTCAACGTGCTCGGCAGGCTGCGTGTAGCTACCCTCCCCCACAAGCATAGCAGTTGCCATAAGTGGCTCAAGATACTGCTCCATCTCGGTCTCAACTGCGTAGTTCTCACGCTTGAGATAGCTTCGCGCCGACAACACGCCGGGGAACACACAAATGTATCTCCCGTTGTACTGCTCTCCATGCACTACCGGCAAAGGTGGCATGCCCGGTTTATTGAGGGCCGCACCCAACTCAGCAACAAAGGCCCCCGGAGTCGTTTGATGCATGTCATACCCCTGCTCAGCCAACCTGGCAAGCGCCGGGGTGACGGCCTCGGGTTCCATTTCCTGGTCGTATCCGTTCATGAGTAGCGCCAAGCCGGTTGGGGAAAAGGGACGAATGCGGTTGGCAATTGCCTGCACGCGGCGCTCCATCTGGGTCGTTGCAGGCGCCCCTTGGCCGCCGTCTGTGTCGGACGCAGCCAGACTGCCAGCCGCACCATGGCTGCTGGCCCCGTCCTGACTGCCAGCCGCACCCTGGCTGAGCAGGCGCATAGCGTTGCGGTAACTATCCAAAAGATACACAGCTTGTACCGTGCTCCCGTCGTGCGAACGCCACAGATACTCCGAGCGTACATCATTGGGCGGCAGCGTTAAGCCACGCCACATGAAAACGCTATCAATTCCAAAGGAAGCGTGAATCTGAGGGCACTGTGAGATCTGGCCGAAGTTGTCCATGAGCCAGCCTATCTTCATAGGCTCACCCACACCGCCCTCACACATGAGTGCCGCATCACGCAGACCAATCTCTAGGTTGCGGACTAAGGCCTCAGGCGAAACCAGGTTCCAGTCGGGCTGTAGATAGTAAGGCCCTACCAATAACCTACCCGCGGCACAATATCGACCCAACTCTTGCGCAAGCTCCGGAGTGAGTACGCCACACTTGGCCGCGTCCTCCAAGAGAATGCTCTGTCCATCAAGCACAAAGCAGTACTCAGGATCGGCACGCATGAGTTCGGCAAGTGAATGGAAAAAAGGACCAAGCCACTCGCGTGTGAAACTAGCCGGTAGAAACCATTCTCTATCCCAGTGTGTATGAGAGACCAGACGCATCTTCATAACCCGAAATTATAGGCCAGCATTGTCCATACGGCAATTGTTTTCTGAAATTTTCATACAGTCATGATTTTTTCAGAAATTAGTTGACGGATCCCAGGAGCGGGCGTAGCATGGTAGGTATCTATGGATATGGAACGATCAACCATTAAGGTGGTGGCTGAAGAAGCCGGAGTAAGCCCCGCAACAGTAAGCCGGGTTCTCAATCAACCAAGCATTGTCAAACCGGCAACACGCGACGCGGTCTACTCGGCCATGGAGCGCCACAACTACGTGCCACCAGCTGCAGGCCGCAGCCCAAAAGAACAACTTGGTGTCATTGGGTTGGTCGTGCACAGCATTCACCTGGCCGTCACTTCTGACCTCATCCGCAGTCTCAGCGACGAAGCCACAGCGGCTGGCCTCAACCTGCTGGTCATTAACACCAAGGGTGAGCGCGACCTTGCCGCATTTTTTCGCGACCACACGCAGTTCCGCCGCCAGGTGGACGGACTGGTTGCGTTCTCAATGGATCTGGACGCCGAGGGTGCCACCCTTTTCCGGTCACTTGATCTTCCGCTGGTAGTCATGCAGGCCCGCTCCCCTGCAACTCGGTCAATTAGCACCAACAACTTCCTGGGTGGGCATGATGCAACCGAGTACCTAAAGTCACGCGGCTACAAGCGCGTAGCCTTTGTTGGCTGGGACAAATACGACCACCGCCTCCGAGGCCGCCTGGCTGGCTACCGCAGCGCTTCACCCCCGGGCAGCACCGAGAAAGAAATCTGCGCGTTCAAGCCACTATCCGAACAAGGGGGCTATGACGCGGCTGCCGAGATTTTCGCTAAGCCAGCCGGTGAAACGCCGGACGGGTTGTTTTTTGCATGCGATGCCATGGCAATAGGTGGACTGCGCTACTTGCGCGAGCACGGCATAGATGTTCCAAACGATGTTGGCGTTGTTGGCTTTGACGACATTCAAATGGCCGAGATACTTGGCCTAACCACCATGCAGCAGTTTCTCAACCGAAAAGCACACCTGGCAATAGAGTACCTGAGGGCACGTTTAAACGGTGATATTCCTCAGTCGCAGAACGACGAGTTGTCGATCACACCACGAATTGTCGTGAGGTCCACAACTCGATAAAGATGGATTTCAGTCGAGTCTGTTGGACTCGCAAAAAATTAGGAGGTGTAAGATGCAAAGACTACGGCTAACTGCTGTTATCTTGGCGATCCTGGCGATCGTAGCTACAGGCGCGTTTGCAGGAGGAAGCGCAGAGGCACCGGTGGAAGAACGCACAATAACTTTGTGGACCACCGAGGAACAACCGGCACGCATGGACGCTCAGCGTGCTATTGCAGAGCGGTTCTACCAAGCCAGTGGCATTCGCGTAGAGGTTGTACCGGTAACCGAGAACCTCATGGGAGAGCGCGCAACAGCGGCGTTCTCGGCCGGTGACCTACCCGATCTCATTTATCATCCACTTGCCTTTACCTACGGTTGGGCCGATGCCGGACTTCTGGACACACGGGCGGCCACCGAAATGGTTGAGCGCCTTGGTGAGTCAACCTACGGTGCAGGTGTACTGAACCTGGTAGAGTTTGAAGGTGACTATGCTGCAGTTCCAGTTGACGGCTGGGCGCAATTGGTAGTCTACAGAGCCGACCTCTTTGAGGAACGCGGCCTTGAAGCACCAACAAGCTATGCCGCAATTCGAGCAGCGGTTGAAGAGCTCCATGACCCCCCGAACTTCTACGGCGTAGTTGCCGCAACCGACCCGAGCCAGATCTACATGATGCAGGTGTTCGAACATGTTGCGCTTGCCAACGGTGTAGACATTGTGGATGCAAACGGAAACGTAACCCTCAACACGCCACAAATGCGCGAGGCTCTGGAGTTCTACAAGTTCCTAGCCGAACATAGTCCTCCGGGCAACCTCTACTGGCAGCAGTCGCGTGAGCTCTATCACAGCGACAGCACCGGGCTCATCATCTGGTCTCCGTTCATTCTTCATGGTCTTGCCGGACTACGTGACGGCGCTCCTGTGACCGGCTTTGGTGACGACCCCACTACCGACGTCCTTGCAGGTCTGAGTGGTTTCTCAACCAGTTTCGGCGGGCCGTCGAACCCAGCCGGTGCCGGATGGGCAGATGTACGTTACTTTGGAATTACGGTGGACGCAGATGTAGACGCTGCACAACAGTTTATTGAGTTCTCCATGAACGAGGCCTACCCGGACACCTTGGCCATTGCTGCGGTTGGAAAGCACCCGGTTCGCATGGGCACACCAAACGACCCTGAGCGATTTGTGCGCGCATGGGCCGAACTTGAGGTTGGTGATGAGCGTCTGCGCAAGCTCTCAGACATTTATGAGCCAGACGTCATTATGGACATGCTCAGCGGACTAGAACGTGGCTCGCGCTGGGGATACCAACATGGATACGGATACCTGACCTCCCGTCTCTATGACACTCGAGTTATTGCGGAGCTGCTTCGCGAGTACATTGACGGTGACAGGTCGGTTGAAGAGACCATGCGTCTCATGCAACAGGAAACTGAGCGCCTGAAATAGAGGCGTACTGCCTCCACAGGCAGCATGCGCCTTGGAATACACAAGGTGTGAGTTGAATTACTTCCCGGTGGCGAGCGATACTTCGCTCGCCACCGATCTTGCATTAACGTGGTGCCACAGGGCACCGCAGCCGGAGTGCCTGATATGAAAAAGACCTACTCCAGCCTCGCGGCCCGTGAGGCCCGCTTAGCGTTCTGGATGCTGTTACCGGCCTTTACTATCGTGGCCGCAGTCATTCTGTTCCCGGTAGTCGCAAACTTCTGGCTCAGCTTCAAGACGGTTGGGCTTGGCGACCTCCGGCCGCCAACTGCCACAATACGAGAGCAAGTCACGGAAGCGCCGCAGCATCCTGGAGATGAGTTGGTGCTGCTGTACCGCATGCGGAACTCAAGCCGTACCGTGCCCATTCAACACATACAGATTAGCGCGCACATTCCTCCTGGACTCATCCCGGCACGGCTACCCCAGCACTGGCAGATAGAAAACTCAACCTTGACTCGCGTCTACCCGGACGGCTGGGAAGGCGGATACACCGAGGACATAGAGTTCCAGTTCACAACTGCGCCCGAGTACTTCACTCCGGAGGTAGACGCCAGACGCCCTACCAACCCACAGACTGTCTCACGCGCACGGAATCCACTTCTGAGTGCGAATCTGACCCTCGAAAACTTCCGCTTTGTCATAAGCGCGCGGGAGTTCTGGACGGTGCTTCGCACCAGTTTTGTCTACCCTTTTCTGGGTGCATTCCTCTCCATTGTCATGGGGATAGCGGCTGCTCAGCTGCTGAACCGCCAGTTTCGCGGGCAGGGAATCCTACGGGGGCTGTTCCTGTTTCCCTACGTGGCACCCGTTATTGCGGTTGCCTTCACCTGGGTGTTCTTCCTGGATCCCTTTAGCGGAACAGTAAACACCTTTGCAATGGAGCTGGGCATTTTTGAACAGCCCATCTCATTCCTGAGTGAACGCTATTACCGGGTAGAGTTGTTTGGCACAACGGTACGGCTTCCGCTGGCGCTGACCGTTGTCATTCTCTTTGACGCCTGGCGCTACTTCCCCTTTTCCTTTCTGTTTATCCTGGCCCGCTTCCAAGCCATTCCCGACCAGCTCTATGAGTCAGCCGATGTAGACGGCGCAGGGCATTTCCGTAAGTTCTTCTCTATCACGCTACCGCAACTGTACGGGGTGGTTACCACGCTGTTCCTGCTACGCTTCATGTGGACATTCAACAAGTTCGACGACGTATTCCTGCTCACCGGCGGTGCGGCTGGCACGCGGACATTGCCTATACAGGTGTATGACAACGCCTTTGGTCGCGCCAACATTGGTGCCGGGTCGGCCGCCGCGGTCATACTCTTTGTACTCCTTGCCGTCTTCATGGCGCTCTACTTCCGCACAATACGGGAGGATATTGATGAATAAGTCCTTGTCTCTGGCTGGCCTGTCTCCGGCCGGTCTGCTTTCGGCCCTCCTCATGGGTGCTTTGGCTACGGCACTCACCATTGGAATTTGGTCGGTGGTTCATACGCTGTCCACACCACTTGTCATAGAGGTATCAATCCCACACCTGCTTCTCATTGGGGCGGCACTGGGTCTGCTCTGGGCGCTCGTGCGTGAGCGTTTTGGGGGTCGATATCTTCACAGTTGGGCCTTAGGCGCACTTATGAGTGTTCCTTGGTTCGCCTTTGCCCATACCGTAACACCCGGAATTGCAGCTGGCGCTGTTGCTGCGTTTGCCATTGCCGGACGCGTTACCGCTGGGGCACTGCGCGGTATTCCTATGCACAAACTTCGCCAGGATCATATAGAAGAACTTGCAGTACGGGTACTACGCACGGGTGCGCTGGTGTTCTTTGTTGGCATTGTGCTTTTTCCTTTTCTGTTTATGATCTCCTCCAGTTTTAAAACTCGGGCAGAGTACCTAAGTGATCCATTGAACCTGGGCTTTAGCCTTTCGCAACCTCCGGCTCAGCTCTTCAATGGCTACATCGAGGTACTTACGCGTTTCAACTTTGGGGCGTACATTTTTAACAGCGCCATTATCGCATTGGCAACAGTCATAGTGACACTTGTCCCGGCAATCCTTGGCGCCTACGCCGTAACACGGCTCAAGTTCCCGGGGCGACAAGCGCTCTCAAAATCCATACTGCTTATCTACATGTTTCCGGCCATTGTTCTGGTCATTCCGCTGTACAGCGTATTCACACAACTGGGGCTGCGTGACACTCGCTTAGGGTTGCTGATTGTCTACTCAGCCATGACCATTCCGGTTGCGCTGTACATGTTGCGCAGTTACTTCCAGACCTTACCCCGAGACCTTGAGGAGGCAGCTCTTATTGACGGCTTGTCGCGTTTCGGGGTCATACTCCAAATAACCCTTCCGCTGAGCGTTCCAGCCATTGCGTCGGTGGGGCTCTACGTTTTCATGATTGCCTGGAACGAGTTTCTTTTCGCCTTCATGTTCCTGGACAGCCCCGGAATATTCACCCTCAGCCGCGGCATGATCATGCTTGACGACCAGGAAGTCCCGCGCCAGTTCCTTATGGCCGGGGCCACGGTCATTACGGTGCCAATAATGTTCCTGTTCTTCCGCTTCCAGCGTCTCCTGGTGGGCGGCCTTACCGCCGGTGGTGTAAAGGGATAGAACCTTCGCCCCGTGACGAGTTCACGGGCCCTGTGTACTTTTGCAAACACCCCAGTCCGCGTTATAGTGGCGCCATACACGGCGTCCGCGTCGTAAACATGCGGAGGGAAGATATGAATTTCTGTTCACTCTCACGAAGAATGGCGCGCCTGGGTTTGGCGACCGTGGTACTTCTTGGACTGTCGGCGGTGCAGCTGACAGCCTTTGAACCGACCGGACTCAATCAAGTTACCTTTGTTAACCGAACCGGCTACGAAATGCGGCACATCTTTTTCTCGCCCGCCGACAGTGACTACTGGGGAGCAGATATCCTTGGTGCGGATCGCGTATTGGCTGACCGTGAGGAGCTGCGGTTCTTTGTGTCCTACCCCGAGCAATGTGCAAGCTTTGACTTTCTTGGCATAGATGAAGACCTTGACACCTACAGCGCCCTGGGTTTTGAGCTCTGCGACGACGCGCCCCGAACCTTTGTCATTGACATGGAGTACTTTGAGGGCGACATGGGGCAGCCTGAGTTCAGCGTTCTGCAGCTGGAGAACACCCTGCCCACCGACATTTACTTCCTTTTTGTGTCACCCTCGGACTCAGGAATGTGGGGGGTCGATGTACTCGACTCGCAGAGCATTTTTGCTCCGGGTGAGTCGGTAGAGGTGTTGGTGCTCTTAGGTGGCGACGGACGCTTTGATATCATGGCCGTGGACTCAGCTATGGACAACTACAGTTTTAGCGTAGAGCTTGAAGAAGTCGGGCAGTACCAGTTCCCCATTGAAGAGTCCGACAGAGCCGAGGCTGCTGAATGACCTGGACTGCACACCCGGGGCGCATAGCTGGCACCGTTTCTATTCCGGCCTCAAAGTCGCACACCATTCGGGCCCTGCTCATTGCAGCCCTTGCAGAAGGCCACAGCGTAGTAGACGAGCCGCTTGACTCCGGTGATGCCCGCTCCTGCATAGCCGCCTGCCGCTTGCTTGGCGCCGAGCTGACCGAACACCGCGACGAGGCGGGGCGCCTGCGCAAGGTCGATGTACGTGGCCTGGGCGGGGTGCCGCAGACGCCGGAGAACGTCATAGATGTCGGCAACTCCGGCACCACGCTGTACCTGGCCCTTGGGCTGGCGGCCCTTGGTGACGGTATTACCGTCTTTACCGGTGACGAGCAAATTCGCCGGCGCAGTGCTGACCGCCTGCTTGACGCCCTGCAAGATCTGGGTGCCACCGCCTACTCAACCCGCCCCGGTGGTTGCGCCCCCATTATTGTGCAGGGGCCGCTACGCGGCGGGCATACCACTATTGAGTGCCCTACAAGCCAGTATCTCTCAAGCCTCCTGCTTGCCTGTTCTCTGGCGCCCGAACCAACGACAATAACGGTACCGTTGCTCTATGAGCGTCCCTACGTGGAAATGACCATAGCCTGGCTGAACTCCCAGGGAGTTGAGGTTGAGCGCGACGGCTATTCACGGTTTGCGGTGAAGGGTGGCGCGCGTTTCCAGGCAACCTCACGCAGGGTTCCGGGCGATTTTTCCTCGGCGACCTTCCCAGCCTGTGCAGCTGCCATAAGCGGAGCGCGGCTTGAGCTGGTGGGGCTTGATATGAGTGACTCGCAGGGCGACAAACAGGTGTTTGAAATTCTCAGTGCCATGGGCTGTACCGTAGAGGTAGATGCCGCAGCAGAGACCGTAACTATTGAGGGGCCACCACGTGGCGAACTCCGGGGCGGAGAGTTTGACCTCAACGCCATTCCCGACGCACTGCCAGCTCTGTCGGTGACTGCGTGTTATGCCTCCGAGCCTGTAACCCTAGGCAATGTGCCCCAAGCCCGTCTCAAAGAGACTGACCGCATTGCGGTTATGTACAGCGAACTTAGCAAGCAAGGTGCGAATGTAGAGGAGCTGCCAGCAGGTATGCGAATTTCCCCTTCACGGCTGAAAGGCGGCGAGGCAGAGTCACACGGCG
>REEM01000058.1 GCA_007695055.1 Spirochaetaceae bacterium | reverse complement strand
TTGTGGTTGCCCGCGATCTCTAACTCCAGTCGCCATCTCGCTGTTTTCGGCATTGTTGACACAAAGCCGTCGAGTTGCTACTATCACCACGGTATTACCAGATTCTTGTGCAAGGGGTCGTGTTGTTCGACTCTTTTTTTGTACCATAAGGTCTGGACAGGAACGGAATATGATCGGGGAAAATCTAGAGTCCGAAATCTCGTCTTTACTGGACGCGCTCGGTTTTTCCGTCGTAGAATTAAAAGCGGCACGTAGACCTACAGGACTTCATGTATCGCTTGTTGTGTATAAGGAAGGCGGGCTCGGTGTAGACGATATCGCCGAGGTTCACCGCACGGTACTACCGCGTATCGAACTTATTCATGACTCACGCGATGTACACCTTGAGGTCAGCTCGCCTGGAATTTCCCGTACCTTTAAGAGCAATCACGAATTTGCGGTTTTCCGAGGAAGAGCAGTGCTTGTTCTGAGTACGACCTCGGAAGACTGGATACAGGGATACATTGAGGATAGCAACGAGAACTCCGTGATTCTGCGTACGCAGGGCGGAAACAAAGAACTACGGTACTCGGATATACGCAAAACCAAATTAGACGAGTCCCGGGAGGTTAGGTAACACCGAATGGCTTCGGCACTGAACGACGCAATCCGCAATTTGGCAAATGACAAAGGAATCTCGGAAGAACTCATTCACCATACCATTGAAGAGTTTCTTCTAGCTGCATACAAGAAGCGCTTCGGCACCTCCGACAACGCAGTTGTGAAATTTGACGACGAAGGCGAGGTCACCCTCTTTGCACAAAAGAAGATCGTGGAAGATGTCTATGATCCAGTTACCGAAATTGATCTCGAAGAAGCTGTCGTCCTCAACGATGAGTGTGAGATTGGTGATGAGTTGCTTATAGAAATCAATCCGATGGAGTTCGACCGCGGTGCTATTCAAAGCGCCAAACAGCGGGCAAAACAAACTCTCAGAGAGATACAGAAAGACACACTGTACTCGGAGTTTAAAGATAAAGTCGGCGAAATGATCATTGGCTACTACCAACGTGAACGCAACGGCAATATCTTTGTCGATCTAGGAAAGACGGAAGGGATTCTTCCGAAAAGATACCAGTCGCCCCGGGAAATATATCGTCCTAATGACCGAATCAAGGCGCTCATTTACGAAGTAAACAAAACACCAAGTGGGCTTCAGATCGTGCTTTCACGCACACATACCGAGTTTGTTCGCCGTGTTTTTGAGTTGGAAGTACCAGAGATATACGACAAGACCGTAGAAATCTACAAGATTGTCCGAGAACCTGGGTATCGAACAAAAATTGCTGTTTATTCCAATCGAGACGACGTTGACCCGGTCGGTGCATGTGTAGGTATGCGCGGCGTGCGAATTCAGTCAATTGTGAGAGAACTCGAAGGCGAAAAAATAGACATTCTTAAATACGATAACGACCCAGTGGAGTTCATTAAGAATGCATTATCGCCCGCAGAGGTGACCCAGGTCGTGGTGCTGGATGAAGCCAAACGACAAGCTCTGGCAATTGTCGGTGACAATCAGCTATCGCTGGCCATTGGAAAGCAGGGGCTTAATGTGCGGCTTGCAAACCGCCTTGCCGACTGGTCCATAGACGTAAAAACCGACGTTCAATTTGACGAAATGGATATTACGGCTGAACATAAGCGTGCAGTTTCGCGACTGTTCCGCGAAGAAGCCGATGAAACCCAAGAGGAAGATCCTGAGATTTCCGTACTGCCTGGCATTACCGAGACCATGATCGCAGCACTCAAAGACATCGAAATTGAGCGCATCTCTGATCTCGTGGAACTGGACTTCGACGAACTAGACTCTATTGAAGGACTCGAGGAACCCGAGCGAGCTGAGCTACGGCGTATCATCACCGAGAGTGTTGAGTTTATTGAACCGGAAGATGAAGACGAAGCCGAATATCAAGAAGAAGTTGCGGGTGCCGACGAGACCGAAGTATCGGGTGAAAGCGACGAGGCACCGGTTATCACAGATGATTCACGTGTGGACGAAACAGCCGAGGAAGATGTGACTGAAGACGATACTCAGGAAATAAGCAAGGTGTCCGAACTTCCGGACATCACTGAAGACATTGCGAACGCACTTGTAGCGTATGGGGTCGAGGAGATTGTCGATCTCTTAGGACTTCCTAATGCTGAACTGGAACAGATTCCAGGTTTGAGTGCCGAGGGAGCAGGATTTCTCCGGCAAATAATTGCCGAGAACGTAGAAATTGTCGAACAAGAGGACGAGGATGAGTAAATAATCTCGCGCCGCTCACAACCGGCGTTACACTCGTACCGATACAACAGGGAAAAGGTACTATGGCTGAGGATCAGGATAAACAGCAGAAACCAAAGACGACACTCATTAAGCACCGCAAAGAGGAGCCCAAGAAAGAAGAGGCTCCTGCTGCTAGCGTTGCTCCTCCCGCGAGCTCTGAGGTCGATAAGACCGAGAAAAAGAAAGTACGTGTCGTGGTCAAACGAAAACCAAAACCTCAGCCGAGCATAAATCCAGAGACAGGCGCTCCATTCGAGGGGCCAACACGCACGCCTAGGTCGTCAGACTCTGAGGACACGCGTGCAAAGTCTCCAACCGACAGACCAGCGGTAGAACGCACACGTCTCCAATCCGAGGATGAGCGCCGACCTGGCAGCCCCACAGGACGCGACTCCGGCACAACGCCACCTTCCGGTGACCGTTTTCGCCGTGGTCCAGCCGGTCGCCCTGAGAATGGACCCCGTCCACCTCAGGACCGTGGAGGCTATGCTGGTAGCAGTGACAGACCGTCCGGCGGATACGCTGATCGTGGCCGGCCGCCGCAACGCAGTGGAACCGGCACCGGAGGTGGGTACCCTCCACGACCCGGTGGCGACCGCGGCCCATCAGGGCCTGGACAGAGAGGCCCACAGGCTCGTACCGGTGGCCCGGGTGCACCTCGTAGCACCACTGGTGGTGGCTTTCGACCAGGTGGTTCCGGTCCGGCGCGCCCAGGTGGCCCAGGCCGGCCGGGTGGAAGCGGACCAGGACGACCACCGGGCCCGGGCGGGCGCGGTCCAGGCGGTGGCAGCGGCGCACCTCCTTCTCCGACAGACCGTGGTGTGCAACAGAAGCGACCACCACGAGGACGAGGACGAAAGGGTGACAACTACAAGAAGGATCGTTACCAAGAGAAGCAGATTAGCTTCAAGAATAAGAAGCCTATTCCCAAGGTTAACCCGGTACCGAAAGAGATCGCCATTATGGAGGTCATTACAGTATCCGACCTTGCTCGCAAGATGAATCTCAAGGCCTCGGACCTCATCGGTAAACTGATGTCTATGGGTATGATGGTCACTATCAATCAACAAATTGACGCGGAAACTGCAGAAATTCTGGCAGCGGAGTACGACTGTAAAGTTCGCATTGTTTCTCTATACGATGAGACTTTAATTGAAACACCAAAGGACGAAGACAGCGATCTGAAACCGCGTTCACCTATCATAACAGTCATGGGTCACGTAGACCATGGTAAGACGAAACTACTCGACGCAATCCGAACCACAGACGTGGTAGCAGGCGAGTCCGGCGGTATCACGCAGCATATTGGTGCCTACCAGGTAGTAACCCCTCAGGGCAAGCTAACTTTCCTCGACACTCCTGGTCATGAAGCCTTTACTCTCATGCGCTCACGCGGTGCCCAGGTAACCGACTTTGTGATTCTCGTTGTAGCCGCGAACGATGGGGTCATGCCCCAGACCGTGGAAGCGATAAACCATGCTCGTGAGGCCGAGGTTCCAATTATCGTAGCTATCAATAAAATTGACCTACCAGAAGCAAATCCGGATCGCGTTAAACAACAGCTATCCGAACATAATCTCATTCCTGAAGACTGGGGTGGATCGACACTTTACTGTGAGATCTCGGCCCTCAGACGCGAGGGAATTGAAGAGCTACTAGAGACCATAATACTTCAAACCGAGGTAATGGAACTTAAGGCGAATCATGACGCCCCCGCTGAAGGAAAAGTTATTGAGTCACGTATCGATCCAGGTCGCGGAACGGTGTCAACGGTGCTGATTGAGCGTGGAACACTGCGCATTGGTGACAGCTTTATCGCCGGAATCTTTCCAGGGAAGGTCCGGGCCATGTTTAACGACCGTGGTGAGCGAGTAGAAGAGGCAACGCCGTCAATGCCGGTTGAAATTCTTGGCTTCACGGGAGTCCCTGATGCCGGAAACCCCTTCCAGGTCACCGAAAGCGAAAAGTACGCTCGTCAGATTGGTAATAAACGGCAGGAACTACGCAAGGTTGAAGAGGCCAAAAACGTTAAGAAGATTACGCTCGACAACCTCTACGACAGCATTCAGGCTGGCGCCATACAAGAGCTCAAGGTCATTATTAAGGGCGACGTTCATGGATCGGTTGAGGCGCTGCAGTCGACTCTGGAGAAACTCTCTACAGCTGAGATTCGGTTGGTAGCGATACATAGTTCGGCTGGCGCTATCAATGAAAACGACGTTATGCTTGCCGCGGCGTCAAATGCAATCATTGTTGGATTTCATGTTCGTCCCACACCCCGTGCTCAGGCCGTCGCCGAGCAGGAAAAGGTAGAGATTCGCAAGTACAACATCATCTACGATGCAGTTGAAGACATCCGGTCCGCTATGGAAGGCATGCTCTTGCCAGACATTAAGGAAGAAGCTCTCGGTACCGTAGAGGTTCGTGAAACCTTCAAGGTTCCAAAGATCGGCCTCATTGCAGGCTGTTATGTCACCAGTGGTAAAGTTCGACGTGGAGCAATGGCTCACGTAATCCGAGACGGAATAGAACTGCATACCGGGAAAATTTCCTCGCTGAGACGCTTCAAGGACGATGCGCGTGAGGTGGATTCCGGATATGAATGTGGCGTAGGAATTGAGAAGTTCACCGATCTTAAACAGGGTGATATCATTGAAGTCTTTGAAATGAAGGAAGTGGCCAAGAAACTTGGCGCTCCACTTTCGGACAAGAAAGAAGAGAAGAAGGCGCCTAAGGACAAGTCATGAGCGGACACAGACTCGAGCGGGTTGAGAGCCTCCTCACCGAGGAGATTGGTAAACTCATTCTGAGCGGTGAAATAAAAGATCCACGGGTTGACACTCTTGCAGGTGTGAATGGAGTGAAGATTTCAAAAGATCTCACCCATGCCCGTGTGAGGATCTCCGGATATCTCGAGCCCACTGCGCTCGAAGCGGCGGTAGCTGGACTAAACAGCGCCGCTGGCTTTATTCAGAAGAGGCTTGCCAGTCGAATTACTCTACGTGTCACACCACGTCTTCAGTTTGTAGTAGATACGAGCATAGAGGAAGGCTTTCGCATTAACAAAACCATTGAGGATATCGTGCGTTGAGTAACAGGCCGTGCGGGCTGGTAGTTCTGCACAAACCCCCTGGCGTTACCTCCTTCCGGTCACTTACAGCTGTAAAGCAATCCTTCGGAACCAGGCGAGTTGGTCATACTGGGACGCTGGATAAGTTTGCTTCCGGCGTTCTGCCAGCGCTTGTAGGCTCTGCGTCTCGGTTCAGCTCCTTTTTTATGGACCTCCCCAAAACGTATATCGCAACAATTCGTTTCGGACGCACAACCACAACTCTTGACCCTGAGGGGGAGCCCGCGGGCACCGGCCCTCTTCCAAGACCCGAAGATGCGCAACGGATTGCTAAAAGCTTTATTGGCGAACTCCAACAGCTTCCACCCGACTTCAGCGCCTTGCATGTCAATGGTCGTCGTGCATCCGATATCGCCAGAACTGGCGAGAAACCGGCGCTCAAGGCTCGAGCCGTTCACATTCATGATATGCAGGTACTTTCAAGTACCGAAAACGAGTTGCGAATCAAGGTGGACTGCTCGCGGGGTACCTATATCCGGGCGCTCGCGCGCGACATTGCCGATCAACTTGGCACGGTGGCTTACCTGACAGCGCTCGAACGTTCTGCAGTAGGAAGCTTCACCATTGATGGAAGTGTGGATCCGGAAGATATCAATGTCAGAGAGCATCTGCAGCCTATAGAAGATTTCCTACACCAACTGCCAGCAATTACCATACGTACAGTTCCAACCAGCATGATCGATGCCGTAATGGGAGGTGTACCTTTGCGTCCAGAGATGTTTGTTCAACCTCCATCACAACTACAACCGGAGATATCAGCTCTCAAGTCTGAAACAGGTGAGTTTCTTGCGCTTTCGGAGTTCGACGGTACGGCCTTCCGCTATCGATTTGTCAGGGATAGAGACAATACATGAAAGTAATTGAGTGGGACGCACTGATCACAGGCAATGTCCGCATTTCGGAACCATTATCCATGGCGCTTGGTGTTTTTGATGGGTTACATCGCGGACACCAAGCCCTCATTAGCCATGCTCGAGATCAGCGCGAAGGTGCCGCCCCGGCCGTTCTGACCTTTATCCCAAACCCAAAGAAGGTTATTGCGCCTTGGAAGTATGGGGGTAACTTAGATAGTTACCGACTCAGGCTTGAGCTCATGGAGGAGGCCGGTGTCGAGTATTTGATTGTAGTTGGCTTCACCGAGGCATTTGCACGTGTACCCGGTCGTCGCTTTCTCGACGACCTGAAGAACACAGTAGATCCGAAATTGGTTGTTGTTGGGCAAAGTTTCCGGTGTGGCCACAAAAATAGCACCGACTGCGGTCAATTGGCTACACACCTCGGACGCCACGGTATCAGGGTTGACATCATCCCCCCTGTTGTAGATAATGTCCTTCGAGAAACAATTAGCAGCACCGGTATCCGGAAAGCCCTCTTGAAGGGTGATTTGGCTACCGCTGAAAGACTCTTAGGGCGTAACTACGCAGTGGATATAGTGGAACCTGGGATAGCAAGCTCAGATCACGAATTACGATTCGCAAAAGCGAAACTTGATCAACTCGTGCCCGCTCCCGGACGTTACGCCGCCCGCCTGCATTTCGGAGACGCACAAACCGACGGTATAGTAATCACCACCGAGGACGGCGTTATCGTTCCGACTGCTGCAAAAGAGTTGAACCGCATCACGTTTTACGCCAACAACACACAAAAGGAGTAGTGGAATGCCGCTAGCAAAAGATCAAACCAAGGAAATTGTCTCCAGTTTCGGAGCTTCGGATAAGGATACCGGTAACACCCGTGTCCAGGTAGCACTATTGACCGCCCGAATTACCGAACTAACCGAACATTTTAAGACCCATAAAAAAGATCACGCCTCACGGCGCGGACTGCTGAAACTTGTTGGCCGTCGCCGACGCTTGCTTTCATACCTTAAGAAAAACGATCTTGAAGGTTATCGCAACCTTATACAGCAGCTCGGCCTCAGAAAGTAGAGTAGGAGTTTATGAAACAAACAGTCTCTCTCCGTATTGGAGAACACGATCTCATCATTGAGACCGGGCACATGGCAAAACAGGCCAATGGTTCAGTCTTCGCGCATTACGCTGGAACCGCAGTGCTCGCAACCGCGTGTTGCTCGAACAAGCCAGTGGAAGGTTTGGACTTTGTCCCCCTACAGGTTGAGTATAACGAAAAATACTATGCGGCAGGCAAGATTCCAGGTGGTTTCCTCAAGCGGGAAGGCCGCCTGAAGGACAAAGAAGTCCTTGTATGCCGCCTCATTGACCGTCCCTTGCGCCCACTCTTTCAGAAGAGTTTCCAACGCGAGATACAGGTCGTACCGACAGTGCTTTCGGCAGACCAAGTGAATCCACCCGACGTTATTGCCATGGTCGCTGCATCTGCTGCAGTGACTATTTCCGACATTCCCTTTAACGGCCCGGTTGGTGCTGTGCGTGTCGCGCGAGTAAACGGGGAATTTGTAGTCAATCCTTCCTTTGCACAAATTGAAAGTGGCGAGTTGGACATTATTGTTTCCGGCAGTGAGCAGGGAATAACCATGGTAGAGGGCGGAGCAGGCCAGGTTAGCGAGGAGGTACTCCTTGAAGCTATTGAGTTTGCACGTAAGCCCATCATGGACCTTTGCCAGATCCAAAATGAACTGCGTCAGCTGGTTGGAAAAGAAAAACTACCACTGGTTGAAAAGACCGAGTTCTTGGAAAAAGAAGACGAAATCCGCGCATACCTTTATCCCAAGTTGGAAGAAGCGTGTTTTGTTCTTGGTAAGTTTGAACGCTACGCGGCAATTAAGCAGGTAGTGACCGAGGCACGTGAACATTTTGGTGAAGCTGTTCCAGAAGAACACAACAAAATGTTCTCAGGTCTTGCGGACACCATTGAAAAAGAGATTGTGCGCAAGAGCATCATTGAGAATAAGAAGCGCACCGACCATCGTGGCCCTGAAGATATTCGCAACATTACCTGTGAACTTGATATTCTTGACCGTACGCACGGGTCTGCGCTGTTCACTCGGGGTGAAACCCAGGCTCTGGCAATAACTACCTTAGGCACGGTCTACGACGCACAGATTATGGACGATATAGAAGGCGACCGTCGCGACAGTTTCATGCTGCACTACAACTTTCCTCCCTTTTCCGTAGGTGAGACGGGGCGTATGGGTACGGGTCGGCGCGAAATTGGCCACGGTCATTTAGCTCACCGAGCCTTATTGAATGTGGTACCGAGCCAAGAAGCCTTTCCATACACCTTACGCCTTGTCTCTGAGGTACTCGAGTCCAACGGCTCAAGTTCCATGGCAACGGTTTGTGGAGGATCCTTGTCACTCATGAATGCCGGTGTACCTATTAAAGCGCCGGTTGCCGGAATTGCCATGGGTCTTATACAGGAAGGTGACAACATCGTAGTGCTCTCAGATATTTTGGGAGAAGAAGACCACCTCGGTGACATGGACTTCAAGGTTGCCGGTACCGAAAAGGGAATAACCGCCTTTCAAATGGACATAAAGGTAGAAAACGTTAGTGCGGACATCATGAAGACTGCTCTCGAGCAGGCTCGTCGGGGACGACTCCATATCCTTGAAAAAATGAAGGAAGCCATTGCAGTACCTCGCACTACGCTTTCTGAGTATGCACCACGAATCATAACATTCAAAATTGACCCTGAAAAAATCGGCCTTATGATCGGTCCTGGCGGCAAAACCATCAAGAGCATTCAAGAGAAGTACGACGTCAAGGTAAACATCAGTGACGACGGATCGGTGACTATATATTGCCGTGATAAACAGGGTGCGGAAGAAGCAAAAAATAGCTTTACCCGCTTACTTGAGGAACCCGAAGTAGGCAAGGTCTACGATGGTACCGTGCGACGCATAGTTGATTTTGGTGCATTCATTGAGTTCCTGCCCGGAAAAGACGGTCTCTGCCATATTTCTAAAATGTCTCCCAACCGAGTGAACGCTGTCTCCGACATTCTGGAAATGAACCAAGAAGTTCAGGTCCGCATTATCGAAATAGACAAGATGGGGCGGGTTAACCTGAGTCTCATCTACGACGACGATAGCAAAAGTGGAGAAGGTAAGGAAGGTGGGAATCAGGATAGACCGAGTCGCTAGCATGAGTCCTCATGTCGGCGTAGAAGGTCAGCAGGATCTACATCCCGTCTACGCTACGGAAGGTTCGGCTGGTGCAGATCTACGTTCAGCGCTTGCTACTCCCTTGGTGCTCGCACCAGGGGAGCGAGGTCTGATTCCGACAGGGATACGGCTTGCAATCCCGCAGGGTTATGAAGGGCAGGTTAGACCAAGGTCCGGCCTTGCCATCAAACATGGTGTAACGGTGTTAAACGCACCTGGAACCATTGACTCAGATTACCGAGGTGAAGTAGCCGTAATCCTCATTAACCACGGAGATACGGAATACACCATACAGCCGGGTGATAGAGTTGCCCAATTGCTCATTACTCCGGTCGTGCAGGCCAAGTTCACTCCCGAAAACGTAAATGAGACGCGCCGTGGCAGCGGGGGCTTCGGCTCTACCGGCCGGTAAACTCAGGCCATGCCACGTCGGCGTTATCGAATAAGTTACTTATATATTACACAAGAGTTCTTATTCTCCTTCCTTGTAGCTTTTCTTTTCTTCTTTGGAATTTTTTTTGTAAACCAGTTATTGCTCCTGGCGGAAGACATTCTCACACGCAACGTTCCGCTAGGAGCGGTCTTGCGCCTTATTCTCTACTCATTGCCCTCCATTATCGCCTTGTCTTTCCCTTTTGGAGCTCTCGTTGGCTCACTCATGGCAATAGGACGGCTTGTTGCAAATAATGAGATTCAGGCATTCCAGGCCTCCGGTGTCCCTACCGGGCGAATTTTTGCACCGATCGCCGCTCTCGGCCTTGTGCTATCGCTTGGATCCTTTGTAATGAACGACTACCTGCTGCCGCTTGGCACCCTGAATTTTGGCAGGCTATATCGTGAGTTACTATATGCGAATCCGGAACTTGAACTCGAGCCTTACTCCATTCGCCGTTATCAGGACAGCACAATAATAACGGGGAATGTGCGCGACAATAGAATTGACGACCTACTCATCATTGAGCGGGGCAGGGACGGTGAACGCATCATACTTTCCGGTCCTTCTACGATATCAGGAGACGATGCAGGCGGTGGTGTGATTTCACTTGATTTATCCTCGGTCTTCACTCACACCCGACGAAATGCTGGCCGCTACGAGTATTTGCAGGCTGAACACATGCAGTACAATATTCTCTTGCGCGATATCACCGTAGCATTGCGTACCCCGGGTCCTCGGGAGATGAGTTCCTATGATGTTTTCATTGAGCTCCAAAAGCAGGAGGCGGATCTACGTGCACGCCGCAAAGCTCAGGCGGAGGAAGTCTTTCGGCGGACCAATGAGTTACAACTTGAGTACTATGGAAAGTTTGAGGCTTTGGCGCGTGGGGAACTTGAGGCGGGTAAGGTCCAGAATGATCTTGGAAATCGCCTCCGCGAACTAAATCGAGAGCGCGACCGCGTCATTTTTGACCGCGGGCTTCAACTGTACAGCATTGAGTTTCACAAAAAATTCTCAATTCCATTTGCGTGTTTATCGTTCGTGGTCTTTGCATTTCCGGTTGCGTTACGTACGGGGCGCCGGGGCAGGGCGGTTGGCTTTGGTCTTGGTCTATTGGTCTCGGTTGCATACTGGGCCATGATTCTTGGGGGCCAAACTCTCGGAATGGAACGTCCTGAAATATCGCCATTCTTAGCAATGTGGTTTCCCAATATTGTTCTGTTGCTACTGGGACTGGCTCTGCATATTCGATGGATACGAAGGTAGAAAGGCGATGATACGCAAGCTGGATCGTATGTTGCTGGGAACCTTTGTTCCGGTATTCTTGGTAGGCCTGAGTTTTTTTGTGTTGATTATTCAACTCATTGATATTTTCGCAGAAATTGTTCGCTACATGAATCTTGAAGTTTCCCTATCGGTGATAGCTCAAGCCCAACTGCTTTTTTTACCAAAAGCTGTCAGTTACTCGCTACCGGTTGCGATCCTGTTCGCTGTTTCATTTACCTTGGGCAATTTATACAGCAACAACGAACTCATTGCGGTCTATGGAGCGGGAATTCCACTTCAGCGTTTTGTCGTACCGTTCCTGGCGGCGGGAATACTCCTCAGTATTGCTGGCTTTGTCTTTGAGGAGCAGGTTGTGGTACACAGCTTTCGGGACAGAAACCGTCTTGACCGTGAATTGCTCAATATTGGCAGGGATCAAGGCAGCCCCAATGTAACAGTCTTAGCCAAAGAAGGGCAGATTGTATACAATGCTGACTACTACACCCACGAGAGTCTGTCTCTACACGGCGTTACCGTTATTGAACGTGAGCCTGGCGCCGGATTCCTAACCCGTATCCACGCCTCGCGAGCAGAGTGGAGAGATAATGCCTGGGAGTTCATTAATGCAGAGTTATATACCATGACCGAGCCCGGCAGTTCCGACTCTCGCGTCGAGCGGAAGCGACATGATCGACTGCGTCTGGAGCACTTGAACGCAGAACCGGAGCTCTTTGGACGTCTGACCCGCAGCCTGGACGAAATGCAGTTGGGTGAGGCACGGGACTGGGTCTCGCGGCTACGCGCGGCCGGATTGCCATATCGCAGAGTTTTGACCGAGTATTATTCGCGCATTTCCTTTGCATTTACACCCTTTATTGTCGCAATGCTTGCCGCCGCTGTGGGCAGCAGATTCCGCAAGAATGTCCTTCTCCTCAGTCTGCTGGTATCCTTGTCATTGGCAGTCGGATACTATGTGCTGGGTATGGTTCTGAGTCTGATGTCGGCCGCGGGTCATATCCAGCCTCTGGTTGCAGCCTGGCTTCCTTTGACCTTGTTCGCTGCGCTCGGCGCTGTACTATTTCGACTGGCCCGAAGCTAATTCAAGGCCCCGAACAAGGAATTACTGGAAATCGTGACACCATGAACTGGAGCAGCACCGAATGAATTATAACATGACACAAACTCCGCTCTTCACCATTGAAGTTGAAGAAGCTCATGGCGCAGCCCGTACCGGCTTTCTTGAACTGCCCCATGGCCGTGTTGAAACTCCGGTATTCATGCCGGTGGGGACTGGAGCGACCGTAAAGGCCGTTACTCAAGACGAGGTTGCGGACATGGGGTTCCGCCTAATCCTCGCCAACACTTACCACTTGTATCTGCGTCCCGGGCCAGACGTGGTGTCGCGCTTTGGGGGAGTACACCGCTTCAGTGCCTGGCCCCACAACATCCTCACCGATTCAGGCGGATTCCAGGTATTCTCGCTTGCGGCGAATCGCAAAATTACTGAGGAGGGAGTCAGATTTCGAAGTCACATAGATGGTTCTGCCCATGACTTCACTCCGGAATCTGTAGTAGATCTGCAGGCGGGCTACGGCAGTGACATCCAAATGGCCCTGGACATCTGTACTCCTTATGGCATTGATCATACCGCCGCGCTCGACGCCTGTGACATGACTGCTCGTTGGGCTAAACGTGCAGTAACGCGACGAACCGAACTCACCAATGAAAGCGAGCTCTTTGCATCGTACCGAGGCGAGCTATTTCCTATTGTGCAGGGAAACTTTTTTAAAGATCTTCGCCAACGAAGTGTCGCACAACTAATGGAGCTCGAACCGCGAGGAATTGCCATTGGTGGACTCTCGGTGGGGGAACCTTACGAAATTTTCGCTGATATGTTAGCTCATACCGCAGCCCTTATTCCACCGGAATTACCTCGGTATGTGATGGGAATTGGGACTCCGGAGTACATTGTGGCGGCTGTCGAGCAGGGCATTGACATGTTCGACTGCGTGTTTCCAACACGTGCTGGCCGCAACGGGGGAGTCTTCACAAGGCACGGAAGAATTGCTCTCAAAAATGCGCGTTTTCGCTATGACGAGGATCCCATAGACACGGAGTGTGACTGCTTTACCTGTCGTCGCTACTCGCGGGCATACTTGCGGCACCTCTTCATTGCCGGGGAAATGCTTGGCCCAATGCTGGCCACCCGTCACAATCTACGTTTTCTTGGGAAGCTTCTTGAGGACATCCGCGACGCAATTCGCGCTGGCACCTTCGCTGCCTTGGCCGCCACGGTACGTGAGGCGTATCCGCCCCGAACAGGTGTGATTGATAGCACCGAAAACACCGAGAATAGAGTGTGAGTAGCGACAAGGCATGAGTAGCGACAAGGCAACGGAACCAAGTATAGAAAAGAGCGCTCTCTCCACCATGGTGGTTATGGTCTCCACCATGGCTTCCCGACTTTTGGGTTTCGTCCGGATTGCGGTTATAGGTGCCGTCTTTGGCGGCTCCGGTCAGGCCGACGTGCTCAACCTTGTGTTCAATATTCCTAACAACTTGAGAAAACTTCTAGCTGAAGGAGCGCTGTCGTCAGCCTTCATTCCGGTTCTCTCGTCACAAATCGTCAACGATCCGAGTGGTAACGGTGCTCGACGAGTCGTGCGGAACCTTATAGCATTTCAGTTCTTGATACTGATTCCAGTTCTCACGCTTTCAATCATTTTTGCGGGGCCCATTACCGGTTTTATCTTGGATTTTCCTGAACCTGAACGTCGGGTCCTTGCTGCAGAACTATTCCGATACCTCATTAGCTACGTACTCCTGATAAGTATTGGGGCTGTAGTCATGGGCACTCTCAATAGTCACAATCGCTTTCTCATACCAGCTGTAACTCCCATTTTTTTCTCAATTTCCGTGGTCGGCAGTATTCTCTTGTTACACAGTCGACTGGGTGTTTTTTCAATGGCGGTGGGCGTTTTACTTGGTGGTCTCGGGCAGCTAGCCTTTCAGTACCCCTCATTCCGGAGACTTGGCTATCGTCTCCGCCCCGGCTTTGATTTTCGCAATGAGTCCTTTATTCGTATACTCAAGCAGTGGTTGCCAGTTGTCTCTGCAGCATCTATATTTGCAGTCAATCAACAGGTTTCATTATACTTTGCAAGCGGACTTGAGGATGGCAGCGGTTCGGCCATGACAAACGCCTTGGTCTTTTGGCAGTTGCCCTTTGGAATTTTCAGTGCTTCCATAACCACTGTGCTTTTCCCACGTATGAGCCGCCAGGCTGCCGCACAGGACGCGGCAGGCCTAAAACGCACGCTCGAGTATGGGGTTCGCTACTTATTGACCTTGCTGATCCCATCTGCCATTTGTCTGGCTCTGTTTGGGCGTGAACTCATTTCTGTTGCACTACAACGTGGTGCATTTGAGGCGACACACACTCTTCTTGCAAGCCGGGTCCTCCGTGGCTACTCATTTGGCCTTTTCAGCGTAGGGCTTTTCACCTTCTGCCAACGTTTCTTTTATGCATCAAACGACTTCAAAACGCCTGTTCGAGTAGCGTTCATCACTTTCGTAATCGACGTAACGCTTTCGCTGATACTCAAAGAAACTGCACTTCGGGTTGTGGGGTTATCGGTTGCTAACTCTGTCGCATTTAGCTTTGGCGCCCTTGCATTGATATGTGTGGCCCGCAGACGGCTCGGTGGACTTCATCTTCGTGATATAGCTCGTACATTGGCAAAAATCTGCCTTAGCTCCGTGCCCTTGGTGCTCTTCATTCGTGGCTATCTTTTCTACACAGGAAATTGGTGGATTCTTGGTAGCAGTTCTCTCAACTTTCTGCGAATTGCCGGACTCGGACTTGGTTCCGTAGTAATCACACTCCTCATGTACTATCTTCTACGTGTAGAGTTGGTCGTAAACCTCATTCGCAAAGGAAAACCATTATGATACAGGCAACTCAGCCTCACCAGCTTTTTAGGACTCTAAGGCTCGTTCTCCTTACACTCGCACTTCTTTGTCCTTCGGTTGACAGCCTTATGGCCCAGGAAAATGAAGCTGCCGCGCAGCCCACGCCTAACGACGCCGTCGACGACGTGGAAGACACGGAGCAGGTAGAGGAGGCTCGCAGTCTTCTCGATGAGCGCAGAGAGGTGCTTGAGTTTGGAATTGACAGCGAGATCATTGAACTCTTACCAGCCTTGGAGGCGCAACGAGAGGATCGCCTTCATGAAGAGATTGCGGAGGTTTTCGGTTTCACACTCAATACTGAGTTGCGGACTAAGGTACTGAGTTTCTTCCGCGAAATGGAACATGATGCCTTACAGGTTGAAGTTATACAACTCTTGGAAAACTTTCGCGACGAACCGCGTGATCTGGTATTGGAAGCTCTCCGTTACACTGAGTCTGTAATGCAGGATCCCCCCGACCGAGTGTTTGCTGCACTAGACGATATCTCGCGATCTAATCTTCCACGATTGGCACCAACGGCTATTCGGGTCACTGGCGCCATTGGATCTGAACCTGAAGTTCGGCTACTCCTGGCACTACTCGAGGACGACTTGTCCAATAACGAAGTCCGGGGATCCGTGATATTAGCTCTCGGATCTTTGGGCCACGTCAACGCAGTTGAGTCCCTCATGGAAATTCTTGAGGATACCTCGGAGTCGGATATTTTAAGGCACTACTCAGCTGATTCACTTGGAAAGATCGGTGACGCTCGTGCGCTGCCCGCTATACGCGCTGCTCTTAGCGGTGGTGATGCCACTATGCGCGCATACGCTGTACACGCCCTCTCAAACTTTCCGGGCGAGGACGATGTACGGCGCTTGCTAACCGCAGCATTGCGCGACTCTAACTCCCAGGTTCGTACCTTTGCCTTGCGTGGACTTGCGAATGCCAAAGCAGTCGAAGCCTTTAATGCCGTGCGGTATCGCGCTGAGCGAGACCCTGATCAGCGCGTTCGTATGGAGGCCTATAAGACACTTGCGAGTTTTGGATCAACTGAGGCTTTTGATTTCCTGCGAGAGCGCTATGAAACCGAAACGCTGTCTTTTGAACTGCGATCAGCCGCACTGACACAACTTGTGGAACACGACCTTTCTGGTTCTATCGAGAGCATTCAGAAGGTAATCGCAGTCGAATGGGATAAACGCAACTCCCGGATCCTGGACCACACCGCACGAAGTCTCTCGACATTAGACACCAACCAGCTAAACGAGCTCTATGTGTCGTTTCTTGACCACCCAGACATCACTATGCAGTTGTATGGTATCAGAGCAGTTGGCAGGAACCGAATCACATCTCAACGCGAACGCCTCGAAACAATAGCCGAGGATGCGCCAAACCAGGCTCTTCGACGCACAGCGCGCGCCGCGCTTGAGTCCATGAACTTGAACTCAAGCAAACGCGAACCGGTCAACCGGGCGCATTAGGTTTAGCTAAAAGTCGCCCGGTCGATGTCAGTCACTTTGTACGAGTACTCTCGGTCATTAATAACAAAACTCAGTTCCTCACCCTTGATGTGGCTCACTAAGGCCGAACCAAGAGGCGATAGGTACGAAATCACGCCGTTATCGGGATCAGACTCCCAAGGGCCCAGAATGGTAAACACCTCGGTTTCACCGCTACCTTTGTTCTCAAGGGTAACTGTGGTACCAAACCCAATTGATCCGGAGTCAATCTCGTCGGGTCGCATAATCTGTGCGGTCTGAAGCTCTTCCTGCAGACGTGCTGCAGTTGAGTTTAGGAAATCTTGACGCTCTTTTGCCGCCTTGTACTCCGCGTTCTCTTTAAGGTCACCTAAGGAGGCCGCACGACTAATTTCCTTTGAGTTCTCAGGCACCTCAACACTATGGATATGGTGCAGTTGCTTCTGTTTCCGCTCGTAGCTGGCCTGCGTCGTAATGAGTCCACGAGCAACTGCCGTTCTGGGTTTCGCCTCCTCGCCGTAAAAGCGGAAGTCGGGGAAACGGTCCAGAACAATCTGCTTGAGATTAAGTACCAGAGTTGGGTCAAGGTTCTTTACGTCGCTTACCAAAGTAAACAGTCGCGTAAGGGAGCTCTCGTCCGCAGTACTGATGTGACGTCGCAGAATTTCATCCTTGAACAAGAACGAATGGATCTGTCGGTGAATTTTACGGTTCTGCGTCG
This sequence comes from Spirochaetaceae bacterium, assembly GCA_007695055.1. Lineage (GTDB taxonomy): Bacteria > Spirochaetota > Spirochaetia > DSM-27196 > SLAA01 > SLAA01. The sequence continues at coordinate 21,871 of REEM01000058.1, read as the reverse complement.
TTTCTTTTTTGTTGTCGATATCTCGGGCTGTAATGTCAAGAAGGTGCACCATGCTGATCAGCACCTTTTCAAAGGGCATTGAGAGATTCTCGAACCACGTGTCTTCATAACAGTTACGCACCAGCCAAACGTAAGCTTCCCGCAGATCACGGTAGTTGTCGTAGAGACGGTGGAATAGATACTCAAGTTTATCGAAATGCTCAGTACGTTCCAGATCATTAATGAGATCACGCGAAAGGAAGTAGGGAAAGAGCCGCACATAAATCTCGGGCCAGTCCTTAACCGTACGCTTCACATTATTTATGAACTCACGCTTAAGGTCGGCACTGTTAATATTCTTAAACAGCTCCTCAAGGTCCGCGATTTCCTCATACAGATTAAGGAAATCAAGATCGATACCGGGGTTCATGAACGGATAACGTGCGACAATTCGCCGAACAAGTAAGTTGCTGCAAATCACATACTCATTAACTCCAGACGAGCCCTTGAGATAACTCACGAAGTAATCAAACATATCGCGGAAGAAGTCCGAGTCGTTACCAGATAGTTCTTCATTGTCGATGTAGGCGAGGAACTCGCTAATGGTTTTCACGCGATCAAAAAAGTCACGTTCGGCCTTAAACCGGTTATAGACTTTTTCCTCGAAGCTAATTGGCTGATCTCTGACCACGTAATGATCCAGCTTGTCGGTGAGAGTTCCGAAATCTTTGTTGGTCTTCAGGACTTGGCGAGCTTTCGCGCTCCACGAAGACCACTCGTTCTGCGAAAGAACGGCTGGAACCAGCTCGGCCTTAATGCGCTTGATGTCAGCTGCGTTCCCACAGCTCTTTATCACCGTCTTGAGTGCCCATTCAATGTCGGTTTTTACCTTCTTGTGGAGCTTCTCTTTCTTCCAGATGCTCCGAAGCACCCAGAGATGGTCGCGGTCCAGAATTTCCAGTGAACTCACCGCCATTTTTAGAGTCATACGATGTTGACGTTTACGAGCAAAATCAATGAGCAGACCTGCAGACTCGATTCCACGGATGATCCCGACACCCCACGCACGGTGGAACACAAAGTTGCCAGCGTCAAACGAGATGTGTTTCTCAAAGTCCGCTATCGCGTCGTGAATGTTCCGCCAACTCTGGGTCAGGTTGGAAAGCTTGATGTATTCTTCAAGATGACTGTGATCCGCATACTTTTCGCGGTAGCACTCGATTATCTCTTTTCGAGCCATGGGACTGCGCGGATCATGATGGAGAATTCGCTTGAGAATCTCTATGGCTATATCCCACTCAGCCTCTTTGCGGAAGTGTGGATACAGCTCTTCAAGCAGTTGGGATGCCCGTTCAGGACTAATAACCTTCGCAATTTTGTTCTCCGCATGATAGAAGAACTCAGTTTGCTCCGGCGCATATTGAATAAGCCGATGCCAGACCTCACGTATGTTGTTGAAGAGCTTCTTGCTGATGTAGCGGTGAAGAGCTTTTTTGTAGTACTCGACTGCCTCGGTTGTATCACCGTCAGCCTCTTTCTTCTCGGCAAGCTGTCGTACAATATCCGCTTCTTCAAAGTCTACACGAATCAGCCGCTCCCACACCTCATACATCTTCTCCGGCTGGTTCTCGTTGCTGTAGCACATGGCGAGCTTGCGTAGCGCATCACGGTTTTCACCATGCTCGAGAATGCGTTCACAGAGATACTCAACGATGTTCCATTTATGGTTGTCGCCAAAAATCTCAGTGAGCGCAATCAGGTTAGCGTCGTCAACCGTCTGACGTCTAACGCTAATTACTCCGGAAAGATACAGAGCAATAATGCTGTTCTTGGTATGACGGAGGTGTTCCTCGGCCTCTGCAAGTACATCGTCCTCTTTCTCGCTCTCAAACACAGCCTGAAGGGTGTCGTCAAGTTCCTTGAAGTTCTGCACGGTGTAGTTGTTTAAGGTCGCCCGTGTCCATTTTTCCTGATTTAATAGTTCGCTTATGTCGGTGACTGTTTGCTCTGACATCTCGTCGTCGCTCCTCACTTAATTTCGGTATTGCTCATAGATTTTGGGGCAGATACTTCGTAGTTTCAGCAGCACTTCCTCAATACGACTCCGATCTTCACCGCTGGAAATGTAGTGATCGATTAACCAGAAATATCGATTTACCAAGCGCGGAATGAGCAGTGACTCACTGGCTCTCTTGTCGCTATAATCCCGCTCCAGTGCGTAAATCGACTGCTTTAACTTGCCGTATTCAATTGAACGCAACTCTCGTCTAACTGTAAAAACCCCGTACAACCACCCATAGACCGGTATCCATTCAAGCAACTCTTGCTCATTATAGCCCATTTCGCGGACCTTTGTAACTAGGCGCTGGATGAGTTCGCTCTCGAGAACCTCTATATCGATACGGCTAGCCCCGATAAAAAAAGCCTCACGGAAGAAGACCTTCGCTCGTTGCACATCGTTGACAAAGGCGTAGCAATCGGCGAGCTCGGCCAGCACTTCAGGATCGTCTTTTTTTTGTCCATAGGCTTTATTCAGATAGCTCAGGGCTGTGTCGTAATCTCCCTTGCCCTTGTAACACCGTCCAATGCGCAACAAAAGCTCTGGGTCACCAACGGTGCCACCATCGTTCACCGACTGGTAGAACTGTAAAGCCCGGTCATACACGTGAGTGCGTACCGCATAGAGACATTCCTCGCAACCAGCGCCGATCCGCTCGACAAATCCCTCAAAAAGTCGCCATTGTGCAAGGAGATACTCACCCTGCTCAAAGCCGTTCGCCAGTCGAGCCACCGTTCCCGCCCGGTCTCGCCAGAAGTTCACGTATTTCAGCGAACTGAGTACATCAGGATGCTCGAAATCCACCTCAAGCGCGCGCTCGAGAGCTGTTGCGGCTTCATCAAGACGGTGATCACGAATGTGGGAATAGGCGTCGCGCAGTAGTCGTGAGAGTTCGTCATCTTTCACGGCGGTGTCTTTGTTCACAGTGGAATGCATACATGTGCATGAGTACTATAGCATTCTCCGACCCTGTTGTTCAATCGTCGGTCTGTTTTTATGCGCTACCCCTGACATTGCCACCTTTGCCAACAACGGTGCTTATCGTGTATCATAAAGGAACGACATTAGACTCGGAGACAAAAATGAGCACTCGATCACACACTATTATTGCTCCGTCACTGCTTGCGGCTAACTTCTGCCGAGTCGGTGAAGCAGTTCAGACGATACAAGACTCAGGTGCCGACTGGATTCATCTAGATATCATGGACGGTAGTTTTGTTCCTAACATCACATTTGGTAAGAAGATGGTCGAGGATGTCGCTGCTGTTACGAAACTGCCGATAGATGTCCATCTCATGATTGTGAACCCCGAACAACACATACAAGATTTCGTAGATGCCGGGGCAGCCTTTATTACGCTGCATGTAGAAGCGACAGTTCATGCTCACAGGGCGCTCATGCTCATACGGAACGCCGGTATCGGTGCAGGCCTTGCTATTGTCCCTTCAACGCCAGTATCAGCACTTGAAGAGATGATGCCAGAACTTGACATGGCGCTGGTCATGAGTGTTAACCCTGGTTTCGGCGGGCAGACACTCATTCCACTTTGCTTAGACAAGATCCGACGCCTCAAGGAACTCCGATCTCAGAAGGGAACTGCAACCCTCATTTCGGTCGACGGCGGTATCAATTCCCAGAACGCAGCCGCAGTTCGTGCTGCCGGTGCAGATATTCTTGTGTGTGGTTCAGCCTTCTTTAACGCGCCAGATCCCTGTGCCGAGGTAGGGCTGCTTCGTGGTACCACTCAAAAAACGGTGTAGAATTCCCTGTGGAGGTCGACACTTGAAAAGAGGTAGTATATTGATGCGAACACGGCAATTACAGGTCTTTCGTTTTCTCGTCTCGGCTACTCTATTGCTGGCCGCTGTAACCGTTCTTCTGCCCGCCGCCGACCCTGATCGGGCGGCACTGAACGCCGGTTTGCGGGCCTACGCAGCGGGTGAAAACGACGAGGCTATCCTTCGTCTACGAAGCATCCTCCTTGACCATGCCGACTCGCCCTTAGCTCCGGACGCCCGCTACTGGATTTCACGCGCCGCCATGAATGAAGGCCGTCTTTCAGAGGCTGAGTCCAACCTTGAGACTTACCTCAGTGAGTTTCCTGAACACGTGTATCATGAAGAGGCTGTCTATCAAAAGGGCAGGCTGCTGTATCTTCAGGGTGATTATCAAGAATCCATCCGGCAGTTTCAGCTCTTTAACGAAACCTTTCCTCGCTCCCAGTTCCAAGCCAACGCCTTATTCTGGACAGGAGAGGCCCTCGTACAACTTGGACGACTTGATGAAGCCGAACGACTCTATCGTGCAGTAATAACGTACTATCCAAGTAGCTTCCGCGCCGAGGCGGCCCGGAATCGCTTAGATGTAACTGCGGCCATGCGTCGTGAACACCGAATGGCCGAACTTCTGCAATGGAGTCACACCGAACTCCTTCGAGCGCGCAATGAGTTCTCAGCACGCGAGCAGGCCTACGAGCTGGCTTTACAAAGATACCGCAGTCTTGACCATGCCGCTGTTGAAGCCGAACACCGCCAACAACTTGACGACCTATTGGAAGAAGTGCGGCTGCTGGAAGCTCAGCTTCGAGATGGTGCGCAACCGAGTGAGGCTGAAAGAGGTCGTCTTCGAGCCATTAGCATTAAGGAACGGGCGTTGGAGATGAAGGAACAGTACCTCGAACAACTTATCCAAGAACTTGAGGAGGGCTAAGAGTGAACCTCATAAGCGGCCAGCCTTCCCGCATGCGGTTGTTCATGGTCTGTATACTTGCGCTTGTGGTACTCCTACCTGCAGCCTTACCGGCCATAGAACAAACAGCGGGTTCACTACGAATTGAACTACTACCGTCAAGCAGCTCCTTTCGACTCTATCTGAGGGCACAACCAAACTCTGAAGACAGACCCTCCGCACTACAAAGCCACGACAACCAGCGCTCCATTCCATTACTGTACACAGATGATCCAACCACGAGCTTTTTCTCGCTGCTTGAAGATGGCCGAGTCTATCTGCCAGCACGAGATCGTGATTTTAGGCCTACACTTGTAGAAACCGAAGACGGGTATCCAGCATTTATGTTCACTTCCCGTAATCTAGAAATACGGCAAGTTTTCATACCGCGGCCAGGTCGACGCATTGCAGCAGATGCTTTTGAGATACGATTTGAAATTCGCAATGCCTCTACCCGGGCACGTAGCATTGCCGTACGCTATGTCTTGGACACCCATCTGGGAGAAAGCATGGGGATACACGCAGTCATGGAACAGAGCGATGGAACCCAGCAGATAGCAACCCGTGAAATTGGCTTTGAACCGAGCCGCTTCCAAGCGGTGCGCACAACCCGTGATTCGGCCGAACCAGCTGCATTGGGCCTCCGTATCCCGTTTACCACCGAGGCCGCCGGAACCTCAATAATCACCCCACCTGAAAAGGTTCTTGTTGCCAACTGGCGTCGTATCATTGAGTCAGGTTGGGACTATACTCCAGTAACGGGCCGTGGGTTTTCTTATCCTCCTTACTCCCGGAACGACTCGGCTCTTGTCCTCTTCTTTCCGGAAATGAACATAGAACCCGGTGCAGAACACCATATTTCCATACTACTTGAGGCAACACCCAGCGAGTTATTGTTACAACGACGAGTTGAACCAACGGAGGAACCGGCTCTTGAAGATGCTCGGGCTGAAACAATTCTTGCGCTTGAGCAAAGCGTTTCCGCTTACGAAGACGCAGAGCTTGATGAACCGCAAAGTCTCCAGCGCCGCCTTGAGCTTGTTGATGAAATCCTCGCCGAGATTGACCGGCGCCTCAGTGAACCAGGTGAGTTTCACGAGTCTGAACTACGTGAGTTTGAAGAACTACTCCAACGTTTGGAATAAAGCCTCGAGCTTAGAACTCAGAAAGGATCGGATCCACATCCTCAACAAGATGACACATCGCTTATGAAGAAAAAAGGCGGGCTCGAACGAGCCCGAAAGCTCTACAATAGCCGCGACTACGGTGAGGTTATTCGCTTCCTGGAACCACAGGTGTTCCTGTATCGGGAACGCCCGGAGTTCTACCGACTCCTTGGGATGTCATGTTTGTATGACGGCGATTTCTCAGGAGCATCCTCGTATCTGCAACGCTCACAGCAGCTGGATGATGACGACACCGAAACTCGCCTTGGTCTTGCCCTTATTCATGTACGACGCCGCGAAACGCAGAAAGCTCTAAATCACTGGTTATATATTCTTGAACGTGATCCCGGCAACCGACAAGCAAAACGCGGGCTGGACTTGGTGCGCGCGGCTGATGATCCGTCCGAGTTCATGCAGCTGTTCGAGGACGACTCCTATCTTCAGCTCCTGCCTGCACGTAGGCTGAAACTGCCCAAGGCTGCCATGCGGGTGAGTGTAGTAACCGTTATTGTGTTGTTACTCATTGGTTTGTCCCTTCAAATGGTCGAGCGCTTACGCAGCCCCGATCCGCCCGACCGTGAGGGCGTAGAACTTGTTCGGTTCGACACACCACCGGCGAACATTGTCGAGTACGATGGGGAGTACCGCTATATCCTTGGTACAGACGAGGTTCGGCGGAGCTTCAGTATGGTGGGGGAGTACTTTAATGAACGGCGTGACAACCTGGCAATAATTGAGATCAACCGCCTTCTTAACTCCAACGCCTCTCAGGCCTATAAGGAGCGAGCACGTATGCTTATGAGCTACATGTCGCGGCCCAGCTTCACAGACTTTCGGGACAATATTGAGTATAGACAGGTCGAACAAGAGCCTTGGTTGTACAACAACACCCATGTGCGCTGGAAAGGACGCGTAACGAATCTCAACATTGGCACGGAAAGCATAACCTTTGACTTTCTTGTCGGATATCATGACGAACGCGTTCTAGAGGGGATTGTGCCGGTCACGCTTCCTTTTGCCGCCGCACTTGAAGGCGCTATGCCAATTGAACTCATTGCCAAGTTGCAAACCAACGACACTATTGAGCGCCTGGTAGGCGTCTCTGTTCGCCGGATTGCTCCAGAGTTTGGTGGAGACTCGGCAAACCGCAGCAACTCGGGCAACTAGGCTATGCGTGCAGTCATTCAACGCGTTATTCGTGCGGAGGTACGGTCTGGTGGTGTCAGCGTCGGAGCCATTGGAGAGGGTCTCTTGGTCTACCTTGGTGTCTCTGAGGTAGATAACGACACTGACGCAGGCTATATTGCAGATAAAATACACGAGCTGCGGATATTTCCTGACACAGAAGGCCGAATGAATACCTCCTTACGTGAGCACCCCAACCCGGCAGCACTGGTAGTAAGCCAGTTCACGCTGTATGGAGATACCCGCAAAGGCCGCCGGCCGTCGTATAATCATGCAGCGTCGGCCGAGCATGCAGAAGCCAAGTACCTCCAGGTGTGCACCCTGCTAGGCAGTAAGGGGATAAGGGTTGCAACTGGGAAATTCCAGTCCCTCATGGAAGTCGAGAGTGTCGGTGACGGACCGGTAACAATTCTCGTAGACTCACATAAACAGTTTTAGCGAAGCCAGGTAACGCCGTGCGTCAAATGCTTCAAAGAAAGGCGAGAGCGACTTTTCTTCATGCATCCGCATAATGAGTTCGGCAGAAAACCGCGCAGAAGAAACTACATGTAGGAAGGGGAGCTGTTTGCGTAGCTCACTCGAACAGTCAAGAGTGTCGACAACAACTACAGCGTCTAGCATACCGTCATTGTACAGCTGTTGCAGACGTTCTACCGCAGGGGCAGAGAACACCGGGTGCACCGCGGCGATACGAATTTTTGCAACATTCCGCCTGTGGAGCTCCTGAACAAGCGCGTGAACCGAACCTCCGGTATCCACCATGTCGTCCACAATCCACACCACCTTGCCTTCAATTGGTGTTGCAGTGAGGATATTTATGGACTCAATGGTGTTGGCTTTGTGATAGTCCCGTTGCTTGTGTGCAATGACGAGTTTGGTACCAAACGCTATAGCATATTTCTTGGCTATACCTTCACCGCCAGCATCAACCGAACAGAACACCCAGTCCTCTTTCACCTTGGTCTCAAGATAGTCCTGCGTCTTGATGAAGTTATCTGCAATGTACTCTTGGAGGAGGGTGTTTGCTGGGACGTCATCAATACCACATTCATTAGGATCAATAGCCGTTTTGCTTTTGTCCGAGTGCAGTTGGTAGGTAATAATGTGTTCCACACCAAGGCTAATAAGGGTTTTGTGATGTACCCAAAACCCAACTGAGTTCCGTCTTGTAGTCCGATCGGAACGTGAAGAACTGGAGTAGGGCTCAAACAGCGTAATGCGACCGGCCGCCGCCCGTTTGAGAGCGTCAATTGTGTGATACAGTTCGAGTTTGTTCTTTTCTACCGAGAGGCCATGCGCGTTGCGCCCGGCCTGAGAAAAGAGGAAGACGTCTTTGCCCCGCAGCGAGCTGTGGACCTCAACTTCCATTTCTCCGTCAGCAAAATCTACCGTGCGGAGCTCTCCCATGCTGTTATCGCTGTTCACGGTACTATGGAAGTCCGGGAAGGTTTGTAGCTGGTGAAACACCCGCTCCATGTAGCCACTCATAGAACGTGTCGCGAGTAGTACCAAATCGCCTCTCATGCGGCCATAGTACCGAAAACACCATGTAAGGTCAAAGCATTGTGTTCATTACTCGTTAACCTCGCCGGCGGGTGTCCGTGTAACTCGAGCCGCATTCCGTGCTGCCTGCACAAGCTCAGGAATGCGAGCTTTTTCTGCAACCAGTGCTGCTCCGAGTGCAGTTGCAGGATGGGGAAAGCGCGCCGCGACCTGACACATCACCAGTGCCTCCTGCAGCTCGGCCGGAGTCAGGCTGGTACCTCCTTCGTTCAGCCGCGTGAGCACCCGGGCGAATCCGTGCTGTACCATCTTCCGTGCTGCGTGAGAATCACGCTCCGCCGTAAGCAACAACACTCGGTAGCGTAAAGATGGGTCAACAAAACTATAGTACCGCTCCGCCAACCTCTCAAAAACGTACGCATTGGGCTCAAGCAGCTCCGCCCGTGGCACACCGTTTCGATCAAGTACGAACAGGTCCATGACACGAATGAGAAGATACTCGAGTTCCTCTCGCTTGTGGCGAGCAAACACTGCTAACACAAGTGCTTCAACAGACGGCGCATGCTGCAGTGCTGGATCTCTGAGAATCCGGTCAGCCTCCGCAAGTGAGGCGCGCCGCAGTCGCTCAGCAGTCACCTCGACGTAGGCATTCGTTGCCTGCACCTGCCCGTCCAGGACCCTGTTGCTACCTGCCTCACCCGCCACCTGGGCAGTAAGCGTTTGAAGGGGGAGACTAACCTGTGCTAATGTATATGCAGCACAAAGCATCAAGCATTGTGGCAACCTGCCAATACGACTCATCTTACTAGCTAATATCGGCATATCTTCCTCTTACTCGCAGTTTCAACCCACGGGTTTGAGTTCCCCGTATTGACCGCGGAAAATATGGGATGTAGTATGCGAGACGACAATCAGCGTGCATATTTTCCGGTAGTAGTATGGTATGGAGCATGTCTCCCAATTCGCACGCAAGGATATTCCATGGCAAAGAAAGAAACACAGGTGTTTGCAAAAAACAGCGACCTCGCAACCGAAAAGGCGCGCGCCATTGAGGCTGCACGTTTACAGATTGAAAAACAGTTCGGGAAGGGTTCACTCATGAAAATGGGTGATGGAACCGACATCAAGGGGATTGAGGTTATTCCGTCCGGGTCCATCCTCCTCGATGAGGCACTCGGCTTAGGGGGCTACCCAAAAGGACGGATCATTGAGGTCTACGGCCCTGAGTCCTCAGGAAAGACCACCTTGGCGCTCCATGCCGTGGCCGAGGCCCAGAAAATGGGCGGGATTGCTGCGTTTATTGACGCTGAACATGCCCTTGACCCATCATATGCAGGCAAACTCGGCGTAAATATCGACGAGCTCTGGGTATCACAACCAGATACTGGCGAACAGGCACTTGAAATTGCAGAGTCCTTGGTTCGTTCTGGCGCGGTAGATGTAATTGTCGTAGACTCGGTTGCCGCCCTCACGCCCCGAGCGGAAATTGAAGGGGAGATGGGTGACTCGCACATGGGGCTACAGGCGCGTCTCATGAGCCAGGCACTCCGAAAACTCACCGGCACCATCTCTAAATCTGGCACATGCCTTATCTTCATTAACCAAATTCGCATGAAGATAGGTGTCATGTTCGGCAATCCAGAGACAACTACCGGGGGTAAAGCTCTCAAATTCTACTCCTCAGTACGTCTTGAGGTTCGCAGAATTGAAACAATTAGCAAGGGAACCGACGATGCCATTGGAAATCGTGTTCGAGTCAAAATTGCTAAGAATAAGGTCGCGCCTCCTTTCCGTAAATGTGAGCTAGAAATCATGTTTGGAATAGGAATCTCGGCGTCCGGAAGCCTCTTAGACGCGGCTCTGAAATACGAACTCATTCAGAAAAGTGGAAGTTGGTACTCATATGGTGAGGAGCGCATTGGACAGGGCCGCGAAAACGCGAAGCAGTTCCTTGAGGAACATGACGATATCGCAGCAAAGCTTGAGGCAGAGCTGCGGGAGAAAATGTTCCCCAAGGCCGAACCTCGAGTGCCGAAACTCTCAGCCGACGAGGTCGCAAAAACGGAAAAGGCCACTCCAAAATCCAAGACCGCCAGCTCAACCTCAACAAAGAGTACGCCTGCGGAAAAAGCTAAGGCCGAGACTATGCCCGCCGAGGAGGATAGCGATTTCGAAGGTCCAGTCGACCAGAATCCGGTCGACCAAACCCCTGGTGACGACGAGTTGTTTTGACAGAAACCGGCAGCGGAGCCAATGAGTATGGGCGCAACAACACCTCAGATAGCTCCCACCGCGTCTTTCTTGGTATAGGCTCAAATATCGGTGACCGCCTGGTGTTCCTGCGTGACGCGACCCAAGGTCTCGCAGGCCACCTGAGCAGGCTCAACGCCTCACCGGTCTACGAGACCGCGCCCATGTATCTTTCGGATCAGCCCCCATTCCTGAACGCGGTGATAGAAGGATATTTCACAGGCAGTCCCCATGAACTGCTCGCCATTTGTAACACCATTGAGAGCAAGCTTGGCCGTAACCGAAAGCAAGAGGTACCAAAGGGCCCGCGCAGTTTAGACATCGACATACTTCTCTTTGGCGATCTTCTGCTGCAGGCTCCGCACCTGGAAATTCCACACCCAGGTCTACTTGAACGCGCCTTTGTACTGGCTCCACTGCTCGCAATTGCGCCAGAGCTCGAACATCCGCGGTATAAACGACCCATTGCCGAGTTAGTTCAGATTGATCTTTCCGAGGGTATTTACCGACAGGAGCATATTCTCGTATAATGGGCGTTCGGCATCGTAACCACACCGGACTACTATGGAAGAAATTACAATAAACGAGGCGCCTGAACACCCCGAGAACGAACACAGCGGAGCTCGCTTTCGTTTAGAAGAGTTTGAAGGACCGCTTGATCTCCTCCTCTTTCTCATCAAGCGCAACGAAGTGAACATTTACGATATACCAATCTCTCAAATCACCGAGCAATATCTCCAGTATATTGCTTATTCTGTGAAGATAGATCTGGAAAACATTACCGAGTTCTATCTGCTTGCAAGTACCTTGCTCTATATCAAGAGCCGCATGCTATTGCCACAGGAAATTACGCTCGACGACGAGTTTGACGACCCCCGGCGCGAGTTGGTTGACCAGCTCATAGAGTATCAGAAGTACAAAAAGCTAACCGACCTCATTCAGGTAAAGGAAAACGAGACCGAATGGATGTTGGAACGCAAAAAAAAGCAAATTGCGTTGCCGTTTCCCGACAGTGACGATCTCTGGGATGAACTCGAGGTCTGGGATCTCCTCAAGACCTTTAGTACGCTCCTCTCAGGGCTCAGCAGCGAACGGATTATAGACCTCTATGAAGAGGTTTCAATCAACGAAAAAATCGCTCTTATTGACGAACTATTGGATGATCGGGGTGAGTTCACCTTTACCGACCTCCTCATAAACACCAACTCGGTTATGGAGGTAGTCTGTGCCTTCTTGGCGATTCTGGAGTCGGTGAAGGTGAAACGAGTGAAGATATATCAAAACCGCCTCTTCGGCGACATACGAATACGGAGGCCTGCCGATGCCGCTTGACGACGAAGCAGCTCTGATTGAAGCCGTACTCTTTCTAGAAAACGAGCCAGTTGAACCGGCCACCTTGAGCAAGATAACCAAACTCGGTCCTGAGGTCGTAACTCAGGCTCTTGAGCATCTCACAAGCAAGTACGACGAGCCTCATCATGGGCTTGAACTGATTCACATTGCCGACGGGTACCGCATTCAGCCGAAAGAACATCTGCTCGAAGCTCTTCGGGACCGCTACGGCAAAAAAACCGACAGCCGCCTCTCACGTGCAGCTCTTGAAACGCTGTCAATAGTGGCATATTCACAGCCAATCACACGAGTGGAAATCGAAAACCTGCGTGGTGTTGCTGCCGACGGCATGATTCGTCTGCTTCTTAGCCGTGACCTCATCAAAGAGGTTGGTCGTAAAGAAACACCAGGGAAACCTGTGCAGTACGGCACCACCAAGCAGTTTCTCAAGTTATTTCGTCTATCAAGTATTTCCGAACTTCCGAAACTTGATGAGCTTGAAGAAGAGCGATTCCGATCAAACGAGGAAGGGGAGTCCGAACTATGAGTGATAAGAAAGCGCGTTCTAACTCCGAGCAGGAAAAGAAGCTACGCCTTCAGGTATATCTAGCCCATGCTGGTGTGGCATCACGTCGTGCCTCAGAAGAAATAATCCGCTCTGGCCGCGTCCGCGTCAATGGTACCACTGTTACCCAAATGGGAACCATAGTGGAGCCTGACGATGTAGTAGAGTTCGACGGTCGCAAGGTAAAACCGACGCGCACCAAGGTCTACATAGCCCTGCACAAGCCCTCGGGCTACGTTTCCACCGTGAGTGACCCACAAGGCCGCCCAGTTATCCTTGACCTCATTCCGAACCACGTCGCGGACCGGCTCTATCCCATAGGCCGCCTCGACTTACTCTCAACAGGTCTACTTTTATGCACCAATGACGGGGAGTTGGCGGCTCATGTTATGCACCCCTCATCAAATATTGAGAAAGAGTATGTGGTGGAAACCGATGCTCCCATTCCGGAGGAGCGGCTGCTGCAGTTTCGGCGTGGAATAATGATTGAAGGTGTACAGTATCGCCTGCGACATTATCAGATTCGCTCACCCAGAAGGGTACACCTCGTGCTTCAGGAAGGAAAAAACCGTGAGCTTCGCCGAGTTTTCTCTTCCTGGGGTCTTGAGCCACGCCGGGTTCATAGAGTCCGGATAGCCGATGTGCACATAGGCAAGTTGCCTCCTGGTGGCTACCGCAACTTAACACAGGCCGAGATCGCTTCACTCATGAAAAGCTCAGCCGCTGGAAGGGAGCGCCCGAGGCGTGCAGCCGAACCGGCACGGCGCAGGAGAACCTAAATGGTTATAGCTATAGACGGCCCCGCTGGCAGCGGAAAAAGCGTAGTGTCGCAACTGGTGGCAAAACGACTTGGATTTCATCACCTCAATAGCGGTAAGCTCTATCGGGCAATCACCCACCAGGTACTGCAATCCGCTGGCCCAAGCACCGACAGCGCAACCATAATTTCAATAGCAGAGGGTGTAGAGATTCTTCCGGCCGACGGTGGCCTGAGCATATCAGGCAACTTTGTCCCGGATGCAGAGCTCCACGGCGAGCAGGTTGACCGTCATGTGTCAGCCGTCTCAAGTGTGCTTCGCGTACGTGAAATTGTAAACACTACGCTTCGAAGCACCGCCGCAAAGGGCGATATTGTCGTTGAGGGCCGGGATATAACGACCGTTGTGTTCCCCGACGCTGAGTTTAAGGTCTACCTGGATGCCGATATCGAGTCCCGCGCCCAAAGAAGATACTCCCAACAGGCCGAATCGACCCCAGAACAGCAGCGTAGCAGCTATGAAGATATTCGCAACGCCATTGCAGAACGAGATGAAGCCGACCGTACAAAAGAGCATGGGGCACTCGTCATAGCGCCCGACGCCTTGTATTTGGATACATCGCACTTGACCATCGAGGAAGTTTGTGACAAAGTAACCACCACTATTCAAAGTGATAAAATTCAGCAGGAGAACTAGTTTAGTATGACTGATAATGAAGCGCACAACGCTGAACCGCTCAACCCGACTCTTCAGGAAGATATGCAAGAAGAGTTCATGAAGAAACTTGATGAAATGGAGGTAGGGCAGCCCGAGGTCGGTCACTTAGTGACCGGAACCGTGGTTCAGGTTGGCACGGAGAATGTCTTCGTGGACATCGGCTACAAGTCCGAAGGCAGAGTGCCGGTAGACGAATTTGCTACCCCTCCGCAAATCGGCGACGAAGTAGATGTCGTGCTCCTCAGTAAAGAAACTCGCTCAGGCGGTATATCTGTTTCCAAAAAGAAGGCAGACGAGAAAGCCTATTGGAAAGTCCTCAAAGATGCCTTCCAGGATCGCACTCCGGTGGACGGAAAAGTCGTCCGTAGCGTGAAAGGCGGCTTTGAGGTTCAGCTGATTGCAGATATACGCGGATTCAACCCCATTTCCAAGATGGACAACCGTCGCATTGATGAGCCAGATGAATATGTAGGACTTGACTCCAAGTTCTATGTAGAGCGGCTCTACAGTGAGAATCGAGTAAATATCATTCTTTCACGGCGCGCGTGGTTGGAGGAAGAAACCAAGCTCGCCAAGGAAGGATTCTTTAATAATATCGCAATTGGTGACGAGGTTGACGGTGTGGTTAAGAGCTTTACCTCCTTCGGTGCCTTTATTGACCTCGGTGGCTTTGACGGGCTCCTCCATATCAATGACATGAGTTGGGGACACGTAACTCGTCCCAAAGATGTAGTGAAGAAGGGTGAAACCCTCAAGCTCAAGGTGATCCGGATGGAACCGGAAGACCAGAAGATCAATCTCTCGCTGCGTCATATGACTCCCGACCCCTGGAGCACATTTGAGGACAAATATCGCGTCGACGACATTGTGAGTGGCAAGGTCACCAAGTTGACTGACTTTGGCGCCTTTATTGAGATCGAGGAAGGCATTGAGGGCCTCGCCCATATTTCCGAGCTTTCCTGGGTCAAGCGTATTAACCACCCCAAAGAAGTTCTCTCTCCCGGTGACGAGGTTGAGACCAAGATTCTTGACTATGATCTTGCGCAAGGTCGCGTGTCGCTTGGGATCAAGCAGGTGCTACCCAATCCTTGGGAAGATCTTCCTGAAAAGTATCCTGTGGGTATGCGCCTCAGTCGTGTTATTAAGAAGATCACTAATTCCGGTGCCTTTATCGAACTTGAAGAAGGTATAGACGGCTTCCTCCATGTTGACGACATCTCCTGGACCGAGCGTCCTCGTCATCCTTCTGAATTACTTGAAGAAGGACAGGAGATTGAGTGCGTCGTGTCCGCGTTCGATGTGGAAAACCGCAACATCCGGCTCAGCCTGAAGCAACTTGATGAAGATCCCTGGGCAGGTCTCAAGCGCGCATACTCGAACCGCACGATTCTTGAGGGTGAGATCACCAACATTACGGACTTCGGCGTATTCCTCCGGGTTCCAGGAGGAGTTGAGGGTCTCATTAACAAGAACGCACTCGTTGACTCACGAACCGAAACCTTCGAACAGGCGGTTGCCAAACTAAAGCCGGGTGACAAACTTTCGGTAGTTATCACTGAGGTGAACCCACCCAAACAGCGGCTTGGCCTCTCGGTGCGTGAAGTTGAACGTAAAGAACAGCGTGAAGAACTCCAGAAGTACATTCACGACAATGACGACGAAGCAACCTTTACCCTCGGTGATTTTCTCAAGGACAAGAGCGAAACCTGAGGCAGGTTCGGAATGAGCAATGTTCAAATCGGACCTCGACCAGCGTCGATTCGAAACTTTTATTGAGATTAATACCCTCATTAACTCGGACTACAGCAATGCGCGGGAGTTACTCCAGCGCATTGTTGAGTCTGCGACACGTCTAACCAGTGCCGAAGCTTCCTCCCTTCTTTTGCTCAACTCCGAAAACAACAAGCTGTACTTTGAGATATCGCTGGGGTCTAAGGGCCCGGAGCTCTCACGGTACTCACTGCATCTGGGTGAAGGAATAGCCGGATGGGTTGCACAACATAACCGCTCCCTGATTGTTGATGATGTTGCGGAGGACCCTCGCTTTTTCTCGGCCATAAGCAAACAAATTGGCTACACCACCAACTCAATCCTTGCTGTTCCCATGCGCGTGAAAGACCGTTGTGTCGGCGTCCTGGAGATGATCAATAAGCGCGACGGCAAGGTATTTGACCAACACGACCTGCAGTGGCTCGAGATATTTGCAAACCAGGCCGCCCTGGCACTGCAGAATGCCCGTTCATTTCAGCGGGCGCGTGAGGAAATCTCACGTCTTCAAGACCAGGTAAATGCTGACCAAGGATACCATCGCCTCGTGTATCGTAGTCCTGCAATGGCAGAGAAGCTGGAACTGGCAAAACGTGTTGCTGAGACCGACTCATCGGTGCTGATCATGGGTGAAAGTGGTGTAGGCAAGGAGCTATTCGCAGAGCAGATCCACCGCCATAGTCACCGTTCTACGGGGCCCCTTGTTCGTGTTAACTGTGCGGCACTACCTGAGTCCCTCCTTGAAAGTGAACTTTTTGGCCATGTGAAGGGGGCCTTCACCGACGCACATGCCGACCGTCAAGGCAGGTTCGAGCTCGCGCACGGAGGCACCATCTTTCTTGATGAAATAGGCGAGTTTCCTCTCAAATTACAAGCAAAAATGCTCCGCGTTCTGCAGCAGCGGAGTTTTGAACGGGTCGGTTCAAGTGAGCAGATTACGGTCGATGTACGCATTATTGCGGCCACCAACCGTGATATTGAGAAGGCGGTACAGAACGGCAGCTTTCGGAGTGACCTGTACTATCGCCTCAATGTACTTCCCATTGTTGTGCCGCCGCTGCGCCGCCGTCCTGAAGATATTCCGGCCTTGGCTGAGTTTTTTCTCAAACAACTTAACGGCGAAACCAAGAAGCAGCTGCGGGGTTTCACCGACGAGGCCATGGAGAGCCTTTTAGCCTATTCATGGCCAGGTAACGTGCGCGAACTGGAAAACGTTGTCGAACGGGCGGTTGTAATTTGCCGTGATGACTATATCCAACCTCAACATCTTATGCTCAGCGATCATGAATCAAGCGCAGAGGAGCACTATCACGGAAAAACCCTCAAGGACTCAATCAACTTGTTCAAACGCAACTACCTTCGGAACGCCCTGGAACAGCACAACTGGCACCAAACCGAAACAGCAAAAGCGCTTGGTATACAACGCACATATTTGTCACGACTCATGAAGGAACTTGATATACGCCGCTAAGCACGGCTGGTTGTCCGCGCCAAAAATCGGGCATTATTGAGGTTTAACGACCAAAAACCATTACTAACGAACGTAGCTTTTCAAAGACTATACGACAAGGAGCACCACCGCATGACAGCCGGTACCGACCAAAAATTAAGCTTTCCTGAGAAGCTTGTAGGATTTCTTCAGAAGAACAGACGTACTCTTGCCATACTCTTGGCTGTCCTTGTGCTCGGAAGCGCAGGACTCTTTGGGTTTTTTGAGTACAACTCACGCAGATCCGAACAAGCCCTTCAGAAACTAGAGCAGGGCCTGGAACTCTATGATGAAATCCAGGTAGCGGATGATGCCGCTCAGGAAGACCTCCTATCGGAACTGCGGGGAATCCTCACCGATATTCGCAGCAACTACTCAGGAACCTACGCCGCGGCTCGCGCTGCATTTGTTTCGGCTGAACTTGCATGGGATCGAGGCGACTATGATTCAGCCGCCGAAGACTTCCTTAGCCTTGCGCAGCGCAACCCTCGCTCTCATCTCGCATCACGGGCGCTCCTGCTTGCGGGCCTAGCTTTCGAGGAGACAGGAAATAAAGAAGATGCCCGGGAGTCATACCAAAAACTTGTAGACGACCACGGTCGCGAGGCCCCCGAGACTCCTCGCGCACTATTTGCTCTTGGACGACTTGCCGAGGAGCGCAACGATCGCGATACCGCCCGGGCGCATTACGAAAGATTAGTACAGGATTTCTCGGGTGCGGCTTGGACAAATCTGGCCAGAAACCGTATAATCTATTTCGAATCGCAGTAGCGATAGAGTGCGAGCCGCCGGACCCTATATCTGGTACGGCGGGTTGTCGGCCGGGCGGAAACACCGGGCGCTCTTAGACAAAAGAGAGACGCCCGCCCGTATCGGCAATTCACGTTCCGGAGTGCCGACATGAAAAAGACTATGCTTTCTGCCTTGCTTGGAAAAAGAACTGGAATACTCATTGGCATTGCTATAGCCGTTTTCCTCGTCTTGCTCAACGTCTTTACCGCCATTCCCGAGCGGTTAGAACTCAAGATGCTTGATTTGCATTTTCGTCTCAAGAATCCCTACCAACCTGAAGCTATTCAGGAAGGTGTAGTCGAGGTTGAACGGAACCCGCGCTTATCCCAAGACATCATCATTATTGGAGTGGACTTCCAGACGCTGAATGAACTTGGGCAGTGGCCTTTTCCACGTGCAGTACACGCCGACCTAGTAAACTCCTTTTCCCGAATCTCGGATCAGAGCCGCCGAGAGTCGTCGCTTTTCCTTGATATATTCTTCATTGAGCCAGCAACCGCGCCATATAACGACGCATTACTCATTGACAGCATGTACGAAAGCGGCCGTGTGTACCTCGAGACGGTGCTAGAGTATACACCACCCCCAACACGCTCGGTCGGGCAGGAGCTCTACCAGCGCCATTACGCCTTGTTTGACAATGTCGGAACTATTCCCCGTGTCGAAGGGAATATCGACCATATGCCCAGCAATTTTGGCTTACAGCCACCGCTCATTCCATATGGGCAGGCAGTTCGTGGATACGGTCATGCAAATTACTACGAGGACTACGACTCAGTCTTTCGTCGCCAAGCGCTCGTGGCCAAGTCATCGAAGTATCTTGGAGAAATTCTATTCCACGACCTCGACACCGACTTCCGACTTGATAGCTCGGCTAATGAACGCCTTGTGTGGTTTGACAGGTCTGGTTCAGACCACACCGTCGAGTACCCGATAACCGAAGAGTCATTAAACCGCCTGCGCGCTGATCTTCAGCGTGACGGCGTACCGCTTGGAGGTGCTGAGTCCGCAGACGGGCAGGGGAGTTACATTCTTCGTATGTACCAAGATCACATTATTCCTGCCGTGACGCTTTCTCTTGCACTTGAGTACTTTCACCGCGACTATAGTGATCTTGAAATCGTGCTTGGGAGCCATATTACCATTCCAGCTCCCCGTGTATTTGATCGCATCAGCGGAGAGTTGGTTCCGCATCGCATACAGACCCGGCCCGCTGAATTTGATTCCGAGGGAGCCCTACAGCGTGAAGCCGAATACCGTGATGTGCCCCAGATCACTATTCCTATCAACAAGCGCGGGGAAATGCTCATAAACTTCATGGGCCCACGTTCCGGATCCGGCCGTGATGAATACCAGACCTTTCCGGTACGTTCGTACTCTGGATATATCCGCCGCGTTCCCGGACTCGACCCAAGCGCCTGGCCCGCCACACGAGGCGTTGAGAACAAAATTCTCATGGTCGGCGCCTTTGCCCCCGGAATGGCTGCAGACGAAAAATTGACCCCATATGGGCTTATGTACGGCATTGAGATGCATGCCAACGCGCTGAACACCATACTCATGGACAATTTCCTACAATACGCTCCGCGATCCGTAGATATTGCTGTTCTATTTGCTCTGGCCATTGCAACCGGATACCTCACGGCCCACATAGCCACCATATGGGCCTTTGTTCTATCTTTGGGTGGCTTAATCGTATATTTCTTTACCGTCACCATTCTTTTTGACACACAGGCCTACCTGTTGAACTTCTCCTCTCCAGCCATCGCAGTTCTGGTTACCTCGGTCGCGGTGGTCATTTACCGGGTCATGACCGAGGAACGTGACAAACGTCGCATCAGAGAAATGTTTGGAAAATATGTGAGTCCAGATGTAGTATCGGAAATCCTCGAGAGTCCGCCGGAGCTTGGTGGCGTTGACCGGGAACTCACCGTATTCTTCTCAGACATTCGTGGGTTTACAACCCTGTCGGAGTCCATGTCACCTCAGGAACTTGTAAACCACCTCAACATCTACTTAACCCGCATGACCGACATTATTCTTGAGTATCGAGGAACGTTAGATAAGTATGTCGGGGATGAAATCATGTGCTTCTGGGGGGCCCCGCTTCAGGAAGAAGATCACGCAATCCTGGCCTGCAAGTGTGGCCTGCGGCAGATGGAGGCCTTGGCTGTGCTGAACGAAGGTTGGCCTCCTGAGAAACGTATTGATATTGGAATAGGTATCAACTCAGGTATTATGACTGTTGGCAATATGGGGTCAGCCGGACGAATGAACTACACCTTGATGGGGGACAACGTTAACCTTGGTGCACGTCTAGAAGGTACCAACAAAGAGTATCAGACGCATGTTCTTATCAGCGAGTATACCTATGGTCTTGTGGCCGACCGAGTCACGGCCCGTGAGCTCGATAACATTCGAGTCAAGGGCAAGAACAAACCAGTTGTCATATACGAGTTGTTAGATGTTAATGAAGGCCTTGATCCCCCGCATCCACGCTAAGTCCAGACGCGGTATCTATACCGGAGCAAAGCGGGGTCGGGGTATGCCCGCTGCTGCATGGGGTGGGGGCTTCCCAAACATCTTAGTCATCTTTGCATTAAGCGGTTTCTTTGCATTAAGCAGCTGTGGACTCGACGTTGTACCGTTTCTGTATCCGCCGGAAAGCCCGAGTGCAATAGGTTCGGGCTTACAGTTCCTTCACGATACACGCAATAATGACACTCCACAGAGCGACAATTTTCGAGGATATGAGATCTACTATAAGTTCTATGACTTTAGCGGTGTCAACGGTGAGACTCAACTGCAGAACGACCGCAACGCCATAGAGGCAGACCCCATACCACCAGGCACAGCACGCCTAACGGCCCGTAACTATCGCCGCCTGAGGTCCCTCCGTAACGACGGAAGCCTTGAAACCCGGCTACCGCTGATCCCGGTATCTATAGGGAGCGCACCTTCTATACAGCTCCTTTTTAGCGGCTCAGTAGGTGTTGAAGGCGCATTCGTACTGCGTAACAACAACGAAGCCGACGCCGCACGACTTGTGAGGGCGGTCGACGACGCGGATGCAAACCCACGCCTCTTTTACGGTCTTGATCAATACGCCACTAACCATGCCGACATTCCAAACACCATCAACCTCTTAACAGATAGCGCAGCTCTCCGCATTGCCTTCTATGCCGTTGCATACGGGGTTCAACCTGACTTTAGGCCCTTGTATAGCATACCGATATTTCTAGCCAACGAGATTCCCCTTGACTTCCAATAGCATTTAATGACCTTTCCAACGGAGCGGAATATCAGAGAACCGCTGGACATTCCGAGAGTTTTTGCGCAAACTATGGCACATGAGCACCACGTACTACCTCAATATTGCATTAACATACATTATCATTGGCTTTGGCACGGCGCTCCTTTTTTACTATGGCCTTCGCAAGCCGGTACTTGGTCGATTCTGGGGCGCCTTGCTCATTGGACTCATTGGATCTTTTCTCGGTGGGGTAATAGAGTTTTTCCTTGCCGACATCATTCAAATGCTGACCAATCTAAATAATGTGAACATATTCCCGCCAGTATTCA
>REEM01000097.1 GCA_007695055.1 Spirochaetaceae bacterium | reverse complement strand
GACGGGATATTTTCATATCTCAGATACAAGCTGGCCAGTTCAACCGACTGAACGAAAACATGCATCCAAACGTTCGTATAGCCGAAATGAATGAGGCAACATACTGGGAAAATGCACTCGACGACGCAGGTTCCGGTTGGAGCTTTACGGTCTTGAGCACTAGCCAAGTCCGCGTTGACTCCTCGCCAAGTAGTGCCGCAGTAGGCGTGTTGACCTTCACCTACGGTTCGCGCGGAGACGACTATTACTTCACGCGCATTGATCTCAACGCCGCCCAGATAGTGCCGGTGCCCTAGCCGAATTAAAAGTCGACGCCTTTCCGGGTTCGGGGTATAATCACGGCCTAATCTGTTGGAGAGGGTTGTGAGATTGAACTGCAGCATACGAGAAGTGATGAGAAATAAAACTTTGTGGGGCGTGGCGTTGGTCGCGCTCCTTTTTGTGGGCGGTGCCTCGAGCGTGCAGGCCCTGGGCTTGAGTGAGTATCAGGAGCAGGTGGACGCCATTGTCATTGAGGACGTGGATCTGCAGCAGGTGCCGGATGGACGGCATTTTGGTACCTATGACACCAACCTGGTGTCGGCCGAGGTTGCGGTGACTGTGCTCAATAACCGAATACACAACATAGAAATTCTGCGCCACGCCACCGGTCGTGGCTCCTCGGGTGAGGGGGTAAAAGACCGAGTCATAGAGGCGCAGAGCCTGGATGTAGATACCATTGCCCGTGCTACCGCCTCAAGCAAGATTATTCTCAAGGCCATAGAGGTTGCCCTGACCGACGCCAAGGCACAATAAGCTTCCCGTCCGACCTCCGCGCCGAGTTTCAGCCGCTCATGCGCACGGCTTTGCGGTACAGAACGGCGACCAGGCCGCCTGTGTAAACAAGGCCAATGAGTGTGGCTATGGCTACCTGCGTGGTGCCGGTGGCGCTGAGCCGAATGAGGCTGCCCCAGGCGGTGGGGAAAATGCCCACAACCCAGGCCCAGGAGCCCGGTAGCGCAATGAGCAGGAGCGGTGGCAGGGTACAAAGGTTAAGAATCTTGGCCATTGCCAGGCCTTGTACCTTGTTGGCCGCCAGCAGGCCCATTGCCAGGAACATGGCTGGCAGCGCCACTGCATCTACCACCAGCGACAGGCCAAAGCGCAGCGGGTCGCCATGATACAGGCCACCAATAAGCACCGTGGGTAGGAGCGCTACCGCATGCAGCAGTAACAACAGGCGCCCACGCCTGAGGATAAACCAGCCGGGCTTGCCCGGTAGGGTGCGCAGAAAGGGCAGCACCCCGCCGTCTTTTTCATCCAGTATCAGAAAAGCACCAACCATACCGTACATGAGCACCCCAAGCAGTAGCGCAAAGGAGCGAATGTTGTCCATAAACGGCAGCACTGCCGCACCGACCGCTGCGGGCAGTACCGCAGCACCCCCGCTGCCGCTCCCGTGCAGCAGCCAAGGCAACCCGCGCCCCAAGACCGCAGCAGCCAGGAGAGGCGCAAAGAGAATAATCATGCTGACGCGGTCGCGGAGCATGAGTCGGATGTCGGCAGCGGCGGGTGAAATGCCAAGCATCCCTCGCCGCGACCCCAGGGTAGGCGCGCCGTGTGCCGCGGACACCGCACCGCCGTCAGCCCCCGCACCGGAGCTGGCCCCCGCCGCAACCGAGCCCGCCTTTTGCCCCAGCGAACTTGGCTTGGGACGCGCGTCAGCGCCAATGCCAGCCAGGCGTGCAAAGGCGCGCCCGGCCCAGCGGTACGCCAACAGGTTCCAGACAACAAGGCTTACCACTGCGCCGCCAAGTTCGAGTAGACTGAGCGACTGCTCAAACATCGACCCTATGAGAACCAAACCACCCCAGACCGGCGAGAGCATGCCCCACAGCCCCACCGAGATGCCGCCAAGCTCCACCAAGGGAAACATGAGTGGCAGCAGTGCAATGCTTGAGTACACAAAGTACTCAATAATGCGCGGCTTCCAGCCGGCCATGACCATGCCCAGACTAAAGAAGGCCGGAACACTCAAGAGGAGGCCTCCAGCGAGATACAGCAAGCCGACCAGGTCCAGCGGGATATAGCCCAGCACAACCGAGAGCGACCACAGCACCCCCACAACCACGAACGCAAGTGCCAGAATCGCCCCAACCTTGGCAAACCAGTAGGCCGCAAAGCCGCGACCCCGGGTGAGGACGAAGGCAAGCACACCTTGCTCCCGCTCAAGCAGCACCAGGCCACCTGCAAAGAAGAAACCCATGAAGGCAGGATCCATGAGTACAATCACGGTGAATCCAGCCTCGCGCCACCCGGCCGGGAGCACCACAAGAATGACAAAGAACATGGCCGTCATGACGCTGTAGGCGGCATAGAATCCGTTGCGAAACTGCAGCCGAATCTCGTTGCGCACGAGCTGCATCTGCGAACCTAGGGCTGAGCTCATGCCCCGGGTGACGCTGCGACTCACGGTGCTGCTTTCAATACTGCTCATGACGCTGCCTGCTGCAGGCTGCGTCCGGTCACCTGCAGGAATACCTGCTCCAGGCTGACCTCGCGGTTCACAACTCGGGTGACGGTCTGCATGCCGTTGAGTGCAGGTCCAAGAAGCAGATCCTCGTAGGGCATGTCATGCTCAACATGCTGCCCGTCGGCGCCAATGCCCTGAACAATCATTCCGGGACTCCCGTATCGCTGTTTGAGCTGAGCCGGGTTCTCTTGCGCAATGAGACGTCCGTCCACCAGGAAACCCACGGTGTCGCAGAGCTCGTCGGCCAGCTCCATGGAGTGCGTGGTAATGAAGACTGCGGTTCCGTAGCTACGGAGTTCCAGAATCCAGTCCTTTACCTGACGCGACCAGAGCGGATCCAGGCCCGATGTCGGCTCATCTAAGAATAACAAACCGGGACTGTGCAGCACCGCACGAATAAACGCGAGCCGCATTCGCATGCCCTTGGAGTAGGTCTCCACCCGTGCGTCGACCGCGTCCTGAAGGCCAAGCCGCTTGACGGCCGAGTCAATGTCAATGCCCGGGTTTGGGCTTGCGGTGGGGCTCGTAGAGCTGAAGGCGGTGTTCAGGGCAGAGCCCGCCGAGCCAAAGACAGCGCGTGAGCGGTGTGCTGAATGCAGAGCCAATGCAAACTCAAGGTTTTCACGCCCGGTAAGTTTGAGATAAAGGTTCGGGGCCTCAAAGCCAATGCCTATCCCCGCGTAGATCTCCGGCCCCCAGGCGGCAATTTCCCGTCCGGCCACCTGTACTGTGCCTGTGTATCCGGACAGCAGGCGGTAGAGAATTTTCTGGGTTGTAGACTTACCTGCGCCGCTTGGCCCCAGGAAACCGTAAATGTCACCCGCCCCTAAGCTAAAGCTGAGACCACATAAGGTGGCGCTTGCGGCTCCCGGGTAACGGTACTCCAGGTCACGGACCTCTATGAGCGGCTCTGAGTGTTGGGTCGATATATTCATTCTGTGCTCCTTTGAGAGGTACTGGGGCTGGGTGTGACGGTGCTGCTGAACACCCTGAGGAGAAACCCGTGGAGCAGCTCGCCAAAGGCCTGGTGGTAATGTTCCGGCCCAAGTGTCCGAGGGCCGCTTGTGTCGCCGCGTAGGGTCCGGAGACCGGCGTCGAATAGCAGCCGTAGTCCGGCAATAATGACTTCCTCGGCAACGGCTGGCTTAAGCTCGGCGGCCAGGAAGTGCGGGCCTAAGCGCTCGAAAAGGCGCAGGTCCTGCTCATCCATAAGGTGTCGGTGCGCGGCGTCCGAGCGTTGCTGCAGGTGCGCAACTTCCTCTGCCTCCATGAGGCCCTGCAGTCCCGAGGCCATGACCTGTTGGGGAAAGTCCTCCAGGAACACGGCCTGCAACACGAGTGCAGTTTCGGCATGGCCGCGCGGGCTGGAACTTTCAAAGCGTCGGGCTATACCCTCGTGAAACCCACGTTCCCATTCGGCCAGGATCTCAAGGGCAAGGGCCTCTTTGCTCGGGTAGAAGCGGTAGAAGCTGCCCTTTGCAATGCCTGCAGCATTCACCAGTTCATCTATGCTGGTCTTGCGCACCCCGCGCATGCCCATTACTCCGCGTGCGGACTCCCAGAGTGCAGTCTTTATGCGGCGTTCCTCATCTTCAGTAAAGCGTCGTGGCATTTGAACGGCTCCTCAATGTGTGTAAGAATACTATATGACTATATCAGACAAATAGTCAAGCAAGAGTTTACACCAGAGCTTGCGCCAGCCGTGCTGGGTGAGCGGCCGGGCTCAGGTCTCGTCTTGGGTCAGTGAATATTCGGGAAGGAACTCTGAAGGGGTCTTGCCAAAGCGTTGTTTAAAGACTCGGTTAAAGGTGCTCTTTGACGGGAATCCTGCATCAATGGCTATACGGAGAATAGTTTGCTGCTCCGGTATGCCATGTGCTGCCTGTTGCAGAAAATAGTTCAGTCTGCGGCTATGTACGAGCTGGGAGAAGTTCTGGCCAAAGCCTTGGTTAATGGCATAGGAGAGCCGTTTGGGATGTACCTTGAGTTGCTTAGCCAAGGAGCTAATGGTGAGCTCAGGGTTTCGGTACGCACCAGCATCAAGAGCACGCCGAACTCGGTAGGCAATGTCTTCTATCTCCTCCTGGGTGGCGGCTTGTGCGGTGCCAGAGCTCTGCCCGTTGCCAGCGACCGAGAGCACGTCGGGTGCTGCAATCACCAACATCGCGAAGCTGTAAATGGTTACGGCCATGACGGCGGCGGGAACATAGAACGGTGAAATGCTCCCCGCAAGCGGTACCGCCGCGGCCGCTGGACGCACCGCAACCACACTAAAAGCAAGCAGCGAGAGCAGCGGTGCAAGCACCACGAAGCGGGCCCAGAGCAAACGCCGGGGAGTCACATGCGGATTACGACTTGCCGCACCAAAGGCAAGGCTCAGGGTCGGAAGCGCATATACCAAGCCTTGAAGCAACTTGAGGGCGTGCCGGACCGGCATCCACCATGGCGACGGGGAGCTAAAGAGATCTACCACCAAGGCCCGGTATTCCACCGCACTCATGGAGTACACAAAAACCGAAAGAAGAGCGGTCTCTATAATCCACGGCAGACAATGAAGTCCAACTCGGCGCGGGGTTTCGTTCTCATGAACGAGTTCACGAACATACCACCACACCAAGGGTGCAAAGAGCAGCGGCATTGGGCCAATGACAGTGAGTATCCAGGAATGTGACAGGAGGGTATCCGGGTTCCAGGCAGGAATGGTACTTAGGCGGAGCGAAAAGCCAAGCAGAAGCAGTGCAAAAGGAAGATTGTTGCGGCTGCGGAACCGCACACCAATCAGTATTAACAGCAAGAGACCCTGTGCCGCCCCCAACATCGCCACGAGAGCCAGAAAAAGCATGAGCTGAGTATATGCCAGCACATAGCTTAGGTCAAAAGGACATTGCACCGGTACGGGCACAAAATGAGGATCTCAGTTCACCAACTGAGACGCACCGCCGCTCGAAGTAGTATGCTTAGCGCATGATTGTGCTGCTATCTCCCTCAAAGACCCAGAACTTTCGCGCACCTGCTGTAGCTGCGCGCAGTACTCAACCACAGTTTCTGAACGAGGCTGCCGAACTCATGGAGCGTTTGCGTGAGAAGAGCCCGAAGGAGCTGCAGGAGCTCATGAAATTGAGTGATGTTCTTGCACAGGCCACCGGTGAACGCTTCCAAGAGTGGCGCCACGACCACTCCGAGCACCAATCCGGGAGCGTTGCGCAAGCGGTATATGCCTATACGGGTGAGGTGTTTCGGGGACTCAACGCGGGAGAGTTCAGCAGTGGCGATATCGCCTATGCTCAGGAACATCTGTGCATATTGTCCGGGCTCTACGGCGTGTTGCGGCCGCTGGATCTGATTCGCCCCTATAGACTGGAAATGGCAACATCGCTTGCAACGGAAAACGCCGGTTCGCTGTATGAGTTCTGGGGGGACAAGCCTACCACAGCACTACGCAACGCGCTTTCCCCCGCTACCGGCCGAAAGACACACCAAACTCAGGATATTGTTAACCTTGCGTCGCAGGAATACGTACGGGTTATTCAACCTGCGGGCCTTCCGGGGCGCATTGTTACACCGCAGTTTAAGGAACGGCATAAGGGAGAGTACCGAATAGTTGCGATGTACGCAAAGAACGCCCGTGGGCGGATGGCGCACTGGATTATCAAGAATCGAATTGATGACCCCAAAGAGCTTATGGATTTTCACGAGGACGGATATCTATTGCATACCGACTTCTCAACCCCCGACAAGCCGGTATTTGTCCGTGAGCGCACGCCATGAAGGTGTTGGTCTATTGCAACGGCCAGCCCTTGGAGGACGCTCTGTTTTCCAAATGCTTCACCTGGGCCGATCTGGTCATTGCCGCTGACGGTGGTGCCTACAATGTGTTCAAGCACGGCGTTCATCCAGCGCTCATTATTGGGGATCTGGACAGCTTTACCGATCAAGCCCCGGCAGGGGTTAAGGTGATCCACAACCCCGACCAGGAAAGCAATGATCTGCAAAAGGCGCTCAGGTATGCGGCTGAGAACTCAGCGAGTGAGGTTCTGGTGGCTGGGGTGGTGGGGGACCGGCTGGACCATGAGTTGAATAATCTGTCGGTACTCCTGGAGTACAGCCACCACTTTGACTCCTTGTCGTTCATAGACAACTTTGGGCGCTCCTTTGTGGCGGAACGCACCCAAAAGCTTGAGACTGCGCCTGGCAAGGTAGTCTCGCTTTTTCCTCTTGCCGGAGCTGTGGAGGGAATTGTTACTCAGGATCTCAGATATCCGCTCAGGAATGAGAGTCTGGAACCGGGGGTGCGTAACGGTTGCCTGAATGAAGCACTGTCACCAACCGTCACTATCAGCCACCAAAGCGGCGTCTTGCTGCTCATGGTACAGCACTGACCGTTTGGCACCTACAGATGGTGCGCTAGAGCCCTCATGGCTGCAGCATGGCACACAAAAAAAGCCGCCCCGGTTACCCGGAGCGGCTTTTGCAATTCAGCTAAAAGTTGTGACTAGTAGCGGTCGTTGCGACGGGGCTTGTCAATGGACTCATTGACTTTGAGCTGACGTCCGTCAACTTCGTTTCCGTCAAGGGCGGAAATGGCTGCACGAGCCTCGTCTTCCGAACCCATTTCAACGAATGCAAAGCCCTTGGAGTTGCCGGTATCACGGTCAGTAATGACCGATGCCGAAACAACTGTACCGTATGCTTCGAAAAGCTCGGTCAGGTCCGACTCGTTGGTGTTGTAGTTAAGGTTTCCTACGTAGATCTTCTTGCCCATTATGGCATCCTTTTGCTCGGTGTTTCAATTCCGAGTCTGTGTGTTGCGCCTATCCAGGATAAGCGAGAATTTCTCTCTGACGATATTCACCAAAGAAAAATTGAGGCAGCTCCGGACAAACGAAAATGTTGGTTTCTTTCAGTATCTCAAGCCAACAAACACGATTTCAAAAGGCAACGCATTTTTACGGGCGGAGTCAGATAAAACCGAATCAAGGTCATCAACCGTGAAAATCAGTCCATACGATGTCGCGAGTCTTACTCTCAGGGCCAATCATATAGCATGTTGATAATCGTGTCACTAGCATCTTTAGTATCTTTCCATTTGCTGCATGGTACCACAACTGCCCCAAAAAAGACCCGTTCACAGCCTACGGGGAGTCACAGGCCGCGACGATCCCCGGATCCACCAAGTTTCTCCGCCAGCACCTCTTTGTGAATACGCTCCATCTTTTGGTCCAGGCGTTCAATATCCACTGCGACCTCGTGCAGTTCGTCACGGAGGTGCTGCGGAACTTCTTTGTTGTACTTGTAATAGATCTTGTGCTCAAGGGTAGCCCAGAAGTCCATAGCTACCGTTCGAAGCTGAATCTCAACATACACGCTTTCGACTCTGTCGGACATGTATACCGGCATGAGCACCGTGAGATGCAGGCTTTGATATCCGTTTAGTTTTGGTTGTTCAATATAATCTTTGAACTCGACAACCGTGATATCGGGCTGCTGTACGAGCATGCCAGCGACCCGGTAAATGTCCGAAATGAATGAGCAGGAAACCCGGATTCCTGCAATGTCCCGAATGTT
Source organism: Spirochaetaceae bacterium (assembly GCA_007695055.1). Taxonomy (GTDB): domain Bacteria; phylum Spirochaetota; class Spirochaetia; order DSM-27196; family SLAA01; genus SLAA01. Next base: position 32,070 of record REEM01000097.1, on the reverse strand, counting down.
CTCCCGAATGGAAGGTATAGACCAATCATATCCGCGACGTTTCACCTTCTGCATAATGCTCTCGGGTGTCTTAATTCGTTGCTTAACATGCTCAATGGGGCTGTATTCATGTATGACCTGGAATTCCTGCTTAAGAATGTCAATTCGGGTGCTTACCTCCTGGAGAGCAAAGGTGTAGCGAATCAGGAATCGGGACAGTATTTTCTTGGAGTTTCGCACCTCATCGCTGTCGGTATCGATGTCGGTGTCGGTATACAGCTGCGTGGTGAGCGTTGCAGATTCAGCGGGCGTGTTCATAGAAAACTCCTTTTCATACGGATTCATACAGACGGTGTGGCTGGCAAAGCAGCTGGTAGAGTGGTTGTGAAGGTAGCGCCTTTGCCTGAACCGCTTTCGACCCCTACATCACCGCCGTGCAGTTCAATAATTCGCCGTACCAAAGACAGCCCCAGACCACTTCCTTTACCTGAGTGGGCGCGATCTACCTGAAAGAACTTCTCAAAAATGCGCGGCAGATCTTCTTCCTGTATACCTATTCCGTAGTCGCGTATGGCAACCTCAACCGAGTCGGCCTTCCGCCGTAACTCGACATCAATTCGTTCGCCTTCCGGTGAAAACTTGATTGCGTTGCCAAGAAGGTTCAACCACACCTGCTGCAGAAGCTCTTCATTTCCAGAAACCTGGGTTTTTGCAAGGTCGATGTTGAAGCGAAGGCCTTTCAGGTTCCACTGCGGTTCTAAAACCACAATGCTGCGTCTGATCTGCTCGTCCAAGGCGAACACCGCCTGGTCTTCAATGGAGTTGAGACTTTCCAGCTTAGACAGTCGCAGCATGGCCGACGAGAGGTGCGACAGTCTGCCCGCCTCGGCGGCAATGATTCCGGTGTACTCGGCGCGTTCGGCCTCTGAAATCCCTTCGTGCTGGAGCAGCTTTGCAAAGCCCTGAATGGAGGCGAGTGGTGTCTTTATTTCGTGTGATACGTTGCTGATGAAGTCCTTTCGCAGGTACTCAATTTCGCGAAGTTGGCGCACCATCTGGTTGAAGTTTGAGGTCAACTGACCTATTTCGTCGTCGCGATGTGTCTCAATTTGAACCGCAAAATCGCCCTTGGCGACTTGCTGCGTGGCCTTGGTCAGTTGCAGTACCGGGTGGACTACCCTGTTCGTGAGAACAAGGATCAAGGCGGCAGCAATGACGACATAGAGCACGAGTGAGCTCCACAAGCGAGAGGCCATGATGTTCAGGACGCTTTGCTGCGGGTGCAGACCAATGCTTATGTAGGACTCCCCCAGTCGAAGTAAGGTGGTAGTTCCCCGGAGCCGCCCCTCGCGCAGCGGCACTATCCTATCTTCTTGAAGGCTCAGTAAGTCATCTGGGTCAATGCCGTCTGGATCAACAAACTCAACGTGCCTGACTGCGTAGGTCGATGTAGACATAATTGTTGCGATATCGTCCACGCTCAGAGATGTCTTGTCGCGCAGCTCCTGAATGGCCTGCGCCAGTTCTTTCTGGTACAGTGCAATCTCGTCTGCAACTTGGCGTGAGAGAAGACTGACGGCCACGAAAGAGAGCGCGGTCGAGGCCAGGACTATGCCCAGAAAAAATGATGCCAGCTTTATGCTTATTCTGTTCATTGCACGCGTTCCGCCCTATACCCAAGGCCTCGAACCGTCTGTATTTCAAACTCTTCATCTCCCCTGAGTTTCTCGCGCAGGCGTTTAATGTGCACGTCGACGGTTCGCTCATCGGTCTCTACCTCTTTTCCCCAGATCTCATCCATAAGCTGTTGCCGGGTGAAAATCTGGCCCGGGTAACTGAGGAGCTTAAAGAGGAGCAGGAATTCTTTGTGAGGCATGCTTGCAGCGGTGCCGTCACGACTCATGGTGAGTGAGTCGTAGTTGAGTTCGACATTCCCAATAAGCAGCTTGCGCTCGGTGCTTATGCGCGAGCGTCTGAGGAGCGCGGTCACTCTCAGCAGCATCTCGTCCATGTCTATGGGCTTTACCATGTAGTCGTCGGTGCCGAGGTAAAAGCCTTTTCGCTTGTCGTCCAGCGTCTCCTTGGCGGTCACCATGAGAATGGGCAAGGACAGCTTAGCCTGCCGGATGTCCTGAGTCAGCTCGTAGCCGTTCATCTTGGGCATCATGATGTCACAAATAAGAAGATCTACATGAGTTTCATACAGGATATTCAAAGCGCTCAGTCCGTCATCGGCAGTGATTACGTTATATCCATTCTGTCGGAGTATGGCAGCCATTAACTTTTGCAGGTTCTTGTCATCTTCAGCAACAAGCAGGGTAAACATGTCCGGCACCTCCCGTGTTCTGTCACCGAACATACCTCAACATTATGAACTGTTCGTGAACTCAATCATGTTCTGAACGCCACCGGCCCGCCCACATTTGGAATTGCCGGGAGTATCAGGTTCGCGTGAGATATTACTAGTTTTGTGGTATTATCTCACGCGAGTCTGAGCATGGATTGAAATTGTTTGAGGGAGGGAGCTATGGCAGCACGACCGTACATCTTAACCGAGACTACCTGGAAAACGGTAATGAATACTCGCTACGAGCTGGCAATTCTTCCCTGGGGGGCGACCGAGGCCCATAACTACCATCTTCCTTACGGTACTGACACGCTCCAGTGTGACTTCATTGCAGCTGAGTCGGCCCGTCAGGCTTGGGAGGCTGGGGCGCGAGTAATGGTACTGCCCACAGTTCCTTTTGGGGTCCAAACCGGACAACTGAGTATTCCCTTCTGTCTCAACATGAATCCCAGCACCCAAGCAGCGGTGCTGTCCGACCTGGCCACGGCAATTTCCGCACAGGGAGTTCGCAAGCTGGTGATACTCAATGGCCATGGCGGAAACGACTTTCGCCAGATGATCCGCGAGCTGCAACCAAAACTAGAACTATTTCTCTGCACCCTCAACTGGTATAGGGTTGTTGACCCAAATCTCTACTTTGGCGAACCCGGTGACCATGCCGGGGAGCTCGAGACCAGCGTAATGCAGTCCATTGCTCCCGACTGGGTGCTGCCGCTTGCCGAGGCTGGGGATGGCCACGAGCGGGCATCCCGCATTACCGCCTTTCGGGAAGGATGGGCCTGGGCGCCACGGCCCTGGGACAAGGTTTCGGTCGACACTGGGATTGGGAATCCGCAGGCGGCATCGGCCGAGAAGGGTTCGGAGTTCACGCGTGCGGTTACGGCACGTATTGCTGGGTTTTTGGTTGAGCTTGCTGCGGCTGACACGAACGAGCTGTACAAAGAGTAGGAGGTGATAACCATAAAGGGTTTTTTTTGTTATCATTACTCTCACTATGAAACAAGCAATTATTTATACACAGACCGATGAAGCCCCGGCCTTGGCCACTTATTCACTGTTGCCAATCATTAAGACCTTTGTAGATGCCGTGGGAGTGGGCGTTGAGACCCGTGATATCTCGGTGGCAGGCCGGATTCTGGGGGCCTTCCCGGAGCGGCTCAGCCCTCAGCAGCGCGTGCCGGACGATTTAGCCGAGCTCAGTAAGCTCGTTTTGCAGCCGGATGCCAACATCATTAAGTTGCCCAACATCAGTGCCTCCTTACCGCAGCTGCGGGCCGCAATAGCTGAGCTGCAGCAGCAGGGTTACGATATCCCCAATTATCCTGAGGAACCGCATACCGAGGAAGAAATCTCAATCCGTGAGCGGTATGACCGGATTAAGGGTAGTGCCGTGAATCCGGTGTTGCGTGAGGGAAACTCAGACCGACGGGCGCCACGGTCGGTCAAAGAATACGCCCGCATTTATCCTCATTCAATGGGGGCATGGACTCCAGACTCAAAGTCCCACGTTGCGAGCATGCAGGAGGGCGACTACTTCGGAAGTGAGAAATCTACAACGGTCGCGGCCGACGGTACCGCAACAATATGCTTTGTGCCAGCGGGCGAGGATGAAGTCGCCGAAGCGGTAGTGCTTAAAGACGGAGTGAAACTTAATGCGGGAGAGGTCATAGACGCGGCCGTCATGCGCCGAGCCGCGCTCCGCGAGTTCTTAGCCAAGGAGATTCAGTCAGCCAAGGAACAAGGGGTGCTCTTCTCGGTACATCTGAAAGCAACCATGATGAAGGTCTCGGACCCCATCATTTTTGGGCATGTCGTGTCGGTGTTTTTCCAGGACGTCTTTGAGAAGTACGCTGGCACCTTTGAGCGCCTCCGGGTTAGTCCGAACAACGGGCTTGGGGACCTGCTCGCACGAATTGAGTCCTTGCCCGAAGCCGAGCAAGCAGCCATTAAGTCCGATATCGAACTCTGTCTTTCCCAAGGCCCAGAGGTTTCAATGGTGGACTCCGACAGGGGCATAACCAACTTTCATGTACCAAGTGACTTCATTATTGACGCCACCATGCCCGCTGCAATTCGGGCTTCCGGACAAACCTGGGGGCCGGACGGCCGTGCCGCTGACACCAAGTTCGTCATTCCGGACCGCTCCTACGCCGGGGTGTATCAAACCGTCATTGAGGACTGCAAGCGCCACGGCGCCTTTGACCCGCGAACCATGGGCAGTGTGCCGAACGTGGGTCTCATGGCGCAGAAGGCAGAGGAGTATGGCTCTCATGACAAGACCTTTGAAATTACCGGCCCCGGCAGGGTCGAGGTGCTGGACCAGGACGGGCAGCTGTTGCTGGAGCAGGCCGTCGCGACCGGGGACATTTTCCGCATGTGCCAGGTCAAGGATGCGGCAGTGCGCGACTGGGTGCGGCTTGCGGTGGAGCGGGCGCGGCTGAGCAGCACACCTGCCGTGTTCTGGTTGGACGAGCAGCGCGCCCATGATGCTGAGCTCATAAAGAAGGTGAATGCCTATCTGCCGGAGCATGACACAACTGGGCTCGATATCCGCATTATGGCGCCCGCAGCCGCCACGCAGCTGTCTGTTGATAGGGCGCGGCGCGGAGAGGACACAATCTCGGTGACCGGTAATGTCCTTCGCGACTACCTTACCGATCTTTTCCCCATTCTTGAGGTTGGAACCAGTGCAAAAATGCTCTCCATAGTGCCGCTGATGAAAGGCGGCGGACTGTTTGAGACCGGCGCGGGTGGTTCGGCACCGAAACACGTGCAACAAATGGTTAAGGAAGGGCACCTCCGTTGGGACTCGCTGGGTGAGTTTCTGGCCCTGGCTGTTTCACTGGAGCACTTGGCGCGCGCCTTTGACAACCAGGGGGCACAACTGCTGGCTGAGACGCTGGACCGTGCAACCGGCGAGTGGCTTAAGAACGGGAAGTCGCCCTCACGCAAGGTAAAGGAGCTTGATAACCGCGGGAGCCACTACTACCTTGCGCTGTACTGGAGCCGCGCAATGGCGGAAACGGCGGAAAACGCCGAACTCAAGCAGCGCTTTAACGCCTTGGCTCAGGAGCTTGGTGCGGCCGAGGAGCAGATTCTTAAGGAGCTTGAGGACGCCCAGGGCGCACCGGTGGATCTGGGCGGCTACTATAGACCGGACCACAAGAAAGCCGAGGTAGCCATGCGGCCAAGCGCTACGCTGAACACTATCCTGTCCGGTTTCTCGGATGTTTCCCTGGAAGCACTGCAGGGGGAGCAGTGAAGTTCTGTTGGGTCACCCTCCATGTGAAGGACATCGATTCATCTCTGAGGTTCTATCAAGAGCTTCTTGGGCTGCAGCTTGTGCGGCGGGTCAAGCCCATTCCGACCCGTGAGCTTGCTTTTCTGGCGGGGGAGGACTCTGAGACCCAGGTTGAGTTGGTGCAGAACAGCGAGCCGCATGAGACCGCGGATATGAGCTTCGGCAAGGATATCTCGCTGGGCTTTGAGGTGCCGTCGCTTGAGGGCTTTGGTGAAGTATTGAGCAAGCACAACATCCCTATTCATGCAGGCCCCATACAGCCGAACCCGTCGATCCGTTTCATGTATATTCTTGACCCGGACGGCTTGCTGATTCAGCTTGTCGAACGGAGGAGTAGCTGAGGTGGACGACATAAAAAGTATTCTTCTCGCGCGCGTATATGACGTCGCAATTGAGTCGCCGCTGACGCGCGCCCCAAAGCTCTCTACGGCTGCGGGCGCCGACATCTACCTCAAACGCGAAGATTTGCAGCCGGTCAACTCCTTTAAACTGCGGGGAGCCTACAACAAAGTTGCCAACCTGACCGAGGATGAGCGGGCGCGCGGAATTATTGCTGCCAGCGCCGGAAACCATGCACAAGGGGTTGCACTCAGCGCCAAAAAGTTAGGTGTGCATGCCATGATTGTCATGCCAAAGACCACGCCAGCCATTAAGGTTGAGGCGGTCAAGGGCCATGGGGCCGAGGTTGTGCTTGTCGGCGACAGCTTCAGCGACGCCTACACCTACGCCAAGGTGCTTGAGGCTGAGTCCGGGGCCACATTTGTGCACCCTTTTGACGACCCCCTCGTTATTGCAGGCCAGGGAACAATTGGAAGGGAGATACTGGAGCAGCTGCCTGACACGACGCACATTTTTGTTCCTGTCGGCGGAGGCGGGCTCATTTCTGGCATAGCGATGTACGTGAAGCAGCTGCGCCCCGACATTCAGGTCATTGGTGTTGAGCCAGCCGACAGTAATGTGATGCAGGTATCACTTGAAGCCAAGGAACGCGTCATCTTGGGGCATGTTGGAATTTTCGCCGACGGAGTCGCGGTAAAACAGGCCGGTGTCCACACCTTTGCTCTTGTTTCCAAATATGTAGACCGGCTCGTCACGGTAAGTACGGACGAGATATGTGCGGCAATTAAAGCGGTGTTTGAAGATACCCGCAGTATTGTTGAACCTGCGGGGGCGCTGGCGGCCGCGGGAGTTATGCAGGCAGATCTTCCTTCAAACGCCCAGGTGGTGGCTATTTGTTCTGGCGCAAACGTGAGCTTTGAACGGCTGCAGCAGGTGGCCGAGCGAACCCTCATTGGGTCTGGGCGTGAGGTGCTTGTAGCCGTGACCATGCCGGAAAAAGCAGGAGCGCTCCGGCATTTCTGTTCCGACCTCTTGGGCGACCACAGCATTACCGAGTTCAATTATCGGCTCAGTAGTCGCCGCAAGGCGCATGTGCTTCTGGGAATTAGCGTTGCCAGTGCGAAGGACAAGGCGGCGCTCATGAATAAGCTCAACGAGATTGGATATGAGCACACAGATCTCTCAGATGACGATATTGCCAAGGAGCATGTGCGACATATGATTGGTGGCGTTGCGCCTGGAGCCGCGAATGAACGCTTGTACCAGATCAATTTCCCTGAACGACCAAGCGCCTTGGGTGACTTCCTTGCAACTCTTGGCACTCAGTGGAATATCAGCGCCTTTCACTATCGGAATCAGGCAAGTGATACCGGCAACGTCTTGATAGGTTTCGAGGCCGAGGACCGGGTTGCGCTTGAAGCACGTCTCAATGAAACCGGCTACGACTGGGCGAGCATAGATCAAGCCCCCTCAATCCAGCTCTTTGTTGCCACGGAAAGCGAATAACCCACCCCTCTCTTGGCGCGTTTAATATCACATAGAAATTCTGTTATTCAGGATATAACTCACTTTATAGAGTTTATCGTTGACAGATGGTGAGTCTCGGGTTACAAGAGAGGCACAACTTCAGCGTAACGTCACAAATTTTTACCTTTCGTATCATAAAAAGGCACCGAACTTATGTGCTGTTATGGTGCGGGAAACACGGAGGACATTTTATGCTACCACTTTTAGCATCGCTTCCCATCCTACTGGCAATCATTCTCATGGTTGTCGTGATGTGGCCAGCGAAAAAGGTTATGCCGCTTGCATGGTTGCTCGCGGTCATAATTGCGGCAACTGCATGGCAAATGCCGGTTGACTGGATCGCAGGCGCGTCCATTTTTGGCGCTCTGAGCGGCTTTAATATTTTGGTCATTGTATTCGGAGCCTTGCTGCTCATGAATACTCTGAAGAACAGTGGTGCGATAAAAACCATCAACGCTACCTTTAACGGTATTAGCCCTGACCGGCGCGTGCAGGTTGTTATTATCGCTTTTCTGTTTGGTGCATTCATTGAGGGAGCGGCGGGCTTTGGTACTCCAGCGGCCCTTGCAGCTCCACTCATGGTTGGCCTTGGCTTTCCACCACTAGCCGCGGCCTCAGTTGCACTCATTGCCAATAGCGCACCGGTAAGCTTTGGCGCGGTCGGAACCCCCATCATTGGTGGTGTTAACGCCGTTCTGGACATTTCGGCTGCAGAGCTTGCCGGTATCGGACTCTGGGCAGCTATTCCACACTCAATTGCCGCGCTTATTGTGCCGGTTGTTGTGGTTGGTGTTATGGTTCGCTTCTTTGGTGAGAACCGAAGCTGGAAAGATCTCGGCCCGGCCGTGCCCTTTGCAGTGTTTGCTGGCGCTACTTTTGCCGTACCCTACATTCTCATTGCAGCATTTATCGGCCCCGAGCTTCCCTCACTTCTGGGTGGACTTATTGGTCTGGGAATTAGCATTCCTGCTGCTCGTGCTGGCTTTCTGGTTCCTAAGGATACCTGGGAGTTTGCGAATCGAAGCAAATGGGACAGTGCCTGGGTTGGCGTAAAAGAGCTGCTTCCCACCGAGGAAGAGCTTGAGCAGGCCAAGACTCAGAAGATGTCTGACCTCCCCATATCTCCTATGAAGGCCTGGACTCCGTACATTCTGGTTTCCGCCATCCTGGTTTTCACCCGCGTAATTGGGCCTCTTCAGAGCTTCCTGTCCGGGCTTACCATCACTATCCCGGACATTCTTGGCACCGGACTCACCTTTAACTTTGCTTGGGCATACCTGCCGGGAACGGTTGGGTTTATGCTGGTTGCAATCATCTGTATTCCGCTGCTGAACTTTGGAAGCCAGGCCAAAGACACATGGATTGCGACCTTCAAGCAGATTATTCCAGCAGCCATTGCATTATTCTTTGCGGTTGGAATGGTGCAGGTCATGTTGAACTCCGGAAACTACCCGGGTGCAACTGTAGACGGTATGATGGTTGCGCTGTCGGGCGCTGCTGCGTCGTTGTTCGGCGGAATCTGGCCCATTTTTTCACCGTTCATTGGTAACCTTGGTGCGTTCATGTCCGGTAGTAATACCGTGTCGAACATTCTGTTCTCTGCCTTCCAGGAAGGTGTTGCAATTGAGGCTGGAATTGCGACCACCGTTATTGGTGGTGCACAGGTCGCAGGCGCAGCCGCAGGAAACATGATATGTGTGCACAACGTTGTTGCTGCCTGTACGACGGTTGGTGTTTTGGGAATGGAGGGTCGAGTTATTCGAATCAACCTCATTCCTTCACTCGTCTACACCCTGATGGTTGGTGTGATTGCCTTTATCGGTGTTGGAATCGTTTAGACATTACAGCAGACGGTGACGTTACGCGTTGGGCGGGGGTATTCCCCCGCCCTTTTTTTCGGTGCGCCCGGTGACACGCGCCTATTGTTCATTTTTTGAACGCGCCGATATCGTCCTAAGTAGTCTTGGGTTTCATTCCCGTCAACTTCTTTGCAGCAAAGGCTGCAAGGAGTACGAAAACCGCCGCCGGGGCGTATATTGCCGCCGGGCCAAATGCATTGTTAATAATGCCGTTGACTGCTGCACCGGTTGCACCCCCGACAAACATTCCAAATGAGGCGAGTGACATAGCCGTCCCGCGTAGTTGCGGAAGCTTGCTCTGGGCACCCATAATCAGGGTGGACTGCAGCGCAACAAAAGCCATGCCGAAGCCGAAAAAGCCAATGACCATGAGCACCGGTTCAACAGCCACAACCAGGGCACTGAGGCTCAGTGCGCCAAAAACTCCGGCCACCGGCAAGAAGGCAGATTTCAGCCGCATGCGGAGCCGCGGAATGACGCGACTTGCCGCGACCGACCCGAGTCCAAAGGCCGTAACTATGAGTCCGACCGTGATGAGTGGCAGACCGGTAATGCTCTGCACATAGTGACCGGCAAAAGAAAAACTACCAAAGACCGCAAAGCCGACAAAGAAAATAGTGCCAACTATTGCAGCCATGCCAGGTGCCCGGAGTGCTGTGGTGTAGGACTCAAGTACCGAGCTTCGGTGTGGTGAGCGTGAACCGGAAGGCACAATTTTCAGTACCGCGATTGCAAGAATGAGCTCGGCAATGCCGTAGAGAATGTACACGCCACGCCATGAACCGTAATGCGCAATGATGCCGCCAATTGCGGTTGCGGAGGCCCCACCAAGAAACATCATTCCCATTACCTGTGCAATAGCGCCCTGTCGCTTGTCGTCCGAGAAGCTCTCGCCTATCAGCGCCATGGTGACCGGAAAGATTCCGGCTGCAAACGCACCGTTAAATCCGCGGAAAACCAGAAGTGAAGGAAAGTTAAAGGCAAAGCCACCAAGAATGCTAAATATGGCCGTGCCAAAGGCCGCCGCCTTAATGATTCGACCTCGACCAAAACGGTCACCAAGCGGACCAAAGAGCAGGGTAAACACCCCGAAGGTCATCATGTACGAGGTTACCGAAAGCGCGGCGCGCGATATCTCCAGGTTAAGATCTTCTGCAATGCTTACCAAGAGTGGCGCGGCTGCATAGTTGTCACCATTGGCCCAGAAGGCCAAAAAACCCAAAATGAACAGGAGCAATCCCGCTCCCGCATTCTTCTCATGTGCTGTGTCTATTCCGACTGTGTTACTCATAGACACAATCTATATAATAAAAATCTAATATGCAAGAGCAACTACACTGGGGCTCCCGAATATTTTACGGATTATTGGCGTGGGGGGAGCATTCGCAGGCTGCGAAGTATCTGATCAAAGATCGGCAGGTGTATGTCCGCGAGGGGCCGCAAGGTGGCCGCATTAATTAGGTACATACGGAAGCGGTCGACCGGTGCCAAGGCCTGAAGCTGGGCGAAGGCGAGATTGGGCTCCGGTTCCCATTCGTACCAGACTGCATTGACCTCAACGAGGCTTGAAAGGGACAGTCTCTCGGTAGACCGCAGGACAAAACCTTCGTACTCTGACTGTAACTGCCCAAGGCTGTCGTCGGCAAACTCGTCAAACCACTCCTCACCAAACCCGTCCGGTCTACCTAAGGAGATGCTGAAGGTTGGTCTGTAGTCGTCGTACTCGGTCTGGACTGGACCAAAAAACCTTACCTGCTGGGGAGCTGGCTCAACTGCCTCCCATCCGTCCGGCACCAACGCCGAAATAAGAGCGCCTTCGTGAGCAAAACTTGTGTAGCCTGTGCTTTCCACCATTCTATCCTCCATAACTCCAGACAAAAGTGCTAGAGCAGCACAAAACGCGCAGTGCTAGCAGCATGATCAAAGGCCGGGATGTATTCCTCCGCTCGTGCCGCCGGTGCAAGACAGGTGAGCGAAAAAACGATGTTTCCAATCTGCGCAAAGGTTTCGTGGCGCAGCACCTGTATACCTATGTCTGCCTGTTCATAAACGAGGGTCTGTTGCACGGCCGGTGCCCCGTCGACACTACACTCGACAAATGATTCCGTGTTGCGGTCTGGCAACTTGGCAGATTCAAGCGCCAAGAGCCGGTAGGCGTCATTCTGGTTCTCGGGAACTGCGGTTGCTTTGGCCAGAACCTTTGCCCCAAGCTCGTCGTCGTCATCAAGATCGTCGGCGTAAATGGCGCTGTTGGTGTCGGGATCTTCGTCTTGCTCCTCGAAACGAATGGGCAACTCAAACGAGATCTTGCTGTGCCAACTGAAATGGTGAATGTGAGAAGGTATGTTTCGCATGTGTAGCGGCCCCCAGAGTGATATAGGCTACCATTCAGCCTTAGCGTATGGTGTGCTGCCCACAAGGTCAAGCGCCATATCGGGCTGGTCGGTAATGAGGCCATTCACGCCCATATTCAGCAGCCGGAACATCTCGGTCTTGTCGTTAATTGTCCATGCGGCCACAAAGATGTTCCGGTTGGAAGCTGCATTGACAAAGCGACTGGTCAGCACCGGGATTCTGCCCGCATGCGGCGGAACAAAGAGCGACTCATAGTCCGGCACCACAAAGCTCTCGCCCAAAAGCCAGGAAGCCGCAAGAAAGCGGGTGACTTCGGGTTCTGATGCATGGGTTGCAACATGTGCGTCTTGGCTGCGGAAGTGCTGGAGAACCCGGTGCGAAAAACTTGCCAGGAGAGTTCGGTCAGCGCGCTCATACTCCTGTACCAGCTGTAAAATAATCTCGGCAGCGGCGATATCGTCCTCTTTGGACTCAACCACCATGTGCGCGTCTGGGAAGGCGTCAAAAAGCTCCCGCAGAGTCGGAATGGTAATTCCGGTACCGCGTAACGAAAAATCGCCGGGCGCATCAAGCGGACTGAAGTAATACGCGGCATCAAGCTCTTGGAGTTCCGCAAGCGTGAAGGATCTGACCTCACCGCTTCCGTCGGTAGTACGGTCAACGCTGCTGTCATGGATCACCACCGGAACACCGTCGGCTGTCAAATGAACATCCATCTCGAGGACATCGACCCCCAACTCCCAGGCTCCGGCAAAGGCTGTGAGTGTGTTCTCGGGCCAGAGTGCCGCGCCACCACGGTGAGCAATAACCAGAGCGCGATCCTGCCTTAGGCCGTTGAAAAATGGGTGCTGCGGTAGCGGCTCGGCGCGACTCCTAAGAAAAGTGAAGGCCAGGCCCCCAAGGAGGACGGCAATAACGAGTGTGGCAATTATTCTTCGCCTGCGTGAGTTCACGTTGTCTCCTGTGTCTTGAGCAGTTTAGCAAAGGAGTTTAGGTTGTCCAAGGAGGTACGGTTGTGAGTGCAGTTGTGTTGTATGGACTTGCTGGGGCAGCGTTGTTGCTCTCAGCGGTCAAAGACAAGAAAAAGACCCGCACGGCTCTGCGAAAAGGCTGGATAGCTTTTGCTGGTATCCTGCCGCAGTTCATTGCGATCATTCTATTGGTAGGAATTCTGATTGCACTCTTGCGTCCTGAGGTCTTGAGTAGGCTCATTGGGAGCGAGTCCGGCTGGTTTGGTGTGCTGCTGGCCTCCGGGGTGGGAAGCATTACCCTCATTCCAGGCTTCATTGCTTTTCCAACGGCAGCCTTGCTCTTGCGCGGCGGAGCCGGAATAACTCAAATTGCGGCGTTTGTCTCATCGCTCATGATGGTTGGTGTTGTGACCCTGTCGGTTGAGATTTCTTACTTTGGCAAACGCGCTGCGCTGGTGCGAAATAGCGCAGCATATGTCTTTGCCTTACTCGTTGCGGTGGTTATGGGCTTGGTGGTGCCGCTATGGTGAAAAAACTGCTCCGGTCATATTTGTTTGCTTTGAGTGTAGTGGCGGTCTATGTCCTGCTGGCCTTCACGCACCGAGCGGTATTTGATACCGCTGTGGAGACCGCGGTTTCTGGTACCTGGGAGATGCTTGCCGTTATTCCGCCAGTATTCGTGCTGCTTGGGTTGCTGGATGTATGGGTGCCGCGCGAGGTGCTAACGCGATATATGGGCCCCGGCTCAGGTCCTCGGGGTGGGTTCATTGCCTTTATTCTGGGTTCGGCAGCAGCAGGTCCGCTGTATGGAGCCTTCCCGGTGGCGGCGGTACTCATGAGTAAGGGGGCCTCGTTCTTTAACGTGCTCCTGCTCATTGGCGCCTGGTCGACAACAAAAATTCCTATGCTGCTGTTTGAGTTTCAGGCCTTAGGAGCGCCCTTTGCATTTACTCGGTTGCTGTTGAATATTCCGGCGATCATTGGAATTGCCTGGCTCATTCAGGCCGTCGTCCCGCGACTTGAGGTAGAGCGAATTTACGAAAAAGCGAGGCTTCGCAGCGGAGCCTCGTTGTAGCTCTGGCGCATGGCGGGCGCGCCAGGGCCAGTGGCGACGGACGGGCGCGCCGCAGCGCTCCCGGGGCGCCACGCCGCCCGGCAGCCCGGCGCGCTGACGGAACATCCCTAATTCTACTTGCAACTTCCCCACAACCGATGCATAATATGGGAACGGTGTTCCAAAAATAGGTATGCAGCAAGAGGCGGGTAGAGTATGTGGTCCACAGAATTAACGGAGTCGTTACGCAAGAGTCCCATTGTGGCAGTTCTGGTGTTTGACGACCCTTCAGATGCGGTGCCAACGGCACAGGCTCTTGTGCGTGGTGGGGTGACCCACATCGAGCTGGCCTTGCGCACGGAAGGCTCAATGGATGCGCTTAAAGCGGTCATGGCCGAGGTGCCGGAGTTGGTGGTCGGCGTGGGGACTGTGCTCTCACCGGAGCAGGCGCGGGAAATTAAGGAACTTGGGGTGGCCTTTGCCGTGAGTCCTGGGTTTAATCCGGCTGTCGTTGAGGCGGCCCGTGACTACAATTTGCCCTTTGCCCCTGGAATTGCCACCCCGAGTGACATAGAGGCCGCCTACTCCCTTGGATGCACCCTGCTCAAGCTCTTCCCGGCCGAACCTCTTGGGGGCATTAAGTACCTGCAGAGTGTTAATGCCGCCTACCGCCATCTTGGTCTCAGCTACATCCCTCTTGGTGGGGTTTCTCGTGAAAACATGAATGACTGGCTTGCATTGCCTGAGGTTCTTGCTGTTGGTGGATCCTGGATTGCACCGAAGAACCTCATTGCGAGCAAGAACTGGAACGAAATTGAGGATCGGGCTCGCGATGCGTCGTCCGGCGCTGTTTCGGTTCAGTAGATCTGAAAACGCAACAGACATAGGAGATGAGAAGATGGCACAGGTAGTGAGTTTTGGTGAGGTTATGACGCGGTTTCGAGTACCGGGCAACAAGCGTGTTGTGCAGGCCTTTCCTGGGATTGTAGATGTATCTTTTGCCGGTGCAGAGGCAAATATTGCCGCCGGTGTTGCCTTGCTTGGCGGCGCAGCAAAGTTTGTAACGGCGCTGCCACGCAATCCCATTGCCGACGCCTGCGTCACCTATTTGAATGGGATTGGCATTGATACCTCGGACATTGTCCGCACAGAGTCGGGGAGAATAGGAACCTACTACATCGAGGTAGGCGCAAATCAACGTGCAAGCAATGTTGTTTATGACCGTGACCATTCTTCCGTAGCCCTTACCGCGACAAACAACTACGACTGGGGCTCAATCTTAAAAGGCGCTGACTGGTTCCACACAACAGGCATTACCCCGGCCCTGTCGGAAACGGCGGCACAAGCCGCAATTGATGCAGCTCGTTCTGCCAAGGAGCTAGGGCTGACCGTTTCATGCGACTTGAACTACCGTGGCAAGCTATGGCGCTGGGATGCTAAGGGTAATCCAAAGGCCCTCGCGCGCAGCACCATGGAAAAGATCCTCCCCTATGTGGATCTTGTCATTGCAAATGAAGCCGACGCCGACGACGTGCTTGGTATTCGAGCTGGCGAAAGCCAGGTGGAGCACGGTTCTTTGGATATAGCGCGGTACCCCGAAGTCGCACGCCAGATTGTGGCGCGGTTTCCAAGCGTGAAGCAGGTTGCAATTACCCTTCGCGAAAGTGTCTCAGCCTCTCATAATCGGTGGGGAGCGATGTTGTACAATGCCTCAACCGAGGACGCGGTCTTTGCACCAATGCGTAACGGCGAGTATAGCCCAAACGAGATAACCCATATCGTGGACCGCGTGGGAGCAGGTGACTCATTCGGCGCGGCCTTGATCTTTGCCTCGTGTGATCCTGATCTGAAGGGAGACCCGGCAGGTGCCTTGTCCTTTGCGGTTGCTGCAAGCACGCTGTGTCACTCCATAGAGGGCGACATTAACTATGTTACCCGGGCCGAGATTGAGACCTTAACCCGCGGTGACGCCTCAGGGCGTGTGGTGCGCTGATTCCGAGCTGGCCGCCGCTGCTGAGCTGTCGGCCGCCGACACGTCGTTGTCGGTTAATGATGTGTCGGCCGCCGACATGCGGCGGCGTACCTCCTGGGCAGCGGCCCGAAGTTTCTCGGCATAGAGCTGTGTCACGGTGTCGGTGACGCGTGCTGTAGGCATTGAGATACTGAGTGCGGCTATGACTGTGCCGTCTGGGCGTAGGAGAGGAGCCGCTATGCAGCTAACGCCCGGCTCATGTTCCTCGTCGTCCCTGGCGTATCCGCACTGGCGAGTTTGCTCAAGATCCTGTTCCAAGGCTGCGACGGTGACGCGGGTCTTGGGTGTGAAGCCGGTGAGAGCCTGATTTGTGGCAATTGTGTCAACGAGGTCTGGCCGTGAAAACGCGAGCATACATTTCCCCAAGCCGGTGCAGTGAAGTGGCGCTGTCTGGCCCGGCCTGGACTTCATGAATACGCGCAAGGTTTGAGTTGACTCAATTTTGTGGAGGTAGACTAGCTTGTCGTTCTCCAGAACCGCAAGGTGTATAGTTTCATCTGTTTCGGCAGCGAGAGTTTCCATGACCTGCTTGGCATACTGAACAAATTCCATCTGCTGTACCACCCGAGCACCAAGCTCAAATAGCTTTATGGTGGCCCTGTACTGCTCGGTTACTGGATCCTGCTGTACGTAGTGGAGGTTCCGGAGGCTGCTGAGGAAACGAAATACGGTGCTCTTGTGCAGGCCCAGGCTACGAGATATCTCGTTCACCCCTATACCTTCGGCCATTGAGAGCTGCTCAAGGATCTGCATTGTGCGCGACACAGCAGGTACCGAACCCTCCGGTGCTTCTTCTTCTATGTGGTCTACGTGGTGTTTCAATTTCTTAGGCATGTCGTTTTCTCCGAAATGCGGTGATGGCACCTGGCCCAACGCCAGAACTAAACGCGTAAGGCTTCATAATAACACAACAAAAGAAAGCACTGTTCCTTCTTGATTGACAGCTGCAACTTACGGTTCTACCATGATTCAATGGGTGTGCTGCCCATAAAGGCGTGTGCGTGTAGCATACACGAAGCACAGCCCCGAGAACAATTTACCGTGAGTAGGTAGAGTTTCACACAAAAAGGAGAGGTGTATGAACAAGCGAACAATGATCGTGTCCCTTGTCGTCGCGCTGCTGTTGGTAGCTGCGGCTGGTACGGTATGGGCAGGCGGCGGCGCCGAACGCGAAGCGGTGTATCCAAGTCGCACAGTAAGTGTAACCGTTCCCTGGGCCGCGGGTGGCGGTACCGACCGTGTTGCGCGATTCTGGGCCGATGCATTTCAGCAGGAACTAGGTGTGCCCTTTGTTGTTGAGAACCGCACCGGTGGCGGTGGAGCGGTTGGACACTCGGCAGGTGCACGCGCAGCGGCAGACGGGTACACCATTACCATGGTGACCTTTGAGTTGGCCACCCTGCAGAGTATGGGTCTGGCTGACCTCACCTATGCTGGCTATGACTACATCTTGCAAATGAATGAAGACGCGGCCAGTGTTATTGTGCGGGCGGACTCACCCTACCAAAGCATTCAAGACCTGTTTGACGCAATTGAAGCGAATCCGGGGCAGGTTTCTTTCTCCGGTACTGCTGTTGGTGGCGTTTGGGACTTGGCACGTGTAGGTATGCTGCTTGAAGCCGGTATTGACCCTGACGACACCTTGTGGATTCCCTCCGAGGGTGCCGCACCTGCAATTACCGACCTTCTTGGTGGCCATGTAGACGTTATTACCAACAGCCTTCCTGAGGCTCAGTCACAACTTGAGGCTGGTAACCTCCGCGCACTCGCGGTAATGTCCGACCAGCGGAATCCTGCCTTCCCGGATGTGCCGACGCTCAAAGAGCAGGGCATTGACTGGTCCGGCGGTACCTGGCGCGGCTTTGCCGTTCCTGCTGGCACGCCTGAGAATGTCCGGCAGGTGCTTGTTGAGGCCGGTGAGAAAATTGCTAGATCGACCGAGTTTGAAAACTTTATGGCCGACGCTGGATTTGGTATTCGACTGAGACTTGGGGATGAATATGCCGAGTTTGTAGAGAACGAACACTACACATGGCAGACAATCATTCGCGAGATTGGGTTCTGATAAGCTGCTGAATCATGATTAAGTAATGGTGTTTGGGGTGTGTCACCGAGTGTGGTGCACCCCTTCCATATTCTATAGGCGGTGTGATGAACGACGACAAGCAGAACGTGAACGAAAGTTCGAGCAACCAGGATCAGAGCGAGACCCTGTCACAGCCAAGCACATCTGACACGCGAAAGTACTCCCTTAACTTCCCTATTCTCTTGCTTCTTATTGGTGTGACAACACTGTATTTTTCCTCACAACTGCCTGTCTTCATTCAACGCGGACAACGCCTCCCCGGGCCGCAGTACTTTCCAACCATGTTGGGGGTGTTCTTCTGCGTAGCCAGTGTGGTCGAGCTCCTGCGCTATATATCCTGTCGACGACGACACGCATCAGGGTGCGGTGACCAAGCTGACCCTCGAAGTGAAGCGACGACGATATCGACTGTAAGCTTCCGGCTATGGTCTCGTATTGAGCGGGTAGCAAGAAACTGGGGAAATCAAAGTGTGGCATTGCTTCTGGGGGCGCTGCTGGTTTTTGTTCTTATTCTGCCCTCCTTGGGCTTTCTCCTTACCGGATTTGCCTTTTCCTTGCTCATCTTGCTTCGGCTCAAAGCTAGGCCAGTTCCTGCTGTACTGCTGTCGGTAGCATTAGTAGTCATTATTGCCTTCATATTTGTGTCTGCGTTTCGGGTGCCTCTGCCGAGAGGAATCCTGTCATTACCGTTTTGAACCGTGAGGAGCAGTTAGATGGTTGAGTTGTTCGTGCAGGTCATGCATCCAAGTATCTTGTTCCCCTGGTTCATGGCAATGCTTTTTGGAATATTTGCCGGTGCGACACCAGGCCTGACGGCCACCATGGCCACGGCCCTCATTGTGCCCATTAGCTACTACATGTCCCCACTGGCTGGCCTGGCAATGATTATTGGAGCAACCTTTACCGCCATCTTTGCCGGTGATATTCCTGCAACCTTCCTGCGCATTCCCGGTACGCCCGCATCCAGCGCTGCAACCCTGGACGGCTACCAACTTACCCTGCAAGGTAAAGGTGGTTATGCACTCACGCTTGACCTTATTTGTTCGGCCTTAGGCGGACTGATGGGCGTTGGTATCCTCATCTTTGTAGCCCCTCCACTTGCCCAGCTCGCGCTACGCTTCAGCAGCGCCGAGTATTTCTGGCTTGGTCTCTTTGGCCTCAGCATGAGTGCGGTGGTCAGTAAGGGAAATACTTTTCGGGGAATTATTGCGGCTTGTTTTGGGCTGCTGGTCTCAACGGTAGGAATGGATGTTACCACCGGGCATCCACGATTTACCTTTGGGCAACTTGATCTCCTCAGTGGTGTCGGCTTCATTCCCGCTATGATTGGTCTTTTTGGACTGTCAGAGGTGCTCAAGTTGGTGTCCAATCGCGACGCTCTGAGGCAGCCTTCCATAGCGTCGGCCGTGAAAATCTCACTGCGGAAGGCTCTCCCGGTAGTATGGCGCCACAAGTTCACCGTGTTGCGATCAGGCGGTATAGGCACCGTCATTGGAGCTCTTCCCGGCGCAGGGGCAGATATAGCCGCCTGGGTATCCTACGGTATGGCCAAGAAGTTCTCGCGCAATCCGGATAAGTTTGGAACCGGAGCGGATGAGGGCGTTATAGCTCCGACAAGCGCCAACAACGCTGGGCTTGCCGGAGCGTGGATCCCGGCGCTGGTATTTGGCGTACCGGGCGACTCAATTACTGCAATAGTGGTTGGAGCCATGTTGATGTACGGCTTGCGACCCGGCCCGCTTATATTCGAACAGAGCAGGGAGCTGGTGAATGGAATATTCCTTATTGCAGTACTCACGCAGTTCATGCTTATTGGCGTAGGTTTGCTGGGCATTAAGGCCTTTGGCCGCATTCTACAGCTCCCACGGAACGCCGTCATTGTCATTGTATTAATGTTCTCAATTGTAGGATCCTTTGCGCTGCAGAACAGCATCTTTGACATCTACATAATGATCGCGTTTGGCATAATTGGGTTCTACCTAGAGAAGAACGATGTCCCCCTTCCGCCACTCATACTAGGTCTCATACTTGGCCCCATGGTAGAGCGCAACTTGCGCGTCGGTCTCGTGCGCACCCAGGGCGACTTTCTACCCTTTCTCACGCGTCCGGTGAGTTCCGTTCTGGCCATTGCGCTCTTTATCACACTGTTTGGAGGGCCAATTCTTGGTCTGCTCCGCCGGTTGCTAAGCAAATACGCAGCAAAGAGGAATGAGCCGTAGGCGCGCGCGGGCCCTAATATTCCACTGAGACAAGCGTCAAACCACATGAGGGCGCCGGGGCTGGCGCCTGAGAGCGGGTGCGTGATGCAAGCATCTGCTGAATGTCTGGGGGTGAGAGTTCCTGTGCACCTGCCGCGACAATGGTCGCGGCCATAATTCGCACTTGTCGCCAGAGAAACCCGTCACCGCGCACCAGGATCTCAACGGGGCTGACAACCGCTGTGCGGGTGCGCGAAATATCAATGGAGAAGATCCTTCTCTCCTTGTTTGGCTTTGGTCTATCAGAGGTAAATGCTGAGAAGTCCTGCTGCCCTAGGAACACCTCGGCGGCAGCCCTCATGCGGTCAAGGTCCAGCAGCTCCGCATACCGCCATGCCCGGCCGTGCAGAAACGGGTCTCCCACCGGTCCGTCCACCACGGTGTAGCGGTAGGTTTTGGCCAACGCCCTGTACCGGGCATGAAAGCGTTGCTCGGCCGCCTCCAGCGAAACAAGCGCAAGATCTGCTGGCAGGTGCCGGTTTACTTTCTCAAACAGTAGCTGCGCATTCACCGAGGCCGGAACTACCGCACTCGCTACCTGTCCTTCGGCGTGCACCCCAGCATCTGTCCTGCCTGCGCCATCTAAGCGTAGCTCGTAATCCGCTGGGACTTCACCGTGCGACGCCTCCGGGAGCGCTTTGCCAATTATTTCTATCAGGGTCGACTGCACGGTCCGGCCGTTGCCCTTCTGCCATCCCTTGAACCGCGCACCGTTGTAGGCAAGGGTGAGCTTAAGCGTCTGTGTCTTAGGTGTACTCATTACCTGGATCATAGTCGTGAGTGAGTGAGGAGGTAAAGGTAGGGATAAAAAGTTGCTGAATCACCTTCCCCGCTTGGCAAAAAGCCGTGGTACTATGGGGCATGCTGTATCGCAGATGCCGATACTCAGGCCTGCTTAGGACTCTGGTTCTCGTTGCGGCTGCAGGCGGTCTATTCAGTCTCGCTCTGCCAGCTCATGCTCGTGGAACCAAGGTGAACTATAGGCGAACTCACTCGTATGGCTTTCATGATCAAGAGACCAATATCTACTACTTCATTGTTGAGTACCGAGTAGCCAAGCCCAGGCGTCCAGTATGGTTCATTATGCCCATTGAACGACCCGCGCGTGTGTATTTTCACAAGATATTCCTCTACACCTACAATGCGACTCACAGTCGACTGCAGCAGCGTGCGGTCCTTCGGGACGAGGTTGGGTACAGAACCAGCATCCAGTCGAGCAGGTTCACCCGCAGCGACGCAGGCATTGTGTTCTCGTATATAAGTGGCTACTCCACGGATCAAGGGTTTGTGCACGATGTCTTTATTGTTGACCCCCACAGTGGCGAGGTGCGGCCTGTCGACGCCGAGCCAGCAATGCTCGAAACATCGCCCCTGTTTCACCAGTACTTTGGAGATTATCAAAGCCCCTATACCGCAAACCCAGGTATCGTGGGCATTACCGAGTTGAGAACGACGGTGCTCGCCGAGGTGAGTGAGGAAGAATGGGGCTTACCACGAGAGTGGTAGCCTCTGTAGTGACTAACAGGAGGCTGGAAGTGAAAACCCTTGCGTATGTTGGATGTGTCTGTTTGTGTCTTGTCGCGTTCATGAGTTGTGGTGCCGATGCGCCAGCAGCGCCGCCCGAGGACGCACCGGCAGCGCCCACTGTTCCTGAGTCCGTCGATATTCGCGAGATGTTTGGTACGAGTCTAACCAATGCTGCGTCGGACGGGGATCTCAATTTGGTCCGTGAGATGGTACAAGCTGGCGCCGACATCAACGAGACAACCATGTACAGTGAGACTGCGCTCATGCGGGCAGCCGAGCGAGGTCATGCCGACGTTGTGGAATATCTTATTTCGCAGGGCGCCGACCTCTACGTGGAAAATATTTTCGGTTACGATGCGCGAGTGCTTGCTGAAGACCACCCCGAGATTCTTGAGATGGTTCGCTCGGCGATGCAGGCTAATCCGCAGTAGGCAGCACGGCCTGCTTCCCATGATTGTTGTGGGGCCGCGGCGTGACGCCGCGGACCGCTCAAGTCCCTCTCCGCCGGAAGCTCCGTTGGTCACGGCTGATCTGCTTCCATCTCCGTTGCTCCTCTGCCTGCGCGCGTTGGTCGACCCTGCGCCGCACATACGCAGCTTCGCGCTGCAGTTCAAGGTAACGGTCATAGCGCTCCGGGCTTAGCATGCCAGAGGACAAAGCGTCCTGCACGGCGCACCCGGGCTCACCGGTGTGACTGCAGTCGTCAAAGCGGCAGTCCATGGATAGCTCAGCAATTTCCGGGAAGCTATCTGTTACCGCATCTTCATTGGCCCACAACTGTAACTCCCTGATCCCGGGCAGATCTATGAGTGAGCTCCCGTCAGCTAGGGGGTAGAGCTTTTTGTGAGTCGTGGTGTGTCGGCCGCGGTGGTCGGCGCGCACCGCCCCCTCCCGTTCCAGCTGCCGACCTGCAAGCGCGTTGAGCAAACTGGACTTCCCGACCCCGGAGGCGCCTAACAGGCATACCGTCTGATTGGCCGACCACTCCTTGCATAGGCCCGGTAGCCCGGCCCCGGTGTGGGCGCTTACCACATGCACCGACACCTCCGGGGCGTTCTCATGAGCCGTGCTTGTCACCTGCTGTATAATTTGCTCCTCTGCGCAGTCGCACTTGTTCAGTACAACCACAGGGCGGATACCGCCCGCGTACACCGTTGTGAGCAGGCGAAGCAGCAAACCTGCAGTGAAGGCCCGGCCACCGTCAAGGGCCAGTACCACCAACGCTACATCAACATTTGCCGCAATTGCCTGAGACTCGGTACTGCCACCAGGGTTTAGCCGTTGGAGCACACTGGCGCGGGGTAGCACCTGTTGGATAAGAGCGGTGTTACTACCTGCGGCCTGGCTATCAAGGGACTTGGCCCTTTCAACCAGTACCGCGTCACCAATGCTCGGATACTCGCTGCGGCTTGCAACGCGGTACTCAAACGCGCCCGAAACCCTTGCGGCCATGTGGATGCCGTCCGGAGCGGCTACAGTATAGTAATGGTGCTGCTGTTCAACCACGCGGGCCGGAACAAAGGGGGTATTGGCATTCATACCCCACCTCTGCCGCGCTCCGAAGCGCGCTTGGATTGGGAGATAGACTCCACTGGGAATGGCAGTCGGGACAGCGGACCCACCGCGAGTGCTAGCAGTACCGCCTCATCATCATCACCCGCAATGCGGTTAGACTTCATGATGCCGCAGCGGTCGCAACGGTGAATAATGCTCCACTCAGTCTTGCCGGTTACGCTCACCGCAATTGGACTCATACTGCTGCGGCAACCGGCACGGCGGTCACCTGGGCGTATATCGACATGTCTGCTCGTTAAGCAGTGGGGACAGTGGTTGCGGTGTGCCGTACCGTTCTGAGTCGGGGGAACGGGACGTCCACACTGAATGCAGACGAAACCTTCGCTGTGTGTCGGAGATGATTCTTGTTGTCTGGACATAGGTATTGCCTCGAAACGTTTAGTCTCTCGCGGCGTAGTTTGATGTCCTGTTCAGTGAGCGGGAAAATGTGTGCGAGGAAGCTCTGCGGGGTCCGAAGCAATGGCCGAAAAACGGCTGTTACTGGGTGGATACCCGGAACAGGAGCATCATAGTTACCGAAGCTTTCATCAATACCTCTCTGATCCAAGTGATAGCATTTTATACAGCGTTGTCGTAAGTTGTGCAAGTACTATGTCGAGTCAATATCTGCCCTGCGAGGAGACGACATACCATGAACAGCATCATTCAGCAGACCGCCGACTATGTCAGGTCACAATGTGAGCATGATTCCTCGGGCCACGACTGGTGGCATATCTACCGGGTCTGGAAAAATGCGCGCGCCATTTGTGAGCGTGAGAAGGCTAACTCCTTCATTGTAGAGCTTGCTGCCTTGCTCCACGATCTTGACGACTGGAAGCTCAGTGAGCAGGGTAGTGGAGAGCCGCTTAGGGCCCGGGCCTGGCTGGAGGCCTGTGATGTGGACCAGGTGGACGTCGATATCGTCTGTGAAATTATTACTCACGTCTCCTTCAAGGGTGCGGGCGTGGCCAACACCATGGAGTCACTCGAGGGTCTCATTGTGCAGGACGCCGACCGGCTTGACGCCATTGGCGCAGTAGGGATTGGGCGCGCCTTTGCGTATGGCGGCCACAAGCACAGACACATGCATAATCCCAAAATCGAGCCCAGCTCCCATACGAGCTTTGAGGAGTATAAAAACAGCAACAGCACCACCGTGAATCATTTCTACGAGAAGCTGCTGCTCCTCAAAGACCGAATGAACACCACGGCCGCGCGGCGCATTGCCGAGGGTCGCCACATTGCTATGGTGCAGTTTCTTGAGCGATTCTTGAGAGAATGGGACGGTGGCGACGTCTAAACGACTTCCAACACAACATATCCGTAGCTTAACTTCGTAAATCCTACACAAAAGCCTTGTCGTGGGCAGCTGAAATGCGTAGTCTTGGTGCAGTCTGAACACGAGGTGGAATTGCTATGCAAAAGACTCAGCAACGTGGACATTCGCGACGGGGACCAGGTGGGTATGTAGTACTTGAACCGGACGTCGGGGCAGGCAAGAACAGGGAGTTCAAGCTTGGATACTCCGACCTCGACCGTCTCAAGGCGTACCTTAACCGCTACGCAATTACCTTTGGCCTTTTCCAGGACAATACTTTTCACGACCGGCTGTTTCCATTCGGCACAGTTCCGCGGGTCATTGGCCCCTGGGAGTTTGATACCCTGGAGAAGGGCTTGCGACAACGTGTTCATGCACTGAACTTGTTCCTGCACGACATTTATCATGAGCGCAAGGTGCTCAGAGACAAGATCGTTCCTGAGGAGTTTGTGTTTGCCTGTCCTGCCTATCTTCCGGAGGTATACGGTGTGCGACCACCTGCCAATGTCTATGCCCATTTATCCGGGATAGACCTTGTGCAAGCCTCTGACGGAACCTGGTTCATTTTGGAGGACAACCTCCGGGTTCCTTCCGGGGCAAGTTATCCACTCATTGCTCGGGAGGCGTATCACACTGTCTGCCCCGGCCTGATCTCGGACATGCCGGTGCGCGAGAGTCGCGACTATCCACAGATGCTTGGTCGGGTTATGGACGATGTCAATCCGGGCGGAATATCGGTAGTCCTCTCGCCCGGGCGCTTCAATGCCGCCTTTTTTGAGCATAGCTATCTTGCAGAGAAGATGGGAGTTCCCTTGGTGTTTGGGAATGACCTTGAGGTTGACGGCGAGTATGTGTACTTCAAGGATGTTGGTGGGCACCGTGAGCGAGTGGGCGCCGTCTACCGGAGGCTTTCGGATGAGTATCTAGATCCTATGGTGTTTGAGCCGGACTCAATCATTGGTGTTCCAAATCTTATGTCTGTGTATCGCAAGGGGAATGTAGCGATCATAAATGCTGTCGGCAACGGTATTGCCGACGACAAAGGTATCTACTACTTTGTCCCTGCACTCATTAAGTACTACCTTGGCGAGGAAGCTATACTGAGGAACGCACCGACCTACCTTCCGTTTTTTGAACGTGACCGAAACCATGTGCTTCAGAATCTTCATAGGCTTGTAATTAAGGACGTGGCCGAAGCGGGCGGCTACGGTGTAGTGTTTGGAAGCATGTTAAGTGCCGACAAGCGGCGCCTTCTTGCGGATGCAATACGGGCAGAGCCTCGCCGTTTCATTGGTCAAGAGGTTGTTGAGTTTCGCAGTCTCCAGGTTTTTGATCAGCATAAGGTAGTGCGGCGGCGAGCCGACTTGCGAGCCTATGTCCTGCACGGCAAAGACATTTCGGTCTGGCCAAGCGGACTTACACGGTACGCAATGGATCGTGGTTCTATGATTGTTAACTCATCACAAGGTGGAGGATTCAAGGACACATGGGTCTTATCTCTTTAAGAACGGCAAATCAGCTGTATTGGTTGGGACGCTACGTGCAGCGCGCCTTAGATCTTCTCCATAGACTCTACGAGACTCATGGCAACGAAACAGCACCGGTAGGACTACGGTTTGAAGAGTTTTGCGAATGCTTGGGAATTGAGTCGGAGTTTGCAAACAGGGATGCTTTTTTGCAATCTTTGTTCTTTGAAAAAGAAAACAGCTACTCGATCCTGTTTTCGTTGACTACTGCATACGAGAATGCAGTGTTTCTACGCAACACTATAGGGCATGAGGGCTTTGCGTACTTGCGGCTGGCTTTCAACACCCTTGAGTCGCTCCGAGTGGTTAACTTCTATGATGTGAAGCCAGTTATTGATTATCTCTACGCCTTCTGGGGTAGTTTAGATGAATGTGCTGACCGTAGAGTGCGTGCTATGGTACGGTGGGGTAAATGGGTAGAAATTCGTGATCTTGCGGGACGTTTCGAAGACTCAGATGACAAGCTTGAGAAGGCGGTTGGGCAGCTGCAGGAGAATCTTCATGTGCTCGAGGTTGCAGAACACCTCAATGTCGCGCAAGCACTGGACCGAGAGGGAGGTATAGATTTCACAAATGAGCTCTTCACCACAATTTACCGACCTTGAGTATGAAAGATCCGCCGACGGTGTCTACAAGCTTAACTACGACGTACGAGCCGAGATGGATACTCCAATACGCAATCACGCGTGGTGCCTACGCCTGAGCCTACCGGACGACGATTTCTTTGAAGTTGAGCACTTCTCTCGTTACGTTGAACCAGAATGCTCTCCATCGACCGCGGTGGACTATCTTGGACAGGAATACAGCTATGGACTTGTGAGGGAAGACCACTCGGTATTTCGCTACGGATTGTCCGCGACTATCCGTCAACACTCGAGTTACGGGCGCCGACCGGATACCGTTCCTATTCAGATTTTCCTTCGGAGCGACCGTCTCACGGAGCTTGATCACAAAAATATTCCCTGGCTGGCCGCCTTCCAATCTCCGGATAAGCCGAAAGACCCCTTAGAGTGGTCCATTGGGGCAATGCACGAAATAACGCAAAACATGATCTACCTGACCGGCACCACCAATTACAGTACTCCGGCTGGGGATGCGGTCTCGCAAGGTAGCGGCGTGTGCCAGGACTTTGCCCATATATTGATTGGGCTCTGTCGTGCTCATGGAGTGCCTGCACGATACGTGAACGGCTTCTTTGTTGGTGAGGGTGAGACTCATGCCTGGGTTGAGGTCTTCGTTCAAGGCCGGTGGTACGGTTTGGACCCCACCCATAACCGTCTTGTTGTGCAGGACTACGTTCCCTTGGCTCGTGGGCGCAATGCAGAGGACTGCTCCTTGAATAGGGGTGTCTGGAGTTCCGTTGTGCAACAGCATCAGCGTATCTCGGCATCACTTGTCGAGGTGGGGGAGTGATAGAAGATATCGTAGATCTGGAGCTCCCTGTTGCAGAGCGGCTGGTTATACGCCGAAACAGACTGCAGAACTCCACGCCGTTGAGCACAACAAAGTCCGAGAGTACAGAAAAGCTCCCGCGCATTGCAATTGTCACCGGGGTTCATGGAGATGAGCTTGAAGGGCAGTACGTTTGTGCGCTCATTGCACAGAAGGTACAGGCTGAGTTCGCGCGTCTGCGCGGTATTGTGGACATATACCCTGCAATTAATCCCTTAGGAATAGACGCAATTGAACGCAGCATTCCCTATCTTGAACTTGATATGAACCGCTACTTTGCCGGTGAGCAAGAGCGAAACGATTCATACATAGCTCACATGACCGACTCGGTAACCGAGTCTTTAGCCGGAGCCGATCTTGTTGTAGATATTCATGCCAGCAACATTTACCTCCGGGAGATTCCCCAAATAAGAATGGACCGCAACACCGCAGAGCGGCTGCTGCCCTTAGCCAGGCTAATGAACGTTGACTTTGTCTGGATCCATGAGGCAATAACGGTGCTGAAGTCAACGTTGGCGCACACCCTCAACTCACGGAACACTCCAACACTCGTGGTGGAGATGGGTGTCGGTATGCGCATTACGCCGGTCTACTGCCATGAACTGGTACAAGGGATCTTTCGGGTCATGACGCACCTTGGCATTTGGGATGACCCAGATCCAAGTCCGGTGAAGGTACCTATTGAGTGCAAGGAAGGTGAGGTGAGTTACATTAACTCGCCTGCTGCCGGGTTGTTTCTGCCAGCCGTTGAGCATTGGATTGGGGTCGCGCAAGGAGAGCTGCTTGGACGAATTGTGCAGCCTTTAACCGGTGAAGTTGTATCCGAAATCCGCTCCCCTGGTGCCGGTACGGTCTTCACCTTGCGAGAGTACCCGGTTGTTATGGAAGGATCGCTTCTTGCACGTGTGTTTACTGCTGCACCGGAGCTCACTAAGTGAAGACAGAAGTGATTTACCGCTTGGCGTCCATGTCGCGCGAGGATTATCAAATTCACGGGTATCGCTTCGGCAGCGGAAAACCTCGTGTCGCTATCGTTGCTGGTATGAGAGGCAGTGAGGCCCAAGGTCTCTATGTTGCCGCAAAACTGGTGCAGTACTTGAAACAGAATGAGCAGGCAATTGCATCTGGCAGTGAGATTCTGGTCATTCCCTCTGTCAATCCATACTCCCTCAACACGGTGCATCGCCTGTGGCCGCTGGATCATACCGACATCAACCGCATGTTCCCTGGTTACTCCAAGGGTGAGACAACACAGCGAATAGCTGCGGCCGTCATGGAAGCGGTTCAGGACTATGAGCTCGGCGTGAATCTTACCTCGACGCCGCACCCGGGCAAGCATGTTGTGCACGCGCGAATACATCGACTTGGTACAGATAGCGTCGAGGCCGCGGTGGCATTTGGTTTGCCCTTTGTTCATGAGCATGAAGCCAATCCGCAGGAAACCGGGAGTTTGAACTACAACTGGCAGATCTGGAATACGCGAGCGGTTTCTCTTGCAGGTGGCAGAGGTTTTGAAATAGACGAAGATCAAGTCCTGGAACTCTTTCATGGCGTGCTGAGGTTCCTGGTAGTGCAGGGTGTGCTTCCGAAGAACGTTGTTCCTGTTGAGGCGCTTCCTTTACAACACCGACATAGTCGCGTGGTTCAGGATACGGATATTTGTGTAGTAACAACCCCCAGAGCCGGAATCTTCTCAACTCGATGTCGGCCCGGCGACTCGGTTCAGGCCGGCGAAGTGCTGGCGGAGATCCTTGATCCTCATGTGGGCGAAGTCCGTTACGAAATTCGCAGTCCAATTACCGGCACCGCGTTCTACGTCTACCGAGCACCGCTTGTGTATGAGAAAATGATTGCCCTCATGATTGTTTAGGCCGTTGCCGCCGCCCGGTGCACGCGGTTCCTCCCCGCGCGCTTGGCTGAGTAGAGAGCTACATCAGCTTCTTTAATGAGGGAAGCCAGGCTTGTATCGCAGTTGTGGCATTCAGCCAGACCGGCGCTAAAGCTCAATGGTTGCTCCAGCTCAAAAGCGGCCGACTTGGTACAGGCAACTCGAATGCGGTCGACCGACTTGGCCGCGGTATCTAGGTCGGTATTCGGGAAAATGGCCACAAACTCCTCGCCTCCGTAACGAATGAGCAGATCCTCTCGCCTCAGTCCGTCACGAAGAAGCCGCGCAAGCTCACGAATTATGTGGTCACCGGTGTCGTGGCCAAAGGTATCATTAATGGCCTTGAAGTTGTCAATGTCTATCATGGCAACCGAGTTATGTGGGTAGAGGTCTTGGTACTCGGCCCACATGCGCGGCACATTGCGCTGAAAGACCGAGCGCGTAAGGAAACCGGTTAGTTCGTCATGTTCAAGGCGGCTAATCTGCTCTTGGTAGTAGCTTCTATTGTACACCGCGGCTGCCAGGCTGTCGGTAAGTGCTAAGGCCGGGTAAAGATCGTCGCCACCGAAAGGCTCGGGTGACCGTCGCCACAGAAAAAGGCTTCCAATGAACTGGGATTTTACTCGCAGCGGTACCAAGAGGAGGGTGTAGTTGGCGTAAGGGTTTCCAGGTGCATCCGGGCTCCCGGACTTGTCGGGTGGTCTGGGCTCGTCAACAATTACGGGGTAGAGGTTCTCAGATACCATGTCAAGGAAGTATGAAACATCATTCTGAGCGGTGGTTATTTCCACCGAACCGCTGAGTGAGGCTCCGAATACCCGAGTCATTCCACCGTTCTGGTCTTTCTGGCGGGCATAGACTTCACAACTGTGAAAGTGTATGACCTCTGCAATCTGTATAACAGCGTGGTCTAGGACATCACGGAGCTCACGATCGAGGGTAATATCCGCTCCGACTCGCCTTACAGCTTCGTTAATAGCAAGTTTCCGTTGTGTTTCACGGTATTCTTGCTGGAGAATTTCCTCTGACTGCTTCCGGACATCAATGCGCCGGTCAAAGCCAGCAACTTTACCGATACCCCCACCCACGCCACGCTCAAGTACCACTGCATGGGTCTCTATCCAGTGCCACTTTCCGTCGTTATCCGCTACCCGAAACTCACAATACAGTACGTCTGTATGACCGTTGTTGAGACGATCCCAGTTGTGCATGTAGTTTGGCAAGTCTTCCGAGTGAATACGCTTTTGGTAGTCACCATTTCGCATTTCGGTGTCGGTTAGGCCGAGTCGCGTCAGTGTGCCGCTTGTGTAGCCCCAGCGGTCCTCCAGATCCCCAAAGAAATAACCAACCTCAAGCAGTTTTCGTCTTACCGATGCACTCCGAAATACTGCAGATAGATCGTTATCAATTTTCATAATGACGCTAGTATACGGATTTTACATCAGCTGTGCTACAGCAATGAGAGAACACGACCTCGGTCAGAAACGAAGATCGCGAAGCATAACCGCTTCTACCGACTCAATATCCAAGTGTTTCCAGGTTCGGGACGTTTGACCAGCTCGAACGCTGTGCTGTTGCCCCGCAAGGTTTGAGAATGCTACATCCCCTTCAAATACGGAGAGTTCTCGTCCGGAAAAAACGAACTCTGTTCCGCGGACTGCTGCTGTTGAAACTGGAGAAGAAACGCTGAAATCCGTTCCCCGATTCTGCGCACGTCGAACCTGGGATCGAACTTGTCCATAGCGCATGTTCAGCTCCGTGTTTTCCCTTACATCGCTTATCTGCGTTGTGCTAAGGACCACCCGGCTGAGTGGTTCAATTTCAATAGTCGAGTTGCCCGACAAAAGGACGGCTGTTCCATTAAATCCGCTGATTATGGTAGTTCCCTGAGGAAGGTTTTGGCCCACCATGAGCGTTTCCCAGCCGGGGCTTTGGGGCAGGCGGTACTCAACGACTCCTTGTGTCCGTTCCACACGGACTTCAGCCAGGCTATGTGCAGAAATGATGGTGAGCAGTACAAGTACTGCGATAAGTATCCGTTTCATTGAGTTGCCTCCTCTTAGAGCTGTGCATTAGCTCAGAGTCTTATTGTTAACTCGCCGCCAATGTGCCAGAGCGGATCTGAAGATTTAGGATATGGTCCGCCCTGTGACTCTGTCCACGGCACAAATATATTACTATTTAGATCAAAAAACAGGTTTCTCATCGGTTGTATTCCAAATCCTATACCTCCTTCCCACCCGAGCAAACCAGTTTGGGAGGTGTGTGTCTTCAGAGTTGGATCCGCTGTTCCTTCGCCATCAAGCCTGCCGAACAAGATTGATGTCGCCGAAATGAGCCAGGGCTCTCCTAATCGTGAGGTATAGCGGAGTAGCCCGGTAGCCAGGTTGCTGAATGAGCCTTGATATGCTGACCAAGGGACATCAACATCAAGTGCCACATATCCTTGGTCTGACCCTGCGTCACTTGCAGCGACAGCAGCACCAACCTCGAATTGGGTTGTGCGGGAGCTATTGGGATACCAACGTAGCGAACCCTCGGACGCCCAGCCCCACTGCGCGCCGACCTGCAGGTCTGTCTGGAGATCGTAGAAAAGAGGAACGCCTAGTGGTCCAGATATTCCAATGCGAATCTGAGTAAGTGGATCTGAACCGGCAGGATCAATGAGTGAAACAAGAGCGACAGATGGGTTTTGAC
>REEM01000181.1 GCA_007695055.1 Spirochaetaceae bacterium | reverse complement strand
GCTCCACCAGTGTGGTGTTCTCCTGGACTCACCGCGGTGAGCTTCGCTACACCACGCCAGCGATCGCCGTCCAGGTCGGCCACGACGACCACGGCCACGGGCATGACGACCACGGCCACGACGACCACGGCCACGGACATGATGATCACGGGCATGGCCATGATCACGGTGAGCACGACCCCCATCTGTGGTGGGACCTTGATATCTGGGTGCGTGCAGTACAAGCAATTGCCGACCGAATTAGCGAGCAGGATCCCAACAACGCCTCACGCTACCAGAGCAACGCCGCCGACTACATCGCGGAGCTGCGAGATCTTCAGGCCTATGCAACCGCACGCTTCCGCGAGGTCCCTGCGTCACAGCGCTTCCTGGTAACCAGCCACGACGCATTCGGTTACCTTGCGCGCGCCTATGGGTTCCAGTCGCGTGGGATCACCGGAATCAGCACCGAGGACGAGGCTGGCGTACGTGACTTGCAGGAACTGGCCCAGTTTATTGTAGACAACGATGTTCGCGCTGTCTTCTTTGAGACCATTGAGGATCGCCGCTCGGTTGTTGCACTTGAGGAGGCTGTTGCCAGCCGCGGTGGCCGGGTGGTTGTGTCGGACACACCGCTGTACTCAGACGCCCTGGGTGAACGCGCACCGACAAACACCTTTGACGGAGCCTACCGTCATAACGTAGATGTGATTGTCGACACCATTCTCGGAAACCGTTAGTATTCGGAGAGAGTTGGAGTTAGGAACGAATTATTGTTCGACATCGTCACTTTTTTTCAATTGATGTTCTCAGACCACACCCTCCGTGTCGTTTCGCTTGGAACGGCCATGGTGGGTGCGGTTTCGGGAGTACTGGGGTGTTATGCGTATCTCCGGAAGCAGGCAATGATGGGGGCAATTGTTGCCCATGCCTCGCTTTTTGGAATTACCACCGCGTTCCTTCTTGGTACGGCGTTGGGCGGCAGCGTTCTGGCCATGCAGCTTGTGCTTCCGGGAGCTTTTCTCGGAGGCGTGTTGGCCATGGCCTTTGTCAGTCTGGTGGTGCATACCACCCCGCTTAAGGCCGACGCGGCAATGGGCCTTGCGGTGGCAATTTTTTTTGGTGCCGGAATTGCGCTTTTACGAATGATTCAGTCTCTGTCCCTAATGGGCCACCGTGGCCTCCGCGACTTCCTTTTTGGTCAGGCCGCTACCATGACAAACGCCGATATCCGAACCATAGCCGTGCTCGCGGTCGTCGCCATTGGTATATCGTTATTGTTCTGGAAGGAGTTCAAGCTCCACACCTTTGACCGCGACTTTGCCGCCGGTATTGGCTACCCCATGCACAGACTGGATCAACTCCTCTTGGCCACCATTGTGCTTGCCATTGTCATTGGGCTCCGCACCGTGGGTGTCATTCTCATTGTCTCGTTGCTGGTGTGTCCGGCAGCGGCCGCCCGGCAATGGACCAAGTCATTGTCCGGCATGGCAGCCCTATCTGCGGTGTTTGGACTGGTGTCCGGAATCGTCGGGGCAACCCTCAGTGCCATGGTGCGTAACCTCCCCACCGGCCCGGTCATTGCCTTGACCGCGACCGCCTTTGTGTTCTTGTCCTTGTTCTTTGCACCTCACAGGGGCGTTATTGCGCGCGCGCTGCGGCGTGCAAGAAACCGCAAGCATCTACGCCCGCCGGAGGCGACGCTTCCCGTGGGAGGTGGGGTATGAGCCTGATCCCTTCCATTATCCTCATTGCGGTCACCACGGCCGCGGCATGCGCCGTGCCTGGCGTCTTCCTGGTGCTGCGGCGCATGTCTATGGTTGCCGAAGGGGTAAGCCACGCCGTATTCCCCGGGCTGGTTCTTGCCCTGCTCATTCTCGGCGCCTTTCGTTCGCCATTCCTGGTAATTGGGCCCGCTGTGTTGGGTCTGTTTCTGGTGTTTGCGGTGCAGGCCATGAATCGTACCCGGCTCTTTGCTGGCGACGCTCCGCTCGGGGTCGTGTTTCCGGCGCTGTTTAGTATTGGGGTGATTATTGTGAGCCGCCGCTACTCCGGCCTTCCCCTGAGCGAGAACACGGTGTTGGCCGGGGATATCAACTACGCAGCCCTCACTCAGTTGCACATTGGCGGCACCGCAATTGGGCCACGCGCCTTTTACGTCATGCTTGTCATTCTGCTTGTGAACATGGCTTTCACTCTGCTCTTCTTCAAGGAACTCAAGCTCACCACCTTTGACCCGGATCATGCGAGCTCAGTAGGCTTTGGCACCTCTCGGCTGTATTACTTGTTTATGGCCACCGTGTCCATTACCATTGTAGGCGCCTTTGAGGCGGTCGGGGCTGTGTTGGTTGTGGGGCTGCTGGTTGCGCCTGCGGCATCGGCCTTTCTCTTGAGCAAACGGCTTGAGAGCATGCTGCTGCTCAGCGTTCTTTTTGCCGTACTCAGTGCCCTGATTGGTTTCTGGATAGCCTACTATCTTGATGCGGCTACCTCCGGCACCATGGCAATGATGACCGGGGTTATTTTTTTGCTGACCCTGGCTTTTGCACCACGGCGGGGACTGCTTTCTAAGCTGCGCATTCGAGCTCGGCGGCGCATTACCTTTGCTGAGCAGCTCTTGGTTATGCATCTCATACATCATGTTGACGGCGAACGGGTGACACCCGCGTGTAGTCGGGATGGAGTGCGCCAGCATGTTCGTTGGGAGCCCCAGTTCGCCGAGAAGGTTATTCGGCAAGGGCTTGAGCATGGCTATATCGCAGAAGCTGACGACGGCCTGATTCCAACCATGGCCGGGAGAATGCTCTGTAGCGAGGCCCTGCTTTATAAGGACGATGTTTGTGAGTGCGGCATTGTCCGTGGCGGTTTGGAGAAACATGAATACGAACAGTAATAGAGAACTCGCCATACAGATTTCGGACCTCACGGTTGCGTATGAGGAAACAGCAGTTCTATGGGATATCGATGTCGAGGTGCCTGTCGGGACCATTATGGGAATTATTGGCCCAAACGGTTCGGGGAAGACCACGCTCATTAAGTCGATCATGGGAATTGTAGAGCCCTCGGCCGGGAGTGTTCGTGTGTTCGGTCGGCCTTTTCGTGAGCAACGTCGGCGAGTAGGCTATGTTCCACAACGCACGAGTGTGGACTGGGACTTTCCCACTACCGTCTTTGACGTGGTGCTCATGGGTACCTATGGTTCCCTTGGGTGGTTTCGCCGACCTGGAGCGGCAGAACGTGATGCGGCGCACATGGCTCTTGAGCGCGTGGGCATGCAGGACTACCTTAAGCGACAGATAAGCGAACTCTCCGGTGGGCAGCAACAGCGGTGCTTTCTGGCGCGAGCCCTGGTGCAGGAGGCCGACATCTACCTTATGGATGAACCCTTCCAGGGAGTAGATGCGCGCACCGAGCACGCAATAGTGGAGATCCTGCGCGAGATGCGCTCCCGCGGCAAGACTGTCATTGTGGTGCACCATGACCTGCAAACTGTGGAACGCTACTTTGACCTCATCACTATGCTGAATGTGCGCGTTGTGGCCCAAGGTCCGGTTGCCGAGGTCTTTACCGAAGAAAACCTCCGTCGCACCTACGGTGGGCGCGTAGAACTCGGACGGGTCTGAGCCGGTCTCCCTTCCTTGTCGTCCTGGCCCGCGCCCAGTGGCCACCGTCTCCCACCACAGCGTGCCAGCCACTCTCCCACAACAGCTTACTCACAACACATTTTTCCTTGACGATTCTGGGACCTGGGCGCATACTGGTGGTAGGTTGGTTGTTGCAAGCAACTAACCGACTGGTTGAGCGTTAGGCCGACGGCAAGGAGTCAATGGATGTCGCAGGTAGAGAAGGCAGCTTTGGAGCGTTCCGGGCGCAAGCTCCAGTACGGCGAGCACGAACATATAGGCGTCGTGGTCGTTGACAACTTTCCCGCCTTGGGCACATTGACAGCGCTGCGCTTCATAGAGTGGGTGCAGAAAAATCCTAACGGCGTCGTCTCCTTACCAACCGGAAGGACTCCGGAGTTCTTTATTAAGGAGCTCCACCGTTTTCAGGATACCTGGCACGAGCCAGATACCGTTGCGGAGCTCGAGTCCGTGGGCATAGATCCATCAGTTTTCCCGCACACCAAAGACCTGCGCTTTGTACAGATTGACGAGTTCTACCCCATTAATCCCCGTCACCGGAATAGTTTTCTCTATTACATTCGCAAATACTATCTGGAAGCCTTTGGCATTAAGCCCGAAAACGCATTGCTTATAGACGGTGAGGAAATTGGACTACCGGTCGAGGGTGTGGGGCTTGAGGAGTTCTGGGCTGACGGACATGTGGACCTGAGTCTTCGATACCGGCCAGCAAAAGGCAGGATTGAGCAGGCGCAACAAGACGCAATTGCCCGAATTGATCAGTGGTGTATTGGATACGAGGATCGCATTCGCGAGATGGGCGGGATTGGTTTCTTCCTGGGCGGAATTGGGCCTGACGGACACATTGGTTTCAACGTGCGTGGCTCAAGCCCATACTCGGCAACACGGCTCACCGAGGTGAACTACGAGACACAGGCCGCAGCCGCGGCTGACCTCGGCGGAATTGAGGTTGCACGCGAGCGCTTGGTCATTACCATTGGCCTCGGAACCATTGCCCACAATCCGCACTGCTGTGCTGTTATTATGGCAGCGGGGGAGAGCAAGGCCGATATCGTAGCCAAATCTATTGAACACCCACGCGATGTTCGCTACCCAGCGACCGCCCTTCACCAACTGAAGAACGCCCGGTTCTACCTTACCGAAGGCGCGGCAGTGCGGTTGACGCACCGCAATGTTCTGAGCTTCCGTGACCAGGAAGAGGTGCATGAGCAAGACATCGACCGTATAGTCATTGATCTCTCCCTCAACCGCCGCAAACGCATTGTGGACTTGACCCCGGACGACTACAAGAACGACGCCTTTGCGAAACTACTCCTCCGTAAGACCGGCGCAGATCCGCGTGAGCTGGGTGCCGGAGTTGCGGACCGGATGAGGGAGAAGATTGAACGAGGCATGGAGGTGGCGGTGCATACGCGCTTCCTGCATACCGAACCGCACCATGACGACATCATGCTCGGCTACCTTCCGAGCGTCGTTCGCAACATCCGTGAACACTCGAACTATCATCATTTTGCTACCATGACCAGTGGCTTTACCGCGGTCACCAACCGCTATGTGCTGGGACTGTGTCGCGCGCTCATGCGTAACCTCAAGGAAAACCGAGTCGAGTTTGAACAGCTTTCCGCCGACGGCTATTTTGCAGATGCTCGGTATCGCGACCACGACGTATGGCGCTACCTGGACGGGCTTGCCGCCAACTCACCAGCACTGCAGGAGAACGGGACGGTGCGGCGCTTTTACAGGACCCTGGTTCAGGTCTTTGAGGAGACCGAGATTGAAGAGATCATTCAGCGCTTGCATGAGCTACTCAACTACTTTGAGACGCAGTACCCCGGCAAGAAGGACCTACCCTACATTCAGCAACTCAAGGGTATGTGTCGTGAGTGGGAGTCGGCCTGTCTCTGGGGTTACTTTGGGTGGGATCAAGACTCGGTAGAAAACCTACGGCTTGGATTCTACCAGGGTGAGATATTCACCGAGGAGCCCACCGTGAGTCGTGACGCCGTGCCGGTGAAGCAGCTTATGGAGCGGGTGAGGCCCGACGTAATAACGGTAGCCTTTGACCCTGAGGCAAGCGGCCCCGACACCCATTACAAAGTCATGCAGGCTATTTCAGAGGCTTTGCGAATGTACCGGGAGGAGTCGGGCCGAAGCGATGTGAACGTGATCGGATATCGAAACATCTGGTATCGCTTTCATCCTTCAGCCGCGAATGTCTTTGTCCCGGTCTCACTCAACATGATGACGCTGCAACACCACTCCTTCATGACAACCTACCTGTCACAGAAAGACGCTTCATTTCCAAGTTATGAACATGATGGCCCGTTCTCGGAGTTGGCGCAGAAAATCCAGGTAGAGCAGTACGACCAACTCAGCTGTTGCCTTGGACGAGAGTACTTTTATGAGCATCCGAGCGCGCTTATCCGCGCCACTCGCGGCTTCGTGTACCTTAAGGAGATGTCGGCAGACGAGTTTGCCAGCCACTCGCGTGAACTGCGTAAGAAAGCCGAGGCGCTCTCATGAGGGTGGGCAATCAGCCCTTTCAGCGTAGTGCCAACCTCGCTCTTGTCCTGCGGGAGCTGCGAAAGCATCCGGGTACAACCCGAACCGAACTCTCGCTACGGCTGGGGCTCGACAAGTCCACCATTAGCCACTTAACCGCGGAGCTGATCCGAACCGGCCTGGTTGTTGAGACCCTATCTGGCGCATCTTCTCCACGTGGTGGGCGCAGGCCGGTAGCGCTTGAGCTTGTCGACCGGCGCCTGCTGGCTGTAGGAATTGAGATTGAACCGGACTGCTATCGGTCGGTAGTCGTGGACAACGCTGGTGTGGTTGTACGCCGCCAAAGTGGCAAGGCCGATGCCTCGCGCGGCTTTTCCTTGGAACTCCGGCGTATAGTTTTGGGAGTGCTTGAGCAGGTGCGCCTTGAGGGGCATCAGGTGCTTGGGATGGGCATAGCGGTGCCTGGCTACGTAGACCCGCATCTTGGCCGGATCATTCGCTCGCGCTCGCTTGGGGTGAGTGACTTTGACATACAGGCGCTAACGGCCGAGATTGCAGCGGAGCTTGCTCACCACTCACCGGTGGGCCTTCCGCCCCTGCTCATAGACAACGACGCAAACTGCTGTGCCTGGGGGGAACTGCATGCCGAACGCGGCATTGGAGCCGTCCGAGACATGCTGTTTATACATGCTCGCAAGTCGCCGCGACATCTTGGAATTGGTATGGGGGTTGTCGCTGGCGGTGCACTGCAGTACGGCAGTTCACACTCGGCTGGCGAGTTTCACAGCGCAGACTGGCAGGGCGGTGAGATGACCCAACTTGGAATGTCTGCCGAAGACCTCCTGCGGTTGGATGCAGACCCCCAGCTTCTCGATGTGTTTCTTAGCGAGGTTCTGTGCAATCTCTCACCCATTGTCTCGGTACTGGATCCGTCTGCTGTGTACTTTGGCGGAGAGCTGCGAACCGCCTTCCCACGCATTCTTCAGCTTCTGGACACCACGCTTGCGGACCGCTACATGGCATTCCGGCGTGAGAGCTGCGACCTGCGCTGTTCTACCTACGGAGAGGACGAAGTGGCGGTTGGTGCCGCTGGCATGTTTATTGAACGGCTATTTGCAATGCCGCGTTTCGGCCGGGGCGCTGACAGCTTCACGGTGTCCTGGGACGATGTGCTTCCTTTTGTGGAGCAAGGGGTAGGTGCCTGAATGCGCGTGGCAATTGGGGTCGATCTAGGGGGCGGTTCGCTGCGAAGTGCTGTTGTCCGTGAGGATGGTGAGGTGCTGAGCTTACTCACCACACCGACACCGCGCACCGGTAAGGACGCGGTGTTAAGTGAGATTCACAAGCAGGTGCAGGCGCTACAGCTTGAGTGGGATGTGGCACAGGTTGGAATAGGTGCACCCGGTATGCTGAGCGACGCTGGGTACCTCCATGGGCATGCGGTAAACATTCCCGAGTGGGGCGAGTTTGATGTAGCCGCTGAGTTGAGTGCCTTGCTTGGCAGCCCATGTGTTGTACGTAACGACGTCGTCATGGCGGCACTTGGAGAGAGTCGCTTTGGTGCTGGCCGCGGAGCCGACCCGGTGGCACTGATTGCTGTCGGCACCGGTATTGGTGCTGGCGTGGTGGTGCGTGGGCAACCGCTTTCTGGACGCTACGGTGCGGCAGGCGAGATTGGACATCTCTCCCTGGACCCACATGGAAGACGGTGCAGGTGTGGCCGTCAGGGCTGCATTGAGGCCTACTGTTCGGCCACCGGTATGATTGAGCGCGCGCATGAACTCGCAAGACGTGAGGCTGGTGGACTCGACGGCCCGCTGCGGCGCGAGTTGCTTCAGGAGCCCGGGGTCGCGCTTGAAGCAGAGCGCATCTACCGGGGTGTGGCCGAGGCCGACGCCCTGGCCATGCTGGTGCATCAGGAGTCGTGTATGGCTCTTGCACATGCAGTTGCAATGTTGGTGGTGAGCGTAGGCGCAGAGGTGGTGGTTCTTGGCGGTGGTGTGATGAATGCCTCAGAGTTCATTCTACCCGCATTGGAGCAGCCTTTGCGGGCCTTGCTTCCGCCTGAACTCTATGAGCGAACACGAATACTGCCCGGAGAGCTCGGGGCTCAGGCCGGAGTAATTGGAGCCGCTGCTGCGGCCGGAATGTGGACACAGGGAACAAAACGAGTTGCCGAGGGCAGCTTGAAGTAGAAGCATTGGGTCTTGAGACCCGAAAAAGGGAGGAGTTATGAAAAAGCTGATGATCTCGATCATCGTGATGCTCGCCTTGATTGCGCCGCTTGCTCTGGTCAGTTGTGGGCCTGAAAGTGGGGCCGAACGTGCGGCCCGTGACGGCGTTGAGCTGGACTTCTGGTCGTGGCGCGTTGAGGATGTCGCTGAGTACAACGAGTTGATCAGACGTTTTGAGGCGGAGAATCCGGGAATTCGGGTGAACTTCACTCCGTATCAGGCTACCGAGTACAACACGGTACTCTCGGCCGCGGTACAGGGCGGCAATGCTCCGGACATTATCCATCTTCGTGCCTATGGTGGACTGGAGCAGTACGCAGCCCCCGGCTTTCTTATGCGACTGGACGACCAGCTGCCGCTGCGTAACCGCTTTGATGAGGACACGCTGCGCGCGGTCACCTCTATTAGCGACGGCAACATCTATGGTGTTCCTTTTGCAAGCCAGACGCTGGTCATTTACTACAACTCGCGTATGTACAACGAGCTTGGACTTGAAATTCCAGAAACCTGGGACGAGTTCCTGAGCAACCTTCAGGTTATGAAGGATGCAGGCATTACACCGCTGGCGAACGGGTCTGCCGAGGGCTGGACGCTCGAGGTTATGCATGGGGTAATTAGTCCGAACTTCTACGGTGCCAATGAGTTCTTTGACGCTATTATGAGCGGCGAGGCAAAGTTCACCGACGAGGCCTACCGGCGCTCGCTTGCCAAACTGCTGGAGCTACGTCCGTACATGCCGGACGGTTTCACCGGTGTGAACTATGTTGGTATGCAGATGGGCTTCATTAATGAAATGGCCGGACACTTCATTGGTGGAAGTTGGGAGGCCGCATACTTCAACTCCCAGAATCCCGACCTTGAGTTTGGCGTTTTTGCCGGGCCGGTCGAGAACCGGGGAGACACTCGCTACGTCTCTTCCTATGCCGACGGCTCCTTTGGTGCATCGGCAACAACCCGGCACCCCGAGGAAGCCCTGAAGTTCCTTGAGTTTCTGGCGTCACAGGAGACGGGGCAGTTCTTTGCAGACGAACTCAAGCTGCAGTCTGACATTCCGGGCGTGACAAGTAACGATCCTTACCTGCAACGGATTCTTGAGCTGAACGAGAACTCAACTCCGTACATACAGCTGGTTGGGTTCCGCTACGAGCAGCCCACCGGATCCTCGCTCTTGCAGTCCGGTCTTGAGGGTATGATGGCCGGAACAATTGACGCGGCCGAGGTCACTCGCCAGGTACAGCAAGGAATTGAAACCTGGTTCACACCAGGGCAGTAGAACTACCCGCTTGCCTTAGCTTAGGATGTTCGGGTCGGTGCCGTCTGGCATCGACCCGTTTTAGCGGGGTGCGCACTGCCGGGCGCACCGGGCTAAAACTAAGGAGGATTCATGAATCAACGTTCGTTGTCGCGAAACGCCTGGATTGCCTTCTTTGTGACTCCGGGGCTAGCCATTGTGGCGATCTTCATTATCCTCCCGCTGTTCATGTCCCTTTTCAACAGTTTGTATTTCTGGCGCGGTATGGCCCGGCTGGAGTTTGCCGGTCTGGACAACTTCCGGCGAATTTTCCTCCAGCAGCCCTTTAGCGAACGGTTCTTTAACGCGCTCGGCAATAACGTTAAGTGGTTCACAACAACCATGTTGATACAGAATACCTTGGGGCTGCTCTTTGGGTACTTCCTGAGCAGACGCATTCCCGGCTCACCGGTATTTCAAAGGGTGTTCTTTGTGCCGGTGCTCTTTTCTATTGTTGCTGTTGGGTTTCTGTGGCGTCTTTACCTGACACCCGGCACCGGACTTGTGAACCAATTCCTCATTCAAGCAGGACTGGGTTC
>REEM01000098.1 GCA_007695055.1 Spirochaetaceae bacterium | reverse complement strand
TGGGTTTTGCCGAGCCCTTGCAACAGTTCGTGGTGCGAATCCCAGCGATTGCAGACCTGGTTGAGACCTACGGCATTTCGGTACTGCGCCAGAAGCAGTTGCTGGCGACCTGTATTGGACTCATTGCGCTCCTCGCTGCGCTGATTGGGGCCGACTTTGCTTCGAAGCTTCAGTCAATCATTTTTGTGGTTCTGATTGCAGCTGTGGCGGCGGTGCTTGCCTCACCACTTTTTGGCCCTCTCTACGGCGGCGAACCGATCTTTAGCTCGACCCTCGTTGGAACTGGTCTCATACCCGGAATTGGCTTCTGGGCAGCCTTTGCAACCTTTTTCCCGGCCGTGACAGGAATTGATGCGGGCGTGGGAATGAGCGGGAATCTCAAAGATCCAAGCCGCTCTTTGTCACGTGGCACATTCTGGGCAATTGCGGTTACCTTTGTTGTCTACATTGCTACCACCTTGGTATTTGGACTGGTACGGCACGACCTGCTTGTTCCTTCCAATGGGTACGTCCCCTCGGCCATTAACATATTCTTTGATGAGCCGGTTATTATGTCGGTGCTGCTCATTGGAATACTCTTTGCCACCGGTTCCTCGGCACTTTCCTACTTTTTGACCGCTCCCCGAACAGCGCAGGCACTTGTACGTGACCGAGTAATACCTCGACCATTTCGTTTCTTGGGGCGCGATTTCACCAAGAACGGCCGCGAGCCGCGCTGGGCTACCGTAATGACCTTCCTCATTTTTCTTCCGGTTATTTGGGCGGGTTATTGCGTTTGCATCTCTCATTGTCGGTATC
Source organism: Spirochaetaceae bacterium (assembly GCA_007695055.1). Lineage (GTDB taxonomy): Bacteria > Spirochaetota > Spirochaetia > DSM-27196 > SLAA01 > SLAA01. The sequence continues at coordinate 39,604 of REEM01000098.1, read as the reverse complement.
TGTTTCCTGGTGGTCTATGCCTGGATGAATCTTGCAGCGTTCTTTGAGCGAATTAGTGGGAACCCCAGTTTCCGGCCAACCAGCAAAGGGCATTGGTTGGTCTCTCTGTATGGCTTTGTTATCTGTATGGCTGTTGTCTCACTCTTTGATTTCCGAATTGGCATTGCAATTCTTGCGGCTCAGTTTCTTCTTGTTGTGCTGCTGCTCAAGTTTCGGGCTCGCAATATGCTTGAAGGTGTATGGTGGGGTGTACTCTTTTCTCTCGTTGGGTGGGGTTCAAGGAAGCTCGGGCGAATTGTCCAGGGCACTAAGAACTGGAGACCCATAGTTGGCGTATTTGGTTTTGCCGACAAAGAGGAAGAGACAAGTCGCCTCCAGGGAATTGCGTTGCGCATTGGTGAGAACCGTGGGTATGTGGCGCTCAACCTGCTTTGTCCGCGTAAGTTTGATCCAGAGTCCTTGCAGCAGCTGCCCGGCTCGCGCCTCATTCGCACGACAGAAGACCGATTTGGGACATCAATCCGTTCTATTGTTCAGGCAACCGTCCCAGGTGGATACAACTTCAATACCGTGGTGCTTCCAATGGATACGCGGTTGAACCTAACGGACCTCATCCGTGACTTGCTTGCTGAAGAAGTCAACGTCATTCTGTATCGACATGGCAAGGTAGAGATAGGTGCCGGGCGCATTGATGTGTACTGGAAAGGGCAGGAGAACGGGAATCTCATGGCCCTGCTTGCGTACATCATTTCGCACTCAACTGATCGGGCAAAGAATCCCGATGTGCGTGCAATTCGCATTATCCGAAAGTTAATGTCCGAGGAACCAGCGGATGTGGCCAAGGAAGAGATGGAAGAACTCATTCGTGGAGCCCGGCTTGATGGTGAGGTGCTCATACTCGAACCTGACGACAAGCGTTTTCAGGAGACGGTTGCCGCCAACTCCAGCGACGCAGCCATGATCCTCATGGGAATGCCCGGCGAAACAATGGGAGCGGTTGCTCAGGCATTTCAACTGGATGAGTTGTTCTTCACCAAACAGATTGAGGCATATGAAGATTTCCCACCCATTCTCTTTGTGAAGGCTTCCGGCGTGTTTGACCTGTATGCCTAAACACTGGAGTGCGTGTCGGCGGAGCTAACCAAATTCTAACACAGATGGTGTTTATTTGGCCTTAGATGGAGATATCACACGAGATCGACGCCATGCAGCAAAACATCCTCCGAATGGGCGCACGGGTCGATACTGCACTTCGCAAGACCTTGGCTGCGCTTGAGCTTCATGATTACGACCTTGCGGCTGAGGTCATTCGTGAGGACTCGACTATAGATGCGTTCCAAGCCACAATAGAAGACCAGTGTACGCGCATCATCTCTACTGCACATCCAGACCCAGCCGACCTGCGCCAACTCTTAGTAGGGATCAAAATCTCCTCCAGCCTAGAACGCATTGGTGATCACGCTCGGCACTTAGCGCGTCGAGCCAGAGTAGTGACGGATCCCCTCTTTGTAGAGGCGCTGCCGCTTGTGCGCCGCATGGCCCAAATTGACACCGATATGCTCCATGACAGCTTGACCGCTTATGTTCAACGCGATGCAGGGGCAGCACGGGCAATTGCTGCGCGCGACGATGAAATTGACGCACTGAATAACCAGCTCTACAGACTGCTTATTGGGATTATGCAAGAACACCCGGAAACCATAGAAAAGGGAATAGAACTGATGATGGTGAATAGGTTTCTAGAGCGACTAGGAGACCACGTGACAAATATCTGCGAGTGGATTGTTTTTGCTACGCGCAATGAACACGTCGAACTGAATGCCTAACGGGAGAAATAGCATGGGTCAGGAACGAATTCTGATTGTCGATGATGAGTTGGATATCTTGGAATTAATTTCCTACAATTTGAGAAAGGAAGGATACGAGGTCGAGTCGGTTCAATCCGGTGAGCAAGCACTGCGGGCAATGGCTAGCAATCCGCCGGACGCGGTGCTGCTGGATCTCTTATTGCCAGGCGTTGATGGAATTGAGACATGCCGGCGAATAAAGAAGGATGAACGATTTAGGAACACGCCTGTTCTCATGCTGACGGCGCGCACCGAGGACAGCGATATTGTCACCGGGCTTGAGGTTGGGGCCGACGACTATATCACCAAGCCTTTTAGCCCCAAGGTGTTGGTTGCCCGGCTAAGGGCAGCACTCAGACGTGGCTCGGGCGACGAGGCGACAGCGGCTATATCGACCCTTCTTCATGTGCATGGTATTGATATAGATGCGGCACGCCATGAAGTACGGTGTGACGGGGCAATTGTTCTTTTGTCTGCTACCGAGTTTGCAATTCTTGAGTTCTTGGCGAGGAACCCTGGGCTGGTATTCTCGCGAACTCGAATCATAGATGCCATTCGGGGTGAAGACTACCCGGTTACTGAGCGATCGGTAGATGTTCAGATACTGGGACTCCGTAAGAAACTTGGTGCTCATGGTTCGCACATAGAGACGGTGCGAGGCGTCGGATACCGACTGAAGGACAAGTAGTCACAATGAGACGGTCGCTTCTTTTCCAGATTTTTCCAGTCTATCTCATTGCCATGTTGCTTGCGGTAGGTTTGCTGACTCTGGCCGCGACTCGCGTCATTCGCAGCGCCTTCTATGAGGAGAAGGAGATTGAGTTGCGGAGCACCACACTCCTGACGAGCAAGGCACTCGGACTACCAAGCCTGTTCACCGAACTACAGGAAGATGAAATACATGCCAGGCGAACGGCTCTTTCCAACTTGGTCGAGGATCTCCCGTTGCGCATAACGGTCATTTCTAGAGATGGAGTGGTGATTGCCGACACACATGTTGATGCTGATCGGGCTGAGAATCATGCCGAACGCCCAGAGGTCGTTCAGGCTCTGGCGGAAGGGTACGGGACTCACCGGCGTGTGAGCTCGAGCACTTCCGAGAATAGCTTGTATCTGGCCATATCATTTGCCGACAGTGACCAGATACCGGTGGGAGTAGTTCGAAGTGCTGCGTCAATAGCCGCAATTGACCGGCGCGTCGGCGAAGCTTTCACCGCAATTCTCCTGACTGGTCTCCTGATCATTGTGGGCACAACGGCACCCAGCTTCGTAGTTGTGAGACGAATTTATAGTCCACTCATGACGATACAGAACGCGGCCGACCGTTACGCGGCTGGTGAACTGAACTATCGCATTGAGCGGCAAGGGCCCGAAGAAATTCAGGCCATTGCCGATACGCTCAACGGCATGGCGGCACAACTTTCAAAAACCATCGCAGGTATTACCACGCAACGTAACGAGTTAGAGGCGATTCTAAGCAGCATGGTGGAGGGAGTAATTGTGGTAGATCAGCATCGCCGCATCTCGTCTATTAATCGTGCTGCAGGACGGCTCTTTCGGGTAGATCATGAGAAAGTAATTGGCAAGTCAATGATAGAGGCCTTACGGAACGTGGAGATTGACGAGTTGGCGTCTCAGACCATAGCGCAGGGCGGAGCTCAAGAACAAGGCTTTGTGATCTATGATAGCCCTCTTACGCATGTCCAGGTACACGCCACAACCTTGAACTACGAAGGCTCGGCTGGAGTATTGCTGGTACTCAACGACATTTCCAAGATGAAACAACTGGAAAATATTCGTCGCGACTTCATTGCAAACGTTTCACACGAGCTGCGAACCCCAATCACCTCAATTCTTGGTTTTGTGGAAACACTTCGTGACGGCGCGTTACAGGACCCCGCAGCCGCGGAACGCTTCATTGAAATCATTCATGGGCAGTCGGTGCGGTTGAATTTGATCATTGAGGATCTCCTCAGCCTGAGTCGGCTTGAGAGTATTAACAGCGAGATTCCCATGGAGGTGTGCCGGATTGATCAGGTCGTTATCAAGGCGATACAGGCCTGTGAGCATGAGGCCGGACGAAAGGAAATCCATATTCAGCACTCACATGAGGGTGGACTACCCATGGCTCGAGTAAACCCTGCGTTACTGGAACAGGCCTTGGTCAACCTTATCAACAATGCCGTCAAGTACAGTCCGAAGGTCAGCGAAGTAAGGGTAGTGACGCGCATCAGCGAGTCGTTGCTCAAAATCGAAGTTACGGACCAAGGTGAGGGCATTCCACGCAAGGATATTGAACGGGTTTTTGAAAGGTTCTATCGGGTTGACCGAGCGAGGAGTCGGAACGTAGGTGGAACAGGTCTCGGGCTAGCCATTGTCAAGCATATTGGGATTGCTCATGGCGGTGAAGTCACGGTCATGAGCACTGAAGGTCAAGGCAGTACCTTCACCCTTCATATTCCGCAGACTCATTCCTTGTGAAGGCTCATTCCTTGTGACCAGGAAGTTTGGTGCGCTCTGAGCGGGTTGTGCGAACGCTCTCTGCTATGCTCAGGCACCGGTCTCCAACATGCTCAAGGTGCGACACAATATCAATGAACACCAGCTCGGCTTTAATGTCTACTTCGTCGTCCTTTTTGAGCACCTTGCGAACCCGTTGCTTGAGCTTGTCGCGCCCTTTGTCTATGCGCTCCTCCATGCTATTGGCAACAGCCCAGTCGGGCTTGTCAATCTTTCCTTCCAGGAAGTCTGAGTTATACTTGAGAAAATCAAGAATCTTCGAGGTGAAGTCGAACAGCTCGTCTCGGCTCTCCTGGTGGAATCGATAGTTTTTTTGGTAGCTACGAAAAAGCAGGCGTATAGTTTTGTAGCAATCGTCTGCAATAAGTGAGAGCTGCTGTGCCGTACGCTGCTGTTGTTGAATCCATTCGGCCTGCTCCCGACTACATGAGAGTTGAACAGTAGTAGTTAGGGCTATGGCAATGTCCGACTCAAGCGCCTTGATCTCATCACGCATGGCAATCACTCGTTCAGTGTCCAGCTCAATATCGTCGCCAACCTGCGTAGCGTTTATGACAATCATGAGGATGTCATAGGACAACTCGGCCATTCGAGCTAAGCCTGACTGAAGTCGGAACAGATTTGCATTGAGCGCCTCGGGAAAGCTCTCTGGCAGCAGTGTGAGCGCGAAGTTTCGCGTATGCTGTGTATTGGTACCGGTAACAGCTGTAATGCGTTCCACCAGACGGCCAATGAGCCGTTGCATGGGCAGCAGGAGGAACGGATTGAGAAAATGTACCACGGTGCTGAAAAGTGCGAGTTGGGTCGCTAAGCTTGTATGACCGGTACCAGTCACTGCCATTTCGCTGAGCAGAACAAGAGGACTCACCAACAGTGCTGCCCAGATACATGCAGCCAAGCTGATGGCCAAATAACTCATCGCAGTGCGGCGCGCATCTACGTTGAGCGCTGACGCGGCCCGCACGCTACTCAGCGCTGCGCCGACGTTGGCTCCGAGGACTATTCCGGCAGCAACGTCAAACGGCAGCCATCCACGGATCAGCAACGACATTGCAGCAACCGTGGTTCCCACAGAGGAGCGAATGAGCGCCGAGAGTGCCACCCCCAGGAGTACTCCAAACGCTGGTGCTGCGACTCCAAGAGCTACCAGGTCCAGAGTTTCAAAGAGGTACCGAAAATCAGGATTGGGTAGAATCGTTGTACGTCCGCTCATGAAATCAATCCCCAAAATGAGCAATGCCAGACCAAAAAGCAGATCGGGCAGGATTGATCGGCCAAGACGATGATGAAGGGGTAGAGGAAGTGATAGTGCAATGAGTGCGAGCGCCGGGACTACTGCCCCGAGCCGGAATCCAGCCAAAGCAAGTAGCCAATAAACGAAGGTTGCGCCGAGATTGATCCCAAGTAAGACCCAGAATCTATGTTTTATCTCAACTGCCCCGTTGTCAAGCAGCGAAACGAGTGAGACCACCGGAGACATAACGCCACTCCCTGCCCCGGCTCCGAGCCCAGTCATAAAAGCTTGGCTTTGAGTCGCTGTTCTTTCTCCCAGCCTGTTTCGGAACCATGGTCCGACCAGCCGCATGATTCCTGCGCTTACCCGGTTGTAGCCTGTGACGAACAGCCCAAGGGCTCCAAAAAAGACACAGAGTGCTATAATCACCTGCTGCATATCTACCAGCCTCACTGAGAACCAAGGAGAAACTTTGAAGATACCTGTGCTGCAAGAAAGGCTCGGAAACGAGTCCGATGCCCTGGCATGCGTAGCGCGGTATCCAGATAATTACCGTTCTCAGTAAACTTTATGTCGCCGGATATGTCAAAGTAGCCACGGGCGTTTGTGGATGAAACAATGTAAGGTGGAGAGTCCTTGCTTATGAGCAGGTAGTTTAATATGACGTTACCGCTGCGATGATTCCCTTCAAGGAAGAGTTGCGGTCGGCTGAGCATACGTGAGTAGAATCCGGTTGCCAGGTAATACGGGTCGCTTTCCTTGCGCTTTCGCAAAACCCAGTCCTTAATTGGCCGGATCTGGCGTAGAAAGCTCTTTCGTGTTTCTTCAAGGTGAGCATAGTAATGCGTTCTCGTTTCTCTCTTTGTGCCGCACAGGACAACATGGTTAATCTCCAAGAGAGTATGGAGGCCCGCTGGGGTGAATAGGTCTATGTCTTTCTTCAACAGGGTGTTGAGAAAATCATAGGCCTCTACAATTTGCTCAACCATTGCATCCGTGAGAGTCTCACGGCGAATTGCCAGTTGATCATTAATCTGCGGAAACACGTCCTGAAAGCCCTTCAGAGAGGCTTCAATTGCGTCTGTATCAAAGAGTTTTCGCACCGCTTGCCTGCTCTAACTGAACTCGCCGGAAAAGTACTCCTGCGTGCGAAGTTCTCTTGGGTTGGAGAAAATCTCTTGAGTCGGGCCCAGTTCGACAAGCTCGCCAACGTAGAAGAACGCTGTGTAGTCGCTCACTCGGCTCGCCTGCTGCATATTGTGAGTCACAATGATAATGGTCACCTTGTGTTTGAGTTTTTGAATGAGCTCTTCAATTCGCGCAGTAGCCATTGGGTCCAGTGAACTTGTTGGTTCATCCATGAGAAGGACTTCCGGCCCAACCGCGAGGGCACGGGCAATGCAGAGGCGCTGCTGTTGCCCGCCTGAGAGGCTCCCACCTGGACTCCTCAGACGATCCTTCACCTCATCCCAGAGAGCCGCGTCCTTGAGTGATTGCTCGACTACCTCATCCAAGGTCGCTCTGTTACGGACGCCCACAAGTCGTAGGCCCGCCGCTACATTGTCGTAGATCGACTTTGTGGGAAAGGGAGTAGGTTTCTGAAAGACCATTCCCACACGCCGCCGAACCACAACCGGGTCCATTTTTGGCGCATAGAGGTTTTCGCCATCAAGGTATACCTCGCCGGTTACCTCAATATCGGTCCCAAGATCATGCATTCTGTTCAGCGCCCGCAGATAGGTTGACTTGCCACAACCTGAAGGGCCAATGAGAGCCGTGACATTTTGGTCATAGATCTGTGCACTTATGTTTTGTACGCCAAAGGTGGAAATGCCGTAGCGCACGGATAAGTCTCTGGTCTCAAGCCGGACGGTGTTTCCGTCTGGTGTTTGAAGCTTGTCATTCACGGTTGCTATGTGCCGGGGTGCTTGCGCGGTGGCTGCACTAGTCGCGGTGCCGGTAGCAGTGGCATCGGTAGTGTCGTTCTGCATTCATTACTCCTCAGGATTAGAACTTAGTTTTTGAGACGATCTTCCATTCGCTGAACAATCACACGTCCAACAATGAAGGTCACCATAACAAACAACAACAGAATGATTGCCGCGCCCCATCCCATGGTATGCCACTGCCTATATGGGCTTATCGCAAGGCTGTAGAGACGCTGCGGAAGGGTATCCATTGGTGAGGTCACATCAAGGGTGAAATAGTTATTTCCGAACGAGGTCAACATGAGCGGGGCGGCCTCCCCGGCGGCACGGGCAAACGCAATGAGAATGCCGGTGATAACCCCCGCTTTCGCGGCCGGAATCACGAGTGCGGTGGTAACCCGCCAACGCGGTAGTCCTAAACTCATGCCAGCTTCCCTTAGACTCCACGGCGTTACACGCAAGACGCTCTCGGTTGTGCGAGCAATAATCGGGAGCATTACAAAGGCCAGTGCGACTGATCCTGCTAAGGCCGAAAAGCCGCCGGTATTCTTGACAACCAGGGCATAGGCCATAAGCCCCATGAGCACTGCAGGCATCCCATTCAGTGTGCTGGTCATAAGGCGTGCCACAGGCGCCATGGGGCTCTCGCCATACTCCGACATCATTATCCCGGTGGCAATTCCAAAGGGAACCGCCATTACCAAGGCAATCAGGTCAATAACTATTGTCCCAACAATTGAATGCACCAGGCCGGTGGGCCGGCCCTGCATCGCGCGCGCCGGGCTTCCAAGCTCCTCGGTGAAGAACGCAAAGTTCAGCGCCGAGAAGCCGTTCATAATGACGTAAAAAATAATCACGAACAGAGGGACGACGACCAAGAGGGTTGCAAACACCAAGAGGCCTTCAATCACACGGTCGCGTGCGTAACGTGCGCGTAGGTTCATAATACCCCCTTTGAAATGCTGAGCTTGCGCTGGATATAGCTTGCAAGGAGATTGATCCCGATTGTAACCACAAAAAGGTAGAGACCGACCGCCATAGTGCTGCTGTAGTGAAGCGGCTCAACGGCTTCACGGAACTCGTTTATTATGACCGAAGGCATGGTCGCGGCGGGCCCAAACAGGGTGAAGGGCATTCTATTTCGGTTTCCAATCAGCATGGCCACTGCCATTGTCTCCCCCAGGCCCCGCGCCAGGGAAAGAAGCAGCCCCGCTACAATTCCGGTGCGTGCGTACGGCAGCACCGCCTGCCGTATGACTTCCCAACGTGTGGACCCGAGCGCCCAACTTGCCTCCCGTTGTTCTACCGGAACTTGTGCAATAGCGTCACGAGAAAGTGCAACGGTGTAAGGGACAATCATAAGAGCGAGAATGAGGGTTGCCGTGATCAGGTTGTAGGTCGACGGCGCGCCGATAATCGGAATAAGCCACTCGGCTTCCTCAATAGCCCACATATAGATTGGCATGTAAACAAGGTCTCTCATCATGGGAGCAAAGTTAAAGATTGCCCACAGGCCAATGACGACGCTTGGAATAGCTGCAAGCAGATCAACGGTGTAGTTAATCACGCGTGCCAACCATTTTGGTGCATACTCTGACACGAAGATCGCCACAGCTATAGCCGGAAGGGCTGCAATGAGCAGTGCTCCAAAGCTGGTAATAAGCGTTCCCACTACGAATGGCCAAGCTCCATGAATAGCTGCGACTGGATCCCAGGTCGTCTCGGTCAAGAAGTCCATGAAGCCAAATGCCCGGAAAGTCGGGGCTGCTTCAATGAATAAGACGACCGGCATCACGACTGCAAGCAGAATAATGCTCGAGCTCAACCCAAGCACCACCAATTTGAAAAAGTGGTCGCCTGGGTTTCTATATCGAGCAGGTATGAGTTCGGCAGCTCGTGCACTGGCTGGCACTACTACATCGGCCATTGCTCCTCCTTGTTACGGGTTTCACAACCACAATAACCAGCTGTGATACAAACCCATTTTTGTGAAAATTGCGTTAGGATTGTATGAGATACCTGTTTGAATGGTCACATGAATTGTCGGGATTCCAGTCTCGGTATCGATATACGGATGGTCAAAGCAAATAGCCGGCAGAGTACAACTTGTCACTGCCGGCTATTGTTTTAACAACTAGCTTATGAAGTGCTCATAACTGGCGTGCTGGCCAGCATTAGAAGCCGTTTGCCCGGACGTCCGCGATTACCTGCTCACCAATGTTCGCGCCTTCATACTTAAGCGCGCTGATCATGTTGATTGCAACTTCCTGGGCATCGTCCGGAAGTCGAGCGTAGCTCAGCGGCTCGTTCAGATCTTGCCCATCAGTGACAGCCCAGTAGAGGAAGCGAGTAAGCTCTTCAGCCTGATTCCGTGTTGTGATGGCCGGGTTACGATCCAGGTTCTCGTACACCAGTGCCCAAGCGAATCCTGCAATCGGATAGCCTTGTGCGGCATCGGTGTCGGTAATCATGATTCGCCCGTCTGAGGGCATAGGAACAGCAGCAGCAAGACTTGTTGCTTCAAACGAAGGCTGGATGATGTTCCCGGATTTGTTCTTTGTATATCCGAGCGTAAGATCGTTTAACACTGCGTACGAGAGCTGTACGTAGCCAAGCGCTCCCGGGGTGTTTTGTACTATTCCAGATACGCCTTCGTTTCCGTTGCCGCCGGTACCAACTGGCCAGTTCACCGAACTTCCGAAGCCGATTTGATCCGCCCAGGTCTGATTCACACGGCTGAGGTAGTGTGTGAAGATGTTGGTCGTGCCGGAACCATCTGACCTGTGAGCAATTTGAATTGGTAGGTTTGGTAGTCTAACCCCTGGGTTCAGAGCTGCGATTCGCGGGTCGTTCCAGCTGCGAATCTCGCCAAGGAAGGCCGCGGCAATGGTCTCTGCGTCAAATATCAGACCGGTCTCAACACCAGGAACGTTGTAGGTTACAACCACATCGCCGAGGGTGATAGGCATGTTGAATGCTACACCGCCGGTGTTCTGCCGTGCGAGTTGCGAGTTTTCATCAGTGAGATGAGCCTCGGTCGCACCAAACATGATCGTACGTTCCATGAACTGACGCACTCCGCCACCCGAGCCAATTGACTGGTAATTGATGGTTACCCTACCGTTGGTAACGTCGCGGTACTCATCTGCCCATGCCGTGATCAAGGGCGCCGGGAATGAAGCACCCGCACCAAGCAGTTCAACACGTGTTCCTCCGCGGCCACTGGTCGCAGTAGCTCCAGGGGTTGCGCCTTCCTGCCCACCACCAGCGTACACTGCTGTGGCACCCAACACTACAAGTGCGGTCGTTGCCGCAATCTTCATAATCCGTTTCATGTGCATTCTCCTTCAAGATTTCGTGTCTGAAGGTTCGACGGCTAAGGTTAGGATTGTGCGAGGGCAGAGTGAGAAATTGGTTAGAAGAACAGGGACAGCGCCTTGATTTGCGTGCGATCTGTGTATGCAATGCATGCAGGAGGTGAATCGGATGAGGCAGTACACCATTCGGAATATTCCTGACTCGCTCGACGAGGAGTTTGACCGTGCGATAGCCGACCAGGACACCGTGGATGCCGACGCATGGCGGTAGACATTGCAATTGACACGAATCGCTACCGAGACTTTGTAGATGGCGTTCCGGAAGTGGTGGCGGTGTTTCGTATGAGTCCGCGAATCTTTGTTCCCTTCGTTGTGGTAGGTGAGCTGCGTGCGGGCTTTGCTGTGGGATCTCGCGGTATGGAGAACGAGCGGGTGTTCGAGCAGTTTCTACACCGGTCACGGGTACAGGTGCTCTTACCCACTATTGAAACCACGCGGCACTTGCTCAGCTACCGAGACTCCGCGACTAGGTGTAAGCCAGTGGGGAGGGTTCGCTGCAGAACGGCAGTTCTGCCAAAGGTGAAGCTCGTGCCGGAGACCCGAATCGAACGGGCACAGGCCTTACGGCCCGGGAGATTTTAAGTCTCCTGTGTCTACCAATTCCACCACTCCGGCGTAGGGTCGCATCATACACAGCCCGGGGTCTGGCGGTCAAGCTTTGCCCAGATCAGCGTCAGCTTTCATAGAGAAAGAAGGCAAAAGAGCGCACCCAAAACTGCCGAGAATGACAGCGGGAGGCAGTATGCAAATCACCACTGCGTTTTCACGGTCCATGTTATTGGTGCTGCTTGCGACGGTATTCGTGTTGGGCCTTGCGGCCGCAGAACAAGAAGCAGAACCAAAAGTCCATTTTGATGTAACCCGCTACAACTCGGGCTGGATTACCTCGGACAGTAACGGCGATGGGCGCATTGACTACGCCCTGAAACTCAATGACCGCCGTCAAAAAGACATTGAAGCTATGGATTTTAGCCATGACGGGTATATGGACAACTTCTATTACTACGAGAACGATGTCTTGGTGCGTCATGAACTCGACACCAACGGCAACCAGAAAGTGGACTTGTGGGTCTTTATGTATCGGGGTGTACATGTCCGAGGGTGGGAGCGCGACACAAACCACGACGGGAAAGCCGATCTTTTCCGCAGCTATGATTGACCCTGGCTATCCCAAAAATTGCCTTCTACTACTACCAATTTAGCCTCAGAAGTGAGAAGATCTCCTACACGCCTATGAAACAACAAAAACGGAATCAGGTAATTACTGGCTACCATGCCATTGAAGAACTACTCAAATCTCGCCGGACAAGTCATCCGGGTGAGCTCTACATAGAGCTTGGTGCTAAGCGTGCCGAGAAGCTCAAGGAGTTGGCCGCTAAGGTCAAGGTGCGGTGCATTACCGTGTCGCGGGATGAGCTACGGCGAATGGCTGGGCCGGGAGTACGTCATGAAGCCTATATCGTTGTTTCTTCCTCCAGCGAAACAGAGCGGGAATCCGGCTCCGGTGCGCATGAGTACCCAAACATTGCCGCGTTCCTTGACGAGGTCGAGTCCGAGGACTCCCTGGTCATAGCTCTTGACGGTGTCACCGACCCACACAACTTAGGAGCGGTACTGAGAAGCGCCGAGCAGTTTGGGGCCGAGTTGGTCATGTTGCCCGAGCGCAGAAGCGCCCATGTCAATGAAACGGTCGCAAAAACATCGGCGGGTGCCGCTTCGCATGTGCCAATGCTACAAACTACCAACCTGGCCCGTGCACTGGGAGAACTCAAGGATGCCGGGTTTTGGATCTATGGTGCCGAGGCTGGCGGTACGCCGCTGAGCTCCTGCAGCTTTAGCGGACGGGTTGTACTGGTGCTCGGGAGTGAAGGGAAGGGGATGGGACGCCTCGTACGGGAGAACTGTGACGAACTCATTGCAATACCTATGCTCGGCCATCTTGATTCATTGAACGTCTCGGTTGCCTGCGGAATTCTGTGTTACGAGGTTAGGCGTAGTCAGGGTCGATTCGACTAAACCGCAATCACGCCCTCACCGCCTGGCTACATCCCAAAGATTCGCCCCCCGATATCATTCCGCCACCACGCACCTTCAAAATTCACCTGCTTGACGGCGCTGTAGGCTGAGCCTCGAGCTGCAAGCAACTCAGGCCCCAGACCAACAACCGAAAAACACCGGCCGCCCGCAGTGTAGAGTTCGTCTCTGTCGCCGATAGTCGATGCATGGAAAACAATGACGTCGGACTCAATATCGGCAGGAAGGGTATTCACCAAAATGCCTTGTGGGTAGTCGTCGGGGTAACCTGGCGCAGCTACAACAATGCATAGCGCCGCCTGATCCGACATCTGGGTGACTTGTTTCCGTAGCTTGCCCTCTACTATTGCCGAACACAATGCAGCGAAGTCGGTCTCGATGAGCGGAATAAGGACCTGGGCTTCAGGATCACCAAAACGTACATTATATTCAAGGAGCTTGGGTCCTTCTTCTGTCACCATGATCCCAAAATACACCACTCCGCGGTAACTGAGCCCGTCGGCGTAGAGGCCCTGAAAGGTCGGCTCAATAAGTTCGGCCTTTATGCGGTCTATCTCGCTCTTGTCTAACCAGGGAACCGGACACACGGCACCCATGCCGCCGGTATTCGGTCCGCGATCGTTGTCGCGGGCCTTTTTGTAGTCGGCACAGAAGGGGAGGAGCACGTGATTCGTGCCGTCACACAAAGCAAAGCCCGAGACTTCAAAACCCTTAAGAAACTCCTCCACTATGAGCGAGTCGTCGTCAAGCACTTTGCGCCCAAAGCGGAGTAACTCGTTTCGGTCAGCCGACTCAAGCACGCCCTTTCCGGCTGCCAAGCCGCTCTTCTTGAGGACAATCATGCCGGACAGGTCGTCGAGATAGTTCTGAAACTCAGTATGTTGCCCAGTCTCAAATGTTCTGGCCGCCGCGGTGGGAATACCATGCCGTTGCATGAACTCCTTGGAGAACTGTTTGCTGAACTCCAGCCGGGCAGCATCCTTGTGCGGGCCAATAACTTGAATGCCGTTTTCTTGGAGTACATCTACCACACCCGCAGCTGGCGCGCTCTCGCCACCAACGAACACGAGTTCAATTCTATTCTCGCGGCACAGCTTCAGCACAGCCTCGGCGTCGGTTTCAGCGACGTCTGGAAAGCAGGTGCCGATCTCACTTATGCCAGCGTTCCCGGGAGCCGCAAACAGCCCCGATATGCGGAAACTTCTTGAGAATTTCCATGCAATTGCATGTTCGCGTGCGCCGCCACCTAGAACAAGTACCCGCATCGCTTAGTCCTCCCTATCAGTCTGCTTCGCATCAATGCCGTTCCGCTGTGCATCAATGGTGTCAAGAAGCTTCTGCACCACCCGTGGATAGTGCTCATGTTCAAGTGTATGAATACGGCCTTCAATGTCGGCCTGGGTATCTTCGTCATTCCGTGAAAACGAACGTTGCAGAATAACAGGGCCGGTATCGAGTCCATGGTCAACATAGTGGATGGTGATACCTAACTCCGAGTCGCCTGCAGCATAACTCTGTTGTATCGCATTAAGTCCGGCGTGTCGAGGAAGTAGGGAAGGATGAAGATTAACAATGCGATTTGGGTAGCGGTCCACGAACTCGGGGCTTAAAAGCCTCATGAACCCGGCTAAGGCAATAAGGTCGGGTTGATACTTCTCAAGTTCCTTGAGAAGTGTGCTTTCGGCCGCGAATCGAGATGTGTAGCGTACTGCAACAACGGGAATGTTTCGGGAGACTGACTTTGACACAACCTTGGCATCCAGTCTGTCGGTTACCAAACAAACTAGCTGGTGTTTGTCGGTGTCGCCGGTGTGACGCATCAAGAAGTCTGCAATCGCGGCAAAGTTACTTCCTGTACCCGAGGCAAAAACCGCGAGCTTAGCCATGCGCCCACCTTGACCTAAGTCTTCCAATTCGCAAGGTTTCTATCCCGGCTGCCTTTGCTCGTGTCTCAAAAGCTCCGGTTGACGCTGCCGTGACGACAAACACAAAGCCAATTCCCATGTTAAACACGGCTCGCATTTCACTCAGGTCTACACCCTCGCGATATATATGGGTGAAGATATCCGGCACGGGCCAGTCCCAGCTCAGTTCAACATCAAGATGCTCAGGGATAACCCGTCGAATGTTGCCCTGGAGTCCACCACCGGTAATGTGTGCGGCTCCCTTAACGTCTTCTCCGGGGCATAAATTCATGGCTTCATCAACGTAGATTTTCGTGGGAACCAAGAGTGCTTGTCTCATTGTGCGATTCTCGGTTGCCACAACCTTGCGTGCCAGAGACAGACCGTTGGAGTGGATCCCGGTGGAGGGGAGGCCGTAGAGAATGTCACCTGCCCGCATCTCTTCCGGACACGGCAACTGTTGTGATTTTTCCACTACACCAACCACAAAGCCTGCAAGGTCAATCTCATTGGCGCCGTACATATCCGGCATTTCCGCTGTTTCGCCTCCGCCAAGCACACATCCGGCCTGCCTGCATCCCTCAATAACTCCGGCAATGACGCTCTTGAGCACCG
Organism: Spirochaetaceae bacterium; assembly: GCA_007695055.1. GTDB lineage: Bacteria > Spirochaetota > Spirochaetia > DSM-27196 > SLAA01 > SLAA01. The sequence continues at coordinate 24,145 of REEM01000098.1, read as the reverse complement.
CCGCATCAATTGCTCCGCAAGCGATGTAGTCCAGAAACTGAAGCGGTTGAGCGCCACAGGCAGCAAGGTCGTTCACACACATTGCAACCAGATCTATTCCCACCGTGCTCCAGTCGGCAAGCTCACGAGCCACAAGCAACTTGGTGCCGACTCCATCAGTGCTGGTAAGTACAACTGGTTCGATGTAGTCAGCGAGGTTGAGCGGTACCTGAGATGCAAAGCCTCCTATTCCGCGCGCAACAGCAGGGGAGTTGATGCTCGCAATGTACTCAGCGAACTCGTCGCCAGCTTTAATATTGACTCCGGCTTCGTTGTAACTTCTTGGTTTCATGGCGCTTCTCCCGGGACATGCGTGCCGTCGCTACCTGGCTTTTCTGGCTTTCCAGCGTTGGGATGGGTCGCGGGCGCCAGTACCGCATCTGCCCCGAGCGGAACCTTGACCGGATAGGAGCCGCTGAAACAGGCGTAGCAGAAGTCCTTGTGATTCTCAAGGCAACCGCGCAGGCTTTCTATGGACAGGAAGCGAACCGAGTCTGCGTCGATATACTCGGCAATCTGCTCGTTCGTAAGGTGGTTAGAAATCAGTTCGCCGCGTGTGGGGATATCAATCCCGAAAAAACAGGGCCAACGGATTTCCGGTGAGCACAAGCGCAAGTGAACCTCACGGGCACCAGCCTCACGTACTAGTCGCACCAGGCTTCGAGCGGTGGTACCGCGCACCAATGAGTCGTCGACGAGTATAACGCTGCGGCCTTCAATGACGTGTTTCACGGGATGGAGCTTCATGCGTACAGCAAGCTCCCGAGCCGATGTCGTCGGCAGAATGAAGGAACGCCCGGCGTAGTGATTGCGGGTAAGTCCCAGCTCAAAAGGAATACCCGATGCCTCGGAGTATCCCAGTGCCGCCGAATTTCCACTATCCGGAACCGGCAGTACCACGTCCCCAACGGCCTTGTCGCCAGCCGCAAGTGCTTTCCCCATTCGTTTGCGGGCCGCATGAACCGAATGGCTGAAGATCTCGGAGTCAGGCCGAGCGAAATAGATCAGCTCAAAGACACACTGGGCATGAGGAGTCTGTCGTGGAAGAAAATCTGAGCTTACGCCGTCCGGACCTATGGAGATAATTTCACCGGGCTCCACTGCTCGGTACTGAGATATGCCAAGAATATCAAGGGCACAGGTTTCGGAGACTGCAGCGTACATGCCATCCTTCCAGCCTAGATAGAGAGGTCTAAATCCCAGGGGGTCACGAATGACAACAAGTCGGTTGTCGTGAATCATGGTTATGCTGTATGCACCCTCAACCCGTTGCAAGGTTTCCACCAAAGCGGAATGGAAGTCTCCAGCACGAGACCGAGAGATCAGGTGAAGAATCAACTCACTGTCGGAGCTACTCTGGAATATTGAGCCGTCGGCAAAGAGTTGTTGCTTTAGCGCGGTTGTGTTGGAGATGTTTCCGTTGTGTGCAAGAGCGATGGTACCTTTATTGCACTCTACTACAATGGGTTGCGCATTTTCTAGTTTGTTCCCACCATGGGTAGAGTAGCGGACATGCCCAATGCCTACCGTGCTCGGACGAGGCTTCTCTAAATAGTGTGGGAGTACCTGAGACACCATCCCGAGATCTTTGTAGACGATTGTTCGCCCGTCTCGGCGATACGCAATCCCGCAGCTTTCTTGCCCGCGGTGTTGCAATGCAAATAACGAGTAGAATAGTTGTGCAGGGATGTCGTCTTCTTTTGCACAATATACGCCCGCTACTCCGCAGAAATGTTTAACCGAGTCTGAGTTGTGGATCACACCACTGTGTATACCATTTCATTTCACGTTCGGTCAACAAGCCAAGCTACGCATACGGCAACCGTGTAGCATTCGTCGCCAATGTTTGAGGGTGTAACTTGTACCGCTAAACGGCGCTTATGTTATTCCAAAGAGTGTTTGCGAGTTCTTGTAGACAGCCTCGCAGAACTCCTCTACCGGCATACCGCGCAAATCTGCAATAAATTTGGCTGTTTCGACCAAGTAAGATGGCTTGTTCCGTTGCCCTCTATAGGCCGCTGGTACCATGAAAGGACTTTCCGACTCAATAAGGATGCGTTCTAGCGGCATGTTCCTTGCGGTGTCATGGAGGTTGCGTGCATTTCTATACGTGACGTTGCCAGCAAATGAGATATACAAGTTCAGTTCTAACGCCGTTTGCGCGTAGTTCCAGTCTTCGGAGTAGCAATGAAGCACACCTCCACGGGTTGGCAAACGTTCCCTCAGAATCTCTAGTACATCACGACCGGCATCTCTATTGTGAATTACCACTGGTAACTGCAGTTGCTGGGCAATTTCCAGCTGCCGAATAAAGAGTTCGATCTGGGAGTCCTTGTCACCAAACTTTCTGAAGTAGTCGAGACCGGTTTCTCCAATAGCAACAACCCTTTCAAGAGCGGCGCCTTCCTCAATCTTTGTCTCCCAGTCACGCCCCGGGTTGGTCACCTCTGAGGGTGATACTCCGACGCTATGGTACACATGGCTGGCCGTCTTCAGATTGGCATGAATCTGGAAAAAGTCTTGAAGGTTATTGCTAATGCTGAGTAGGCCTTCGACTTTGTGTTGTCGGGCTTCCTGCACAATTATGAGTTGCTCGATCGGGTCCTCATGAATGAGGCCGATATGAGCATGAGAATCAAATAGTTTCATGCGTCACCTAGTATACGAGAAGGATTGAGTCTAGAGTCTTGTAAATATCTTCCCCATCATACCTCATGCTCCTCCAACCGTCAACGAGGATCTCAAAAAGCATTAACCATTCTACGGTTTGGTTCGAGCTTGCCCGGTTTGACAAAGGGGCAGCACCATGATACCTTTTTTGAGCAGTAATCTGGTGCTTGTTATGGGTCTTGCTGCCGAATTACAACAGCTGTGAATCAAAGCTCATTAACGTTTTTTCTCGTGCACACGGGTGTGCGTACCATATATAGGAAGCCATGGGATATCCACGACGCGGCAAGGCACGAAGGTCACGGTCTCACGCCGATCTTCCACTTGCAATTTTACGGCCGATCGGAAGCTTGTTCGCCAAAATCGGGGCTTCTTTAGCGACACTTGCCAGCAAAAAATTTACGATCATGTTAATTCCTCACACCGACCGTCGTGGCGTGAGCGTTCAGGTCAATGCAGTTGTGCTGTCCTTACTGGTGCTGCTGCTTTCCGGCTTGGTCTTCACCTTCTTCTACTTGACGACTGTATATTCAGGCTCCGCGAGGGCTGCACGGGAGCGCGAAGCGGGGCTGGACGAAACTGAGCGGAGGCTGAGTTCGGTTGTTACCGAGATTGAGGATGCAATGCGACTCGCGCGTGCATTCGACTCGACACTTCAAGATACTCTTGCCGGTCTGGATATGGCGCCTCCGGGTCGTGGTCGTGAAGCCCCGCCAACCGCTGCAGGCGACTTAGGCGCAGACATGATTGTGGATGAGGTCAATCCCAACGAGCCAGCCGAGCTTCAGACCGTGCGCCGCTTGGTGGCTATGGTGGACTCGGCGGTGGAACCTATAGATTCCTTGGCAGGTGTGCTGCGTATGCAGAAAGATCTCCTTGCCGACCTGCCTAATTTCTGGCCCATTAAGGGTGGTCGCGGGCGTGTTACTATGGAGTTTGGCCCGAATATCCACCCAATTACCGACCAATGGTACATTCACAAGGGGTTTGATATAGCCGATGCTTTGGGTGTACCGGTGGTAGCTGCGGCAAACGGTAAGGTATCGGAGATAGGGTTTGACCCAACTTACGGTCTTTATGTTTGGGTGCGACACAGGTACGGATTTAGGACACGCTACGCCCATTTGCAGAGTATTTCCGTATCCGAAGGACAGCAAGTGATACAAGGCGAACGCCTGGGTGCGCTGGGCAATACCGGCCTTGCCACCGGCCCACGGCTCTATTTCCAGATATGGTTAGGTACCGATGTAGTAGATCCCGCCGGTTTTCTCAAGATGGCGGGGGATTTCGGCGGCTGGGACAGTGTCCGATAGTTCGCCCATAGGCGTTCCGTGACGGGCTTTCCGTTTCGGTTGTACAAAAACAAGCTGGAGATAACATGGCGGCGGATAACCGGCTCAGTGCCGAAGATGCATACATCAACTCAATCGTCGGTGAAGGCACTCATTTCCGAGGTCACCTTGAACTGTCCGGCCTCCTCCGTGTGGACGGGGATTTCTCTGGGTCCATTAAGACCTCCGGCAAGGTTATTATTGGGCGCAACGGCCGTGCGGACTGCACTATAGAGGCTGGAACGGTTGTTGTGGGCGGTGTACTTCGAGGAAGTATTTATGCCGCTGAGACAGTAATCGTGTTATCATCGGCATTGGTGTTAGCAGACATTCACGCTCCCCGCCTTGTGGCTGAGGAAGGGGTGCTGCTTCATGGAGTAATGGAGATTAGTGGTGTTGGTGAACGAGCACCGACTCAAGGCCGTGTACGGAAAAAGAGGCCTTTCCTGCTCTTCTCCGAGGTGCAACGACGGCGACCGGACATAGCGTCTCAGGGTGGCCGTAGCTCGGCAGACGGGCAAACAGAAACGCCAGTCTCGGGTCGGCAAGGGTAGTTTCAAGGCTAACGGAGGCTTTGTGGATCGCATTGAGCCCGGTTCGTTTTTTGGTCTTCGCGACGACGAACGACGAAAACGAAAAAAGACAGATGCAGCCTCATCATCCGAGAAGGGTGGTTTCTCGCACATGTTACGCCCCGAGACAGTTGATGCTGTGGACGAGATAACCCGAAGCGGTCTTCGCAGTGAGAGATCGGCACGGGGACGTGCCGAGGCGGAGGAGCTTCTAGACACGATTCACGTTCTCGGTGAGGAACTTGTTCGTGCGAATACCCTGGTGAACTTAGATCGATACCGGGATGCGGTCCGTTCATTCTTGCGGATTGTCGTCAACGACGGCCTCGAAGTTCAGGAAACGGAAAGTGGCGCCAATGTTATGAACCGTAAGCGCTTCACCACGATTGCGGTTGTCGACCAGAAATTGGAGAGGCTTGCTGGCGCCCTTATGGCGACTCAGGCCGAGCCTCTGGCGCTCTTGGCCCGAGTTCAGGAAATTGAAGGTTTGCTGGTGAATATGCTGCAGTAGCGCATGAGAAATGAAAAAGGATGTATCAAGAATATGGGTAATTTACGAGTTCAGATGGGTGAACAAGCACTCCGAACTCTGGCGGCTCAAAACAAAGAAGCCACCGGATATATTGTAGTACGAATGTTGCACACAAGTGAAACAGCGCTGTGTCGGCTTCCGGAAAACACTGAGCTTCGTACAAATGACTGCGTAATGGTTCCCACGAAGTACGGGTCGGATCTTGCCATTGTCTTGGGCCCGGTGGGCGAAGAAAGCCTACCTCAGTGGAAAGAGGTGCTTGCAGTTGATAGAGTCGCCGGAGACCAAGACCTTGCGACATATGAGTTAAACCTTGAACTTGAGTATGAGGCTCGCGAGGTCGCTCGGGCGAAGATTACTGCGACCGGGCTCGACATGAAACTCGTGTCGGTACACTACCTCATAGATGAGCCCAAAATTGTGTTCTTCTTTACCGCAGATGGAAGGGTAGACTTTCGTGACCTGGTAAAGGAACTGGTTGGTCGCTTCCGCATGCGTATAGAGTTGCGCCAAATAGGCGTTCGTGATGAGTCGCGCGTCGTCGGAGGGAAGGGTGTGTGCGGGCGCAGTTTTTGCTGTCATGGTGTGACCGACAAGCTCAAGCCGGTTTCCATTAAGATGGCAAAGGTGCAGAACCTTTCCCTTAATTCAATGAAGATTTCAGGCCCCTGCGGCCGCCTACTCTGTTGCTTGGCGTATGAGTATGACTTTTACCGTTCTGAGCGCAAGACGCTTCCCGATGAAGGGCACCGTGTTCATTTTGAGAGTGATGTATTTCGTGTGGTTGATGTTAACGTACTCACACGGCAAATTCGTGTAGTCGGTGGCGAGGGCCGCAGTATCGTCCTCAAAGAAGGCGACTACTTCTACGACAAGCAGAATAGCCGTTGGAGTCTCCGCGAAGCGGTCTCAGGTGTCGAGATACTGTAGGTCGTGCAGTGAGGCGTAGAGGCCACCTTTCGCCAGGAGCTCCTCATGCCGCCCCTGTTCCAAGAGCTCGCCAGCGGACAACACCAGAATTGTGTCGGCGCTGCGAATGGTAGAGAGCCTGTGCGCAATGACAATAGATGTGCGACCCTGCATCACGGTCTTCATTGCTTGCTGAATCATTTGCTCGGTTTGGGTGTCGATATTCGCGGTGGCCTCATCTAGAATGAGAATTTTTGGATCATGCGCAACTACGCGGGCCAATGAGAGTAGCTGTCTTTGACCTGTAGATATGTTAACTGCGGACTCTGCAAGCATGGTGTCGTACCCGGCCGGAAGTGCCTCAATAAAGCTATGGGCTTGAACAGCCTCGGCGGCCGCCATAATCCTTTCTTCTGAGATTGGGGCGCCTAAAGTCAGGTTGTTCTGAATGGTGTCGTTGAACAAGAAGACGTCCTGCTGAATCGGTTGGATCAGACCGCGTAGTTCGGCTAAGGGCATGCTGCGAATATCCTGGCCGTCAACCAGTATCGCACCGGACTCCACATCCCAAAGACGGGTCAGTAAGTTTACGATCGTGGTTTTGCCCGCTCCAGTAAATCCTACTACTGCGGCGGTTTGACCGGCTGGCACGGTAAACGACAGGTTTCGGAGCACCGGTTCGCCGGGGATGTATGAGAACTCAACATTTCGGAACTCAATTTCTCCGCGGAACTCGCGCCGAGCCGAGCCACTGGGTTTGTCCGCGATGCGTTCTCGTTCGTCCAGAAGGTGGAAAACCCTCTCCCCACCGGCCATTGCACTCTGCAGCAGATTGAACTTCTCCGAGATATTTCTCACTGGTTGATAGAAGAGTCTTACCAGGTTGAGGAACGCAATGAGAACTCCCAAGGTAATGGCCCCGTCGAGCAGAAAAGCGGCGCCAAAATAGATAACAACTGCGGTTGATGTCGCAGCAAGAAACTCAATAAGCGGCCTAAAGGTGGCAAAAACATACATCTCACCAAGATTTGCGGCCAGAAGCTTGGTGTTGCTCTTGGTAAAGGTCTTGGTAACCGCTTGCTCGCGCGCAAAGAGTTGGACTACTGACATCCCGGAAATATGTTCCGAGAGAAATGTGTTCATGGCCGAGACGCGCAGGCGTACAGACCGAAAGGCATCTCGCGCGCGGTGACGAAAGAACTCGGTTAACACGACCACCGGAGGGAGGGTGAGCAGCGTTACGAGACCGAGCTGCCGATTCAATGCAAACAAGGTAATAATGACCCCGAGCATGAGCGCGATGTCCTTCACCAGTTCCATAAGCACCGAGGTGAAAAGCTCATTTACGGTTTCCACGTCGTTGGTCAGGCGCGTCACGATGCGGCCTACCGGGTTACGGGAGAGGTAGGCCGAGGACTGGTGCATGGTGTGATCAAAGAGTTTCAGTCGCAGATCCATCATAACTCGCTGACCAATGACCGCCATGGTATACACCTGAAGAAAGCCAAACACCAGCACCGCCGTGAGGATTGCAAGAAACAGGATGCCACTGCGCCTCAGTCCGGCAACATCCTCACTTCGTAGCTCCAGCCGCATATCGAGTGGGAGCCCGGAGAAAGCCTCCAACGGAATAGCTACATGTGTCTCACCAAGCAACGCACCCGCCTCACTCACCGCACTCACATCAGCTGGCCGCGGAACGACAATGTACTGGAAGTCGCGGATGAACCCTTCCTCCTCATAGCGCCGCCGGTCGGCGCGAGAAAGGGTCGTTAGAGCACTTTCCGTTATAAAGAACTCATCACCAATGAGAATTCGCTGCTGCTCGTCGATATCGCCCGGGAGCTCCAGGGAGGAATCTACGGCACGCCGTCTATTGAGTACATGGTGGTCCAGGGCCTGTTGCAGCACAACCGGCAGTAAAAGTTCACCGACAGTCGCTATGAGGAGCGCAGTCAGTGCAAAGGCGGTAATGAGTTTGTAGGGGCGCAGGAAGGCTAGGAGACGCTTCATAATGAGGGGGTCATAACCCTTGATAACTTTCTCGTCTTCCATGTCGTCCTATTCCTGTGTCCGTGCGTGCCCGGAGCGCTCAAGCTGCTGGATGCGATATACCTGTTCGTAGAAACCTCGGCTGTGAAGCAGCGCTGCGTGTGTGCCGCTCTCTGAAACCCGGCCTTCTTCAATAACCACTATGTGGTCGGCACGTTGGAGGGTAGAAACCCGGTGCGAAACTATGACTGTTGTTTTGCCCTGTCTATAGCGCAGCAATGCGGCCAGAATACGTTCCTCGGTTTCGGTGTCGACTGCCGAGAGTGAGTCGTCCAGGATCAGTATCTGAGGGTTAATTGCCAGCGCCCGCGCAATGGCAATACGTTGCTTCTGCCCACCGGACAAGGTCACACCGCGTTCGCCAACCATGGTTTCCAGGCCGCGAGGAAATATTGCCAGATCACGGTCAAGGGCGGCAATGCTGCAGAGCGTCTGGACGGCGTCTTCAGATAATTCATCTATTCCAAAAGCAATGTTGCTGCGTATATCGATGGAAAAGAGAAAGCTATCCTGCGGTACCATGCCAAACTGCTTTCTCACGGCACTCAGTTCTCGTCGGGTAACATCGACCCCACCGACAAAAACAGTGTTGGGCGGAGGGTCGAGAAAACGTGGAAGCATTGAAATAATGGTCGACTTCCCCGAGCCGGTACGTCCAAGAATTCCAACAGAGCTACCCTCAGGTACCTTGAACGAGATATCCCGTAGCGCTTGGGTTCCATCAGCAAAGTCATAATGAAGCCCCCGCAGCTCCAGATCAGCGCCGGTAATCTCAGCGACAGCGTCAGGGGGTGAGCTGATCTCGGGACGCTCCTCAAGCACCGAGTTAATTCGCTTGAGGGCTGCTGCGCCGCGTTGGAGCATGTTGACGGTAAATCCGGCCCCTACCATCGGCCAGGTCAACATGTCGAGGTAGCTCAAGGTAGCCACGAACTCGCCTGGACTCAAGCTATCTACGAGAACCGCCTCACCCCCGAAGCGTAACAGCAACAAGGTCGTTGCACCGGAGAGGAAGCCCACAATCGGCATGAAGGAGCCCCAGATTCGCGCCAACTTGAGGTTTCGTATTTGGTACTCCTGGTTCGCTTCACGAAATCGGTCCAGAAAGTAGGGCTCCTTGACAAAGGTCTTTACAACCGAGATGCCAGCAAAGGTTTCCTGTGTCTGTTCACTGAGGCGCGCAAAGCCTTCCTGGACACGTTTAAAGAGACGGCTAATGACACGTCCAAGCAGGAGAATTGTGAGTGTGATGGCCGGTAGTGGGATAATAGTGAGTAGTGCCAGCCGCGGCGGAATTCGCATGAACAGGATGATGAGAATAGCGAGCGTCATGAAAATTCCGTCGACCGCAGCAACCAAGGCCATGCCAGCCGCCATGCGAACATGCTGGAGGTCATTGGTTGCTCGAGCCATGAGGTCACCAGTACGAGTGCGTCCGAAATATTCCGGTGACAGGGTCAGGAGGTGTGTGAAGAAGCGGGCTCGCAGGCTGGCCTCAATGGTGCGGGATGCGCCATGAATGAAATAGCGCCATCCGAAACGCCCTGCTGCAATTGCTGCCGAAATGAGTACCATCCACAGCAGAGCCGGGACAATTTCGGAGAGATCGAATACCCCTCCAGCAATAATATCAATGGCAATGCGCATGAGTTGTGGTATGAAAAGTTGCCCTCCGCTTGCTACCGCAAGAGCAAGTATGCCCGCAAGATAGCGCCATTTGTGCTCGTGCAGATACGGGAGGAGTGTTCGATATTCGTGTAGCATGCTAATTATGAGTCCATATGTTGCCAGCTTTCTATCTGGCTCGTGATTTCCTGCTGTGCAGATCTCAGCGTTGCCGCTACGTCCTGCTTGGTTTGTGGGGCGGGGTATACTCGCATTACTCGTGCCCGATACACCTTCTTACGTGTGTCGCGTACCAATGATTCAAAATGACTGACTTTGTATCCTCCGTCTACAGCCACCGAAACGATCGGGAGCGGGTTGCCTTCAAGTACACGACGTACCGCGCCAGCGCTAAAGGTTTTGACCAGACCGTCGCGCGAGCGAGTGCCCTCCGGAAAAACCACGGGGCAGTACCCGGATACACTATTACGTCCGAGACGACCAAGCTTTTTCATAGTGTCTGAGTAGTTTGCTCGGCGGTCGATCATTGCATGCCTCTGTACCCGCAGTACATGTGAAACCGCAGGGTACCAACGTTCTAGTTCTTTCTTGGCTACAAAACGCAGTGAATGATGTGGGAACGCAAACAGCAGAACCGCAATATCGACCAAACTCTGGTGATTAGCAATAATCATGCATTGCGCTGGGATATCATCTTTTTGAACTTCGGAACTAATTCTGACATGGAGTCCGCCGTATAGTCGAGCGACGGCAAAGAGTTCCCGTGTCCAGTTCCAGATACTGCTTTTGATATAGTTCCGTGTCGCGGAGTACCGGAACACAGTGAGAAATTTTAGTTGAAGGTCCCACGTGTACAATAATCCGCTAACTGCGGCCACAAAAAAAACTGAGTTCATCTTCTCGCTCTCACCTTCGTATTCTATGGTAATCTACAGGCAATTGTCCGAAAAGAAAAGAGCGGACGACTGGTGTGACATGTGAAGTATGGACATGCTCAACGCCTCCAATGAACGCCGCCAAAGAATACCTTGACACTCAAGGAGTTATTTGATAGCGTTCAGCCTCAATTTAGGCATTAATCCACGGAGGATACAGAGTTTGACCAAAGTAGGTTCCGCCGCTAAGCGGCATCGTCAGAGTGAAAAACGCCGAGTTCGAAATCGGTCAGTTCGCAGCCAGGTACGCACCGGAACGCGTAAGTTCCTTGAGGCTTGCCAGGCAAATGAGAAAGAGAACGCGCAGCAGCGTTACTTGGAGCTGACAAAGCTCATTGATTCGGCCGCGTCCAAGGGAATCTACCCCCGGAATAACGCAGCCAGAAAAAAGTCTCGTCTGCATAAGAAGCTCAACGCGGTCATCTCGTCACAATAGCGTCCTAACGCAGACACAGTGGTCGCGGCGCAATTGTCATACTGCGTCGCGAAGTGTTCCGGTAAGATGTGTTGGCTGGAGGTGAAACCGTGGCGAATGACAAGCTCACAAAGGCAGAGATTGTTGAGTCGATTGCTGAAGAGTGCGAGATCAGCAAGAAAGACATTCAGAAGATCGTCGACCTCTTTTTCTCCGAGGTAAAATCGGCTTTGTGCGTTGACCGTGTGGTCGAGTTTCGCGGTTTCGGAACCTTTGAGGTACGGACACGCAAGGGCCGTGAAAAAGCTAGAAATCCAAAGACCGGTGACACGGTCAGTGTTCAATCCCACGGTGTTGTGGTTTTCCGCCCTGGTCGTGAGTTGAAGGAAAGTGTTTGGAGTCTTCGAAGTTCAGCAGATGAGTCTTAGTTCCAGAAAAAAAATCCCCGCATCCATGAAGTCAACACAACAGATCGGTGTAATCAAACAAACTCAAGTCAAGAATAGTCTCATTGATATGGGCCTTATCGTGGCCGCTGCAGTGCTCTTCTCGGCTGCATTTCCTAACCCCGTCAACCACAACGGCTTTGGGTTTCTTGGGTTTGTTGCGTTGCTGCCTCTGCCACTTCTCGTTCGGCGCGCATCGTGGCGGGTGATTGCTCCCTACGGATTTGTTTATGGTTTTCTGACCTACTCACTGTTTAACTACTGGCTGCTGAACTTTCATCCATTGGCAATTTTTATAGTTCCGCTCATTTACGCAGTGTATTTCACCGCGCTGTTCCCAGCGTTAAAACTGGCAGACCGTGCCTTTCCGCGTTACGGATTCCTGGTTCAGCTTTGTTTCTGGCTGGCCTACGAATACCTGCGCACCCAGTTTTTTTTGGGGTATCCCTACGGAATATTAGGATATAGTCAGTTCTTGGTCTCACCGCTGGTTAGGGTGTCGGGACTATTTGGAATCTGGGGCGTGTCTGCTCTCGTCGTCTATCCATCGCTGTACCTTGGTCGTGCTTTCTTCTCCGGTCTTGAACAACCTCACAAACGCATTGCGGCCCTGCTTCGGGGCCAACCCATTCCTGGATTTGTGTACCTGGGTGTAATGAGTGTGGCACTGCTCTACGGGGTCGTGAGTAGCGTGGACTACTCAAATGCACGTCATGTTCGGGCAGCCTTGGTGCAGCAAAATGTAGATCCGTGGGACGGGGGACTCCAGGCATATAGAGCATCCCTCAATGCTTCACTCCGGCAGAGTTCAGCGGCCTTAGCCGAAGACCCCGATATCGACATTGTTATCTGGAGTGAAACTTCATTTGTGCCAGCCATTGATTATCATACTCGCTATCGCGAGCACCAGGAGAGCTACGAGTTGGTGCGGGAGTTGCGACGCTTTCTTGAGCAACAGGATGTTCCTTTTGTCATAGGCAACGGTGACGGACGCATGGTTCGCAATGAACAGGGTGCCCTGGTACGTGAGGACTATAATGCAGCCTTGGTCTTTGATGACGGTGAGTTCATTGATGTATATCACAAGATACACTTAGTACCCTTTACCGAGCACTTTCCTTTTCGCAACGCCTTTCCGTGGATTCATAGATTACTGGTGGAGAATGACACTACTTTTTGGCAGGCCGGGGCTGAATACACCGTCTTCGAGGCCGCTGGTATGTCGTTCTCGACCCCGATCTGCTTTGAGGACTCCTTTGGATATTTGTCCCGAAACTTTGTGAACGCAGGAGCTGAGGTCATTGTAAATCTCACCAATGACTCCTGGGCTCACTCTGTTCCTTCGGCTATGCAACACATGGCAATGGCTGTTTTTCGTGCGGGCGAGACCCGACGTTCAGTGGTGCGAGGCACGAACGGTGGCATGACCTCGGTTATTGATCCAAATGGAAGGATAAAGGCACTGTACCCGGCCTTTGTTGAGGGCTATCTCATTGCGGATGTTCCGGTGTATACCGAGCGAGACACCTTGTACTTGCGAATTGGCGATGCCGTTGCGGTTATCTTGACTATTGTCGCCTTCGGTCTTCTGGTTCTCTGTGCTATCCGAACGGCGCTTGACAAATCACAAGCAAACGATTGAGAATATACATGAAGCGCACATATCACAACCTACCAAGGAACTTTCCATGCAGAATGCGAGCATATTGATAGTTGACGACGAGGAGATCAATCTTAACTTTTTTGACGTCATGCTAAGCAAACTAGGGTTCACCGTGTTCACTGCGTCAAACGGAGAAGATGCTCTCGACAGTATTCGTGAGAATCGACCCGACTTAGTGATGCTCGACAACATCATGCCTAAGCTTTCCGGTTGGGAGGTCACTCGCATTGTTAAGAACGACCCAGAGTACGATCATCTCAAGGACACCCCAATTATTATGTTCTCCGCAATGGACGATGTACAGGATAAGATTGAGGGCTTTGAACTTGGTGTAGAGGACTACATAACCAAACCCTTCAACTTCTCAGAGGTGCTTGCCCGCATCAAGGCCGTACTACGAGATAAAGAACTCGCTCAACAGGTGCTCAGACGAGAGCATCGTATCGCATTGATTGAGTCGTTGAACACGTCCTTGGTGCAATTTTCCGGACACCTCCAGGAACCGATTACCGAGCTTAAGCAAGCAGCCGATGCGCTCAATCCTGAAGATGTCACGGCCGTGAAGAGCTTTGTCTCCTTGGTACGCAAGGAGACCGAGGCGACCTTGGGTGCGCTTGAGAAGCTTCAGGCCGAGATCAGTGATCTTGGTGAACAAGATGAGGAACTTCGTGAGGGTGAAGTAACCGTAGCCGCATTGGACGCAAAGTATCAGAGAAGCTTCACTCGGTTCAGTGAGACAGATCTGGATGAGGTGCAGCGATGATAACTGCAGAGAAACAGCAGGTGCTTGATTATTTTGCTGAAGGCCGGAAATTATACAAACTTATGGAGTTTGAGCAGGCCAGAGACTTGTTCTCCAAGGCGCTTGAGGTTGACCCGAGCGACGGGCCTTCGAAGGTCTACTACGCGCGTTGTGCCCATTACATGGAGAATCCTCCACCGGAAGACTGGGATGGCGTATTTGTGATGAAGACGAAGTAGCGTCATGGCACGAACTATAGATACGCGTAACGTACCGCGAACCACAAGTCGAATCGGCGTTCTCAGCAGCCTTAAGGGAACAATGAGATTTAGGGAGTCGGTACGGATCAGCGGCCGCTTTGAAGGCGAAATATCGGCGAGTGGGTTTCTCTACATTGACGAAGGTGCGGAGGTCATTGCTAATGTTTCGGCCGAATCCGTCATCATTGCCGGAGTTGTTCGAGGAAACGTGTTTGCTTCCGGTAACCTTGAGATGCTCGCGGGCGGCAAGGTATACGGAAATGTGCAGGCAGCGAAACTCCGTATCGCGGACGGGGTGGTCTTTGAGGGCACCTGTGAGATGCTCAAAAATCCGAACTCAGTCGATGTGTTTGCGGCCCCTGCCGAACAGCTAAAGGAATCAAGCAGAACTCTGTATTGACATTACTGCGGTGAGCGAATATAGTAACGGGGTGAGGGAAGTTTTCGCCCTCTCGCAATCCTTACACCGCTTTGACGTTAATTCTGCACAAGTTTTGCATAACATTGTATTGATATAGTGTTGGCGTCTGTCGCACCATGATGCGAAGCAAACCGGAAACACATCACGGAAAACGTAGAGCCTGCCGCCCACCTGTATTGGTACCAGACCGAGCGGGCATCCCGAACGGAAAAGAGTCAAAACACCGCGGAGAATCCTGTACATGAATAGTGACAACACCAAAGCTGAAGAGTCGGCTACAACTGAGAATGGGCGCAACGAGAATGACGCTCGTGCCCGCAAAGCACCCCGCAAAAAAAAGGTTCGCGTTGCCCTTATCAAGGATAGCGACAACGAAAAGGGCGGGGAGAGTCCTGTCCCCGATAACGGCGTTGAACCTGATGCCGTGAACGGAACCACCCCCGAGTCTACCCGCGACATAAACGAATCGCTAGACTTTGATGACAACAAACCTGAAAGTGATGAAGACAGGGCGTCTGGTGCCAAGCAGCGTGGTTCACACGACCGCTTTGGGATGTGGACCGGCAATCTAAACGCCGACCAACTCAAGGACAGCAAGACGCTCAGCATTAACGATCTCACACGGCTCAACATGAAGGAGCTTCGTAAGGTTGCCGCGCGGATTGGAATTGCGCAAGAGAACCTGTTGTCCTTAAAAAAGCAGGAAGTTATTTTTGCGGTGCTGAAGGCTCATACAGAAAAGAACGGTACCATATACGCCTATGGCTCGCTGGAAATTCTACCGGATGGCTACGGTTTTCTACGTTCTCCACAGAATAGTTATCTGCCGGGCCCCGACGACATTTATATCTCGCCGTCGCAGATACGGCTTTTTAACCTCAAGACCGGTGACACCGTCTACGGACAGATTCGCCCTCCTAAAGAAGGCGAACGATTCTTTGCGATGCTGCGTGTTGAAAGCGTCAACTTTGACAATCCTTCGGTAGCTCAGACGCGTATCCCGTTTGATAACCTTACTCCTTTGTACCCTGATCAGCGTTTGAACATGGAGATGCGCAATAAGGATTCTTCAACAAGAATGATCAATCTGTTCTGCCCAATTGGGAAGGGACAACGTGGTCTCATTGTGTCGCCACCGCGCACCGGAAAAACGGTGTTGCTGCAAAAGATTGCCAACGCCATTACCGCGAATCATCCTGAAGTGTTCCTTATTGTGTTGCTCATTGACGAGCGTCCTGAAGAGGTCACCGACATGCAGCGCAATGTGCAGGCCGAGGTTGTTTCATCTACCTTTGACGAGCAGGCAACCCGCCATGTCCAGGTTGCCGAAATGGTGCTTGAAAAGGCACGCCGTTTGGTAGAGCACAAGCATGATGTTGTGATTCTGCTAGACTCTATTACCCGCCTTGCTCGTGCCTACAACCAGACCGTACCAACTTCAGGAAAAATACTCTCTGGTGGTGTGGACTCCAATGCGCTACATAAGCCTAAGCGATTCTTTGGTGCCGCACGTAACATTGAAGACGGTGGGAGTCTGACCGTTGTGGCTACCGCTCTCATTGAGACCGGTAGTCGCATGGATGAGGTGATTTTTGAAGAGTTCAAAGGCACCGGCAACATGGAAATTATTCTTGATCGAAAGTTAGCCGACCGTCGACTTTTTCCAGCCATAAACATTAAGCGCTCCGGCACCCGTCGGGAAGATCTGCTCCTTAGTGAGGAAGAGCTTCAAAAAATGTGGGTGCTGCGGAAGGTGATTAATCCTATGGACGATGTCGAGGTGGTCGAGCTACTCGTTGACAAAATGCAAAAAACTGCAAATAATGAGGCCTTCCTTCGCTCGATGAATACAACGGGCATGGGTGAGTAACAGGAGTAGAGCAACATGAAAGAAGGAATCCATCCGAGTTTTCGTGAGGTAGTGTTTAAGGACACTGCATCCGGTACAATGTTTTTGACCCGTTCAACCGTGGCAACCAAAGAGACGGTTAGCTATGATGGGAAGGAGTATCCGCTGTATCAAGTGGAAATCTCCAGCGCTTCGCATCCCTTTTATACCGGTAAGCAGCAGCTTGTTGATACCGCGGGACGTGTTGAACGATTCAAGCGAAAGTACAACATCAAGGGCTAGGCTCATAAGGAGCTATTGCCCGCTTTATTTTGCGTGAGTGGATGTCATGAGGAGCTCCGACTTTGGAACTCCTTAACGGCAAGCACGAGCGTGACCAGAAACAAGAAGGCCCATGCCAGATAGTCACCCCAACGGGTGTAGATTGTCGGGTGTGGGCTTTGTTGTATGCTAACAGTACCGGCATAGTAATCCTGCTCAAACATCGGTAACTCAATCACCCGGCGTCCGTGAGGATCCACAATGGTGCTCAACCCGGAGTTACTACTTCTAATGAGGGTTGTGCGCATCTCAACCGCACGGAACTGTGCGGCTACGAAGTGCTGGGTCTGAGCGGAGTTGGTTTGACTCCAGCTATTATTGGTGAGATTAATCAAGACCTCCGCGCCTTCACGCACCATTGCACGGGCTACGCCAGAGAAGGCGTCCTCAAAGCAGATCGGGGTCGCGAAACGCAGGGGCTCGTCTCTATTCTGTATTGGTAGCTCAAAGATTGTAATTTCCGGGCCTGGTGTCCATGTGCCAAAAATGCCAACTACATCCCGAAAGAAGTTTCGTACTACTGACAGTTCCCAGAAGGGAATATGTTCTGCAAAAGGCACGAGCTGACGCTTGCCGTAGTTCTGCTCAAGCTCACCGCTGGGTAGAATGAGAAGCGCGGAGTTATAGGAAAGCCATTCATCCCCACGGAGTTCAACATGCGGCCCCCCGGTTAGCAGTGGTACTCCAGCTTCTGCAACGAAAGGTACGAAGGGGTCGTTTGAAGGAAAGTGGCGGTAATACTCGCGGTCTATCGCATAGGGTCGCCTCAACAAGGTTTCACTCCAGACTATGAGATCTGGTGTGACTGGTGCGAGTTGCCGCAAACCGCGGCGAGTGAGCCGTTGGGCGACCAGCAAGGAAGGCTCCTCATTCCCACGCTCCCAGCTGTCGGTGTTGTTCTGCACCATGACCAGCTGTAGCTCGGCCTGGGCGGGAACGGTGAGTGTTAGTGCCCTATACCCGTAAGCCATCATGAGGATAAACACCAAGAAACTAAATCCGGCAGATCGTAACATAAGCTCCTTTGAAAGAGCAGGTATCTTCCCGTAGTTGGGTGTTTCTAACAGCCTTTTGTTCAACCGGTCACAAAGAATGCCCTCACGGTGGTAGAGGAGTTCGGCGCCTAAAAGGTTGGTGGCGGCAAACAAGAAGGACAAGGCCCAGACGCCTGTAACATCCACATGCTGAATCAAAGGGAGATACACGCCAGCAGGGTAGGAGATGAGGCCCCACGGGTAGCCCAAGAACCCAACCGACTTCAGAAACTCGTATCCGGCCCAAGCGGCGGCAGCAACGAACACACGCTCACCGCGAGCCGGGCCTTGAAGAATACGCTGCAGTACTGGAAACAACAGTGAGTTGTAGAGTGAGTAGCCAATGATCGGCCCGCCGATAGTCCAGATCGCGAACTCACCAAAGTTGGCCAGCCAGTAATTGGAAAGCCCGGTAGAAATGACGGCAAATATCACTCCTATCCGCACCGAGTCGCGCCGGCGACGACTGTGCAGAAGAGCATAGAAGAGAGGAATGAGGGCTATCGGCGCAATAAGTGGCGTTCCGTAGGGGATAAACTCGTTAGGTAGGGCCACGGCAAGGAGAATACCCGATGCCGCCGCGCAAAGGCTGTCTCGTCGAATCATGACGGCAGCTTAACACCAAAGGGCGGAGTTGTGTAGCAGAGGCCAAGCAGGTGGAGCAAAACGGATCACTCACCTGTAGAGTAGTCTCAGTAGTCTCAGTAGTCGGAATACTCCTCGGATGTTATTCGACTACCTTGAGACTTTTTGTTGAATGTTTATGCAATCATATGTATAATCTGCCTGCACGCCGGGACACGAAGGAGGCGTACGGTCGTATGAACTCAAAACATATGGTACAGGATATTGGTATTCAAGACCTTGCGACAACCGAACGAAATGCAGAGTTGCACGAACAAGAGTATGGCGTACCACCACATATAACGGTTTCTGCACCAGGGTCCGTTCTTTTGATGGGTGCTTATACCGAGCACTCGGATGGCCTGGTGTTTGGGCTTCCTCTAGAACAACGAATGATCGTCAGCATCGGTCGACGTACCGACAACTCATTACGGTTTTTTGCAGCAGATCTTAATGAACGCAAGCGGACCAGTGTTTCCGCACTCAAGTATAAGCGGGAAGACCGTTGGGCTAACTACCTGAAAGGGGTGGTTATGCAGCTGCAACGGCTGGGCTGCCCGGTACGTGGCTTAAACCTTACCGTATCTGGAAGTGTCCCGAGCGGTATAGGACTGGGATCATCGGCTGCAATGGGCGTGTCCTGTGCGGTTGCGCTAAAAAGCGTGTATGACTTTAAAGTGTCCGATATGCAGTTATTGCAGTGTGCGCGTCGTGCCGAACAGGAATATACCGGCGCCGAGACCGGTCTTTCGGCTTATCTTACCAGCTATTTTGGTGAACCTGGACATGCTGTGTACATAGATTCCCGTAGTCTTGAGTATTCATTGGTGCCGGTGAGTTTTGAGGACGCGTTTTTTGTGGTCACAAACCCGCATGTACAGAACTGCTTTTCTGAGGAAGATGAAGCGAATCGGCGAGACGACTGCCGTCGCTGTGTTGAGAAACTGCACGGTACGCACGGTGGCTACGCTCTCCGCGATTATGGTGTAGACGACGTAGAACAGGGGCTCGGAATCATGTCCGAAGATGTTCGTCGCCGCTGTTTACACGTGGTGAATGAAATGCAACGAGTGCGTGAAGCACTTCCAGCAATACGCGCCCAAGACAAGGTCGATCTCGGCAAGATGATGGTTCGCTCTCATAACAGTCTACGCGACCTCTACGAGGTTTCTTACCCGGAGCTGGACTGGCTCGTGAAGCGTTCCTGTGAAATATCCGGTATACACGGCGCTAAGCTCGCAGGATCATCCACTGGGTGTTGTGTAGTTACCCTAATTGAACAATCGTCACTTGAGAGCTACAGTGAGAAACTCGAGGAGTACGAACGAATATTCGGCTTTCCTGGAGACTACTTCGTGCTCAACTTGCCAGCAGCTTCACGACTTGAGATTAGGGTACCGTAAGGGCACCTCCTTTCCAAATCCAGAGTGAGGTCGTATACTGCACCTATACACTTCCTGATATACGCGTGGTGTGCGTCCGACTGAGTCTTCCCGAATAAAGGAATAGCAAGCTGTGAAAGTTCTACTAACCAATGATGACGGCATAAACAGTCCTGGAATTGAAGCCTTATACAATGGCCTTTCAGCGGAACACGAGGTTTGGATTCTGGCGCCTGACGGAGAGCGTAGCGGTATGTCTCATTACATAACGCTGCGGGAACCCATGAAGTTCCGCAGGGTTGGTGAACGCCGATACGTGTCAAGTGGGTCGCCCGCTGACTGTGTCATACTCGGTCTTCTGACTGCGCTAGACTTTTGCCCGGATGTAGTTCTTTCTGGAATCAATATTGGGCCGAATCTTGGATCAGATATCGTTTTCTCCGGCACGGCAGCTGCGGCAAGACAGGCCGCATTTATGGGAGTTCCTGGAATTGCTCTGTCGCTTGACGGATTCAGTCCACCTTTTCATTTTGAGCCTCTCCTTAGGCTGTTGCGAGAACGCCTGACTGAGTTTGTTGAGCGCTGGGGGCAAGGTTACTTTCTCAACATAAATTCGCCCAACCTCTCCGAGCATGACATGCCGGTAGAGGTGACATCGCCTTGTGTTCGGGTGTATCATGACGCCTTAGCCGAGTTTTCTACACCAATTGGTGATAAGTACTTCTTTATGAATGGAAAACCGGTCGAGACTGATCTTGTTCCTGGGACGGACTGGTATGCGGTATCGCATGGTGCAATATCGCTGAGCGCTATTCAATTGAATCCGGTGAGTCATGAGCATGCGAAGGCCTACGAACAACTACTCCTCGCCCGCCGATAGAAGCGGAGCCAACAAGGGAAGCGGTCGCGGGATCTCCAACGCTGACCGAACCTGGAAAGGTCGGAGTGCCGCCAAAGCGGGAGGCTCCGCGACAGACAACGCTCTACGTGAGGGCGTGCGTCTCTTCCAGCAGAAAAAGTATGAGGCCGCTTTGCAGGAGTTGTTGCAAGCTAAGCCGTCGAGTGATGACTATCCCCAGCTCGCCTATTACCTGGGTCTCTGCTACACACACATAGGGAGTTATGATGAGGCGTTGCTCTATCTGGAGCAGGTGGTAACCTCCGATATCGGACTCCCCCATATCTATCAGAGTCGCATGATTCTTGGGTATATTTACACCGTAACCGAACGTTACCGGCTCGCCGAGTTTGAGTTCAGTAAGTTACTTGATGAGGGCTTTGAGTCGGCTAAGGTTCATGCGGCTCTTGGCCATGTTCTGTTTGCCCAGAACCAATCCGGAAATAGTATAGAGCATCTTGAGCGTGCACTTGAGATGGATCCAGAGAACTCTACGGCGCTCAACTCACTCGGTTACATAATGGCAGAGAACGACATGCGCCTTTCTGAGGCCTATGAGTACTGTAAGCAGGCGGTAAAAAGTGCCCCGCATAATCCAGCCTATTTGGATAGTCTGGGTTGGGTTTTCTTCCGCCGGAGGCAGCTCCCGGAGGCGCGGCGTGTACTTTCCGAAGCCCTAAAAAAGGCTCCTCATCACCCGGATATCCGTTCACATCTTCGAACGGTAATCGACGAGATCAAACGCGATGGAGACAATTCATTGAGCCCAGGCATTGAAGCCGAGGTACCCGACGAATGAACTCAAAAGTAGGCTGCTCTTCAGAACCTTCCGGGTGCATTGCTCGTATCTCGGCACGTCACTACGGATATCGCCTGGCTCTACTGCGTGGACTACTTGTCGTTACGCTTCTGGGGTTTCCGGTTCTGCGGGTCCCGCCACAGCAAATAGATATGGACGCGCTCTCAGCCGAAGAAGAGTTTCGTTGGGGCGTACGGGCCTTTCAGAACGCTCGCTATAACGAGGCAATTATGTCTTTCGAGCAGTCCTTAGCGCACAGACCGGATGTACCTATTGTCCGAGAGTGGCTGGGGCGGGCCTACTACTACTCAGGTTTTTATGAGCCAGCAATTGATGTCTGGGAAACGCTCATAGCCGAAGGTTACGGACACAACAGACTTGCTAACCGTATAGAACTCATTCGTGCCAGCCAAGGAGTTGGGCCAGAAACAGCTCCCGAAGATCGTTATGTGGTGAGCGCCGAGATTAACGGTCGGCAAGCAGATCAAGTTGTGTTCCAGCGCCCGACCTCTGTGGAGCCATTGGCGAACGGCTCTTTCATGGCGGCCTCGTACGGAACGCATGAGATTCATGTGTTTGACGCCAATGGCGTCGTTATCCAAACCCTGCGTGGTGGACTTGAGGGCTTCAACAGACCCTTTGATATTGCTCGTGATCGTTCTGGGCGAGTGTATGTAAGTGAGTTTGGAGCTGATCGCATATCTGTGCTCGACCACGCTGGCCGACGCCTCTTTTCTTTTGGTGGTCGTGGCATTGGTGAGGGGAGCTTTCTCGGCCCCCAGTACCTCACACTCGACGACGAGGAGTTCATTTACGTAAGTGATTGGGGTAACCGGCGTGTAAGCAAGTTCGACCGTGAGGGTGGCTTTGTGCTTTCCTTTGGGCGGCCGCGTGCGGGTTTTTCCGGACTCTCACGGCCGACCGGTTTGGTATACCTTGACGGGTATGTGTACGTTGCTGATGCGGGCAATCAAGCAATTTTTGTCTTCGATACGAGTGGGAACTATGTGCGTTCAATTCGCGAGCTTGGTCTGACACGACCTGAGTCTCTTTCAGCCTATACAGGTGGAAGGTTGCTGGTCGCTAACGGTTCGGAGATTGTGCTGCTGGATCCCGAGCGTGAAACAGTGCGGCGTGACTTTGATCTTGATCAACCACCATCTAAGATCACATCGGTGCAAGTCGACGCCAACGGCAATATTATTACCGCTGATTTCGACGCGGACAAAATCATGGTTCTGTCTCCAATGTCGTCACTGTATGCCGGGCTTGATGTGCGCATTGACCGGGTTAACTCCGACAACCACCCTGAGGTGCTCTTAGAGATAAGTGTACGGGATCGTTCAGGACGCTCGCAGTTGGGTCTGGGCACTCCAAATTTTGTCATAACTGAAGATGCAGGCGGGATTCTGCAGGGCCCAGAGGTGATCTTTGCCGGACACGAGCGCTCACCAGTTGAGGCTGCAGTGGTTGTTGAACGGCACTCCTCAATGGCTGCCTATTCCAACGAGATACGACGGGTTACTGAAGATCTACTAGGAACGCTGGGTAGCAACGCGAGGAGTTTTGTGGTCGGTGGCGAAGAAGCCCCAGGAATTGTTGCCGCACGTTCTGAATCAAATAGTGACAAAGCGCGGGCTGCCGCGGGTGGTGACTATCATGAATCTGCTGCCGTAGACCGTGCACTCCGACTCGCGGTAGGTTCGCTCATTGACTCACCTGCACCACGTGAGTTGGTCTTGTTGACAGACGGTGCCGCAAAGGAAGACCGTTTCAGCTCTTTTGGCCTACAGGAGACGCTGCAATATCTGCATGTAAATGATGTGCGTTTTTCGGTCGTGTACCTGGAGTCCGGTATAGCGGTGGCCGAGCTTGAGTATCTTGTTGAGGAAACCGGCGGCCGTAGCGTCTACGCCTTTGAGGCAGCTGGATTGGCTCCCTTTGTCGACCACATGCTGGCAAGACGCACTGGCCGTTATGTTCTTCGTTACGTATCGGCAAAGGACACCGAGTTCGGCCGTCGCTACATCCCGCTTGAAATCGAGGTCGCGCATCTGCGCCGCACCGGTCGTGATGAAACCGGTTATTTTGCGCCCTTGCGCTTTTGACACGAATGCTCAACAAAAATAGTATTATACTTCTGAGGAGGATAGTATGCCCGAGGAGCCGACCTCCGGTGTTCTGGAGGACGTCCACGAGCAGGTAGAGGAAGAACTGAAGGAACCCACCCAGTACCGGGTGCTTATCCACAACGATCACTACACCACCATGGATTTTGTTATTGAGGTGCTCATGGTGGTATTTCACAAGACGGTGATCGATGCTACGAAGATTATGTTGGATGTACACCGCAAGGGACAGGGAGAGGTAGGTGTCTATACCTACGATATCGCCCTGACCAGGGTTATGCGGGTACGAAAGATGGCACGTGAGCGGGAGTTTCCGCTTAAGTGCACCATGGAAGAAGTATGAAGAATAAGGACGCGAGGCCAAACGCGATATGCAGATAAACACCGAACTCCAAGCGATTCTTAACGCGGCTTATCAGGAGGCAAAACAGCGTGGACACGAGTACCTAACTCCCGAGCACGTCTTGTATGCCGCAACCCACTTTGAGGTAGCTCG